>JBMTXT010000018.1:0-22878 GCA_049453775.1 Gemmatimonadaceae bacterium | reverse complement strand
AGTCGTCAACGCGGTACCCTTGCCGGTGGTCAACGCCGGCGCCGATACCATCGCGTTGCGCCTCGCGCGCGAGGCGCAGCAGGGCCCGGTGAGCGAGCGGCGTGTCGCGGAGGCGGTCCCGATCGAACTGGAGGCGCTCGCGCGACTCGGGCGTGCCGCCGAGGCGGAACGCGTGCTCACGGCCGCGGCGCCGGTGCTCGGGTCGGACGTCACGCGTCGGCAGGCGCGCACGATCGCGATGGCGTGGATCCGCGCGGGGGATGTGGAGCGCGCGCGCCGCGCGGTGCGGGAGGCGCCGCTCGACGACGCTGATGCCGTCAGCGGCTGGCTCGCCCTCTACGAGGGGGAGATCGGCGCCGCGCGAACGGCCTTGCGTCAGGTCGAGGCCCTCGATCCACTTCGCATCGAGGTCCTCGCGCTGCTCGCTCGCACGACGGCGACGCGGTCGCGCACGATCGGGGAGGCGTATCTCGCGTTGGCGCGTGGGGACTCCACGCGGGCGGTGCGCGCCTTCGAGCTCCTCGCGACGGAGCTGCCCGAGCTGGCCTCACTCGCCCTCGTGTCGGCGGCGCGGGTGCAGGTCGCGCGCGGGGATGCCGGCCGGGCGGCGGCGCTCTGGACGCGGATCATCGAGCAACATCCGAGCACCCCTGAGGCCGCGGAGGCCTGGCTCGAATGGGGGCGGCTCGCGCGGCGGACGGGGGATCGGGCGGCGGCGCGGACGCGGTTCGAGCAGTTGATCCTTCTTCATCCGACGAGTGCGCTCGTGCCGCAGGCACGGCGAGAGCTCGACGGTCTCGCGATGGAGGAGCGGCGATGAGGGTACGGGAGCGTCTGAGGCGGGGGCGGCGCATCGCCCTCGCCCTCGCGATGGGTCTCACGGCGCTCGGCGGGGCGGCCACGCGGCTGCACGCGCAGCATCTCCTCCTCCCGATGGATGGGATGCAGGCCAACCATCTCAAGGCATACGGGGTGACCTTCGGCGCGCTCCGTGAGGGGGTGCGCGCCGAGTGGTTACTGAATTACCGTGGCGGCGCCTTCCTCCTCCCCGATCTCCCGAGCCTCCGGCGTGCGGCCCTCCTCGCCGGCGTCACGCTCGAACCAATGGATGCGGGTGCGGTGCGCACGCTCCGCGGGGCGATGGCCGATGGGAACATGGACGCGGTGCCACTCGAGAAGGCCCCGCGCATCGCGGTCTACACGCCCCCTGATGCGCCCCCCTGGGACGACGCGGTCACGTTGGCCCTCACCTATGCCGGGATCCCGTACGACGCGATCTGGGACGACGCGGTGCTCGACACCGATCTCTCGACCTACGACTGGATCCATCTGCACCACGAGGACTTCACCGGGCAGCAGCACAAGCTCGCCTCGGTCTACCGGGACGCCCCCTGGTTCGTGCGGAGCCGCGAGCGCGACCTCGCGATGGCACGGCGCTTCGGGCATGCGGACATCCCCGCGCTCAAGAAGGCGGTCGCGGAGCGGCTCGCCGCCTTCGTCTCGCGCGGGGGATTCCTCTTCGCGATGTGTGGGTCGACCGAGACGCTGGAGCTCGCGCTCGCCGGTCGTGCGGTGGACATCGCCGGGGTCGCCGCCGATGGCTCCCCGATCGATCCCGCCGCGGACGGGAAGATGGACTGGACGCGGGCGATGGCCTTCACCGGTGCCGCGCTCGAGATGGCGCCCGGGGTCAATGCGATGAGCGACATCGATGGGCACCAGGTGAACGTCCCCCTGCGGCGCCAGCCGCTGGGGACCTTCACCCTCTTCGGCTTCTCGGCGAAGTTCGACCCGGTGGCCTCGATGCTCGTGCAGAACCATCGCACCGTGCTCCGGGACTACTTCGGCGTGACCACCTCCTTCGCGCGGAACCGGCTCAAGCCCGGGGTCACGATCCTCGCGGAGGAGGCGGGCGCCCCCTGGGTGAAGTACGTGCATGGGAGCTTCGGACGCGGCTCGTGGACCTACCTCGGTGGGCATGACCCTGAGGATCCGCAGCATGCGGTGGGGGCGCCGCCGACCGACCTCGCTCTGCATCCCAACTCGCCGGGCTATCGCCTGATCCTCAACAACGTCCTCTTCCCCGCGGCGAAGCAGAAGCCGTTGAAGACGTGAGCGACGCCGCCGCCGCGCGTGCCCCCCATGGCGATCCGGGGCGCGTCACCCCGAGTGCGGCGACGGCGATCCGCCTCGCGATCCAGCTCGCCGGCGGCCGTGAGGTCTGCTTCGTCTGCACCGTCGATGCCGAGGGGGTGGTGCAGTCGGCGCGGGTGGTGGCGCGCGGCGATGTCCGGAGCGTCCTCGCGCTGCCGGGGTTCGCGAATCGGGGCGAGCTCCTGGTGCACAACCATCCGAGTGGGTGGTTGGAGCCCTCCTCCGCGGACCTCGAGGTCGCTGCGCGGTTGCACGACGATGGGATCGGCTTTGCGATCATCGACAATCAGGCCTCGCGCCTCTATGTGGTGGTGGAGATCCCGCGTCCGCCGGCCCCCGCGAGTCTCGAGCCGATGGCGGTCGCCGCCCTCCTCGGGCCCGAGGGGCCGATCGCACAGCGCCTCGGGCGCTACGAGGACCGACCGAGCCAGCGGGCGATGGCGGCGCGCGTCGCCGATCTCTTCTCCATGGGCGGGATCGGCCTGCTCGAGGCGGGGACCGGGGTGGGGAAGTCGCTCGGCTACCTCGTGCCCGCCTTGCGATGGGCGGCGGCGAGCGGGGAGCGCACCGTGGTGAGCACCAACACCATCACCCTGCAGGAGCAGCTCGTCGGGAAGGATCTCCCCTTCCTGGCGAAGGCGCTCACCGATCAGCGCGTCGCCTTCGCTCTGCTCAAGGGATGGCGGAACTATCTCTGCCTGCAGCGGCTCGAGCAGGCGCAGGCGCAGGGGCCGGCGCTCTTCGAGGACGATGTCGCGAGCGATCTCGGGATGCTGGAGGCGTGGGCGGAGCAGACCACCGATGGCTCGCTCGCCGACCTCGCCGTGCCGCCGCGCGCGGAGGTGTGGGACGAGGTCGCGGCGGAGAGCGATCTCTGCACGCGCCTCCGCTGTCCCCACTTCGACCGCTGCTTCGTCTTCAAGGCGCGCCGGGCGGCCGCGACCGCCGATGTGATCGTCGTGAATCATCACCTGTTGATGGCCGACCTCGCGGTCCGGCGCGCCTCGCAGCGGTGGGACGACGCGGCGGTGCTCCCCGCCTATAAACGCCTGATTGTCGACGAAGGGCATCATCTCGAGGATGCGGCCGCCGAGCATCTGGGGCAGTCGGTCTCGCGGCGCGGGCTCGAGCGGCTCTTCGCACGGCTCGAGCGGCGGGGGAAGGGGTTGTTGCCGGCGCTCGAGCGGGCGCTCGCGGTGGGGATCGACGCGTTGAGCGTCGCGAGCCTCGATCTGGTGCGCGCCCGGCTCTTCCCCTCACTCGGCGCGGCGCGGATGCGCACCGTCGTGCTCTATGAACTCCTCGCGCGGTGGGTGGAGGAACAGCGCGAGTCGCAGATCCGGCTCACCGATCGGTTCGATGAGGATCCGATCTGGACAGCGGGCCTCGGGGCGGCGCTCGACGATCTGCTCGCGGAGATCGACCTCTTGGGCGATGGGTTGCGCTTAGTCCGGGATCGCCTCGAGAGCGATGAACGGCGGGCGGAGGAGTTGGCGCCGTTGCTGAACGAGGTGCGCGGCGTGACCCGCCGCCTCCAATCCTCCGGCGATGCGCTCCGAGTGGCGCTCCGTGCCGATGCCGGAGGGGCACCGCGGGTGCGCTGGCTCGAGCGGCGCGGGAGCGATGGGAACATCGGTGCCACGGCGGTCCCACTCGATCTCGCCCCCGTCCTCCGCGAGGACCTCTTCCGCCGCGTGGAGACCGCGGTCGTGACGAGTGCGACCCTCACCGTCGGGGAGGATGGCTTCGACTTCCTGGCGACGCGGCTGGGGCTCGCCGATGACGATGCACTGACCCCGGTCACCGCGTCGCTGCCCTCGCCCTTCGATTATCCCGCGCAGGCGGTCCTCGCGATCCCGAGCGACTTCCCGCTGCCGAATATCGAGGGGCCCGCGCATCTGCAGCGCACGGTGGAGGCCGCGGCCGAGCTGGTCGCGATGGCCGAGGGGGGGGTCTTCGTCCTCTTCACGAGCCACCGCGATGTGAAGGAGGGGGCGCGGCTCCTGCGCGAGCGTGGGGTCGCGGCTGCGCATCCCCTCCTCGTGCATGGGGAGTCGCCGCGTGACGAGCTCCTGCGACGCTTCCGGGAGCATGGCGACGCGGTGTTGGTCGGGACGGCGAGCTTCTGGGAGGGGGTCGACGTCCCGGGGCGTGCCTTGCGCGGCCTCGTGCTCGCCAAGATCCCCTTCCGCGTCCCGACGGAGCCGATGACCGCCGCGCAGTGTGAGGCGATCGAGGCGGAGGGGGGGGATCCCTTCGCGGAGTACATGATCCCGCATGCCGCGTTGCGCCTCAAGCAGGGATTCGGGCGGTTGATCCGCACCGCCACCGATCATGGGGTGGTGCTGATCGGCGATCCCCGCGTCGTCACCAAGGGCTACGGGCGCCGGCTCCTCGAGGGGCTCCCCCCGGCGCGTCGATTGCAGGGTCCCTGGGCCCTCATCCGTCCGGAGCTGGAGGCGTTCTACCGGGGGCGACTGCGCCCTGGCCCTGCCTCGAACCGGGCCGTCCCCACGGGGTAGATTCCCCAGATGCCCACTCCCGGAAAGATCCTCTGCGTCGGCCGCAACTACCGCGAGCATGCCAAGGAACTCGGCAACGAGGTCCCCACCACGCCCGTCATCTTCCTCAAGCCGCCGTCGTCGGTGATCGCCTCGGGGGAGGCGATCGTCCTCCCCGCCGGCATCGGTCGGATCGATTACGAGGGGGAGATCGGTCTCGTGATCGGCCAGCGAGTGACCAAGGCCACGCCGGCGGCCTGCGCCGCCGCGGTGCGCGGGGTCGTCGCGGTGAACGATGTCAGTGCACGTGACCTCCAGAAGAGCGATCCGCAGTGGTGGCGCGCCAAGGGCACCGACACCTTCTGCCCGATCGGGCCCGAGACGCAGGGGACCCCTGACTTCGGCGCGCTCGAGGTCATCACCCGCGTGAACGGGGAGGAGCGTCAGCGTGGGAGCAGTGCGGCGATGATCTTCCCGATCCCGGACGTGCTCAGCTTCATCTCGCAGGCGGTGACGCTCGAGCCCGGTGACGTGGTGATCACGGGGACGCCCGCCGGGGTGGGGCCGCTCGCGCCAGGCGATGTCGTGGAGGTCGAGGTCCCGGGCTGGAGCCTCGTCCGAAATCCCGTCGTGGCCGCGGGGTGACGACGCGCGGACGATTCACGCTGCTGCCGACGCGGCGGAGCGATCCGCGCGCGTCCCTCGTCGCGTTCGTCCTGCAGATCCTCTTCATCGTCGTGCTCGGTTCGGCGATCGCCGTCCCGATCGCCTATGACGTCTTCGTGCCCTCTGAGGTCCGTGAGGAGCGGGTGCAGTTCGTGGCGGTCGACACGGCGGTGGGACCGCGCGCCCCACGCGCGCGCGTCGAGCAGCGCGACGGCGGCGACAACCGTCCACTGTCCCCCACCGCGCCGACCGAACCGACCACGCCCATGATCGCGCCGAGTGATGTCCCGGTCGGGATCCCCGAGCCGTCGGGCCCCGCGCGTCTGCCCTCGGGCGGCATGGGGCCGTTGGTCGGCGGGGGAGGCCCCACGCAGGGGATCCGTCCCTCGTTCAACGATCCACGCCTCTGGCTCGCCCCGGCGCGCCCCGGTGATTACATCGAGGGCCCCTATCGCCCGATGACACGCGCCGACTCCCTCAAGGCGATCGTCGATGCCTTCGGGGCGGCGTATGTCGATTCGCTCCGTCGGCTCCCCCCAGGCTCGACCGTCCCAAGCTGGGTCTTCGAGCGCAACGGGAAGAAGTACGGGCTCGACGGCGGGATGATCCGTCTGGGCGACTTCTCGATTCCCACCGCCCTGCTGGCCTTGCTTCCGCTCAATATCCCGCCAGGGAACATGGATACCGAGCGCGCGCGTCGACTGACGGCGATGCGCTCCGAGATCATCGAGCAGGCGGAGCGGCGGCAGCGCGACGACGACTTCTATCGCGCAGTGAAGGCGCTGCGGGAGCGGAAGGAGCGGGAACGGAAGGAGGCGGAAGAGGCGCGTCGCAGCGGGACGACCCCGCCGTAGCACACCGTCGCACCGTCGCGTGGCGACGGCGTCCGGTTCAGCGTGAGCTGATCGCGGGTGGACGGATCACGCCCGCCACCACCCCGAGCACGGCGTAGTCATCTCGCGCGCCGAGCTGGAGCTCGGCCGTCGCGCCCGTCGCGCCGAGTCGCAGGATCACCCCGCGCTCGAGCAGGGGACGCACCTCGATCCGCCCAGCGACGCGCACCACCACCAGCGCGCCGTCCGTCGCGCGCCCACTCGGGTCGACCAGCAGGAGATCCTCCGGTGCGATCGCGTGGGAGGGGATCGCGGGGCCCGCATGCGCGAGCAGGAACGACTCCTCGCTCGGGATCATCGTCCGGTCGAGTGTGAGGTGATGCGAGTGCACAAGGGTGTCACGCGGTGGCATGGTCGCATCGCCGTCGTCCGTGGGCATGATCCGCATCACCGGGACGGGGATCGTCCCGACGCCCCCCGCGAAGCCGAGGAGCACCACGCCGCGCGAGCGGCCCTCGCCGCGCTGGACATAGCCCTTCTCCTCGAGACTCGTGAGGAGATCGGAAACCGTCTTGGTCGAGGGGATCTTGAGCCGCCGCCCGATCTCCCGCACACTCGGCTGGAACGTGTGCTCGGCGAGGTGGTCGATCAGCAGGTGATAGACCGCGCGCTCGGCGGGGGTGAGCGGCGCGCGGGTGGTCACGCCGAGGCCAGCGTCTCCAGATGGTCTTCGGCGGAGGCGATGCGCGCGAGGGTCCGCTCACGGCCGAGGAGTACCATCACATCGAAGATACCGGGGGAGACGGTGAGGCCGGTGAGCGCCACGCGCAGCGGCTGGAAGATCTTCCCACCCCCCACGCCCTTGGCCTCGGCCAGCTGACGGAGCGCTTCCTCCATCACCGGCGGGGTCCACTCCGCGAGCGCGGCGAGGGTCTCGCGCGTCGCCGTGAGGAGGGGGAGCACCACGGTCGGTTCCTTCCACTGCTTCGCGACCGCCTCGGGATCGTAGGTGATCGCGTCGACGAAGTAGGGCCCCGCCTGGCGCACGATGTCATCGATCAGGCGCGAGCGGACGCGGAGCAGATCGAGGAGGGTGCGATACCAGTCGTGGTGCGCGGCGAGGTGCTCAGCCGTCGTGTACCCCGCGGCGATCAGCGCCGGCGTCACGCGCGGCTCCAGCTCGGCGAGCGGGAGCTGCGAGAGATGCTGCCCATTCATCCACTCGAGCTTCTTCGGGTCGAAGACGCTCGCCTTGCGCAGCAGGCCATCCGCGGAGAAGGCATGGATGAGCTGGTCGAGGGTCATCACCTCCTCGAACTCCCCACCCGGTGACCACCCGAGGAGGGCGAGGAAGTTGACCATCGCTTGCGGGAGGATCCCGAGGTGCTGGTAGTCACCCACCGCGGTCGCACCGTGGCGCTTGGAGAGCTTCTTCCCGTCGGTCCCGTGGATCATCGGGAGATGCGCGAACTGCGGGAGTGGCGCGCCGAGGGCCTCGTAGAGGAGGATCTGCTTCGGCGTGTTGGAGATGTGGTCATCGCCACGCATCACGAGCGTGATCCCCATCGCGATGTCGTCGGAGACGACGGCGTGATTGTAGATCGGGGTCGCGTCGGAGCGGAGGATGACGAAGTCCTCGATGTCCTTGTTCGGGAAGATGATCTGCCCGTGGACGAGATCGTGCCACGACGTGTCGCCCGCGGGGACACGGAAGCGGAGGACGAAGGGCTCCCCCGCGGCGACGCGGCGCTCCACCTCAGCGGGGGGGAGGCGATCACAGCGGCGATCGTACTTGAAGGCTTCCTTGCGGAGTTCGGCTTCCGCGCGCCGCGCGGCGAGTTCGTCGGTGGTGCAGAAGCAGCGGTAGACGGCGCCGGAGGCGAGCATCTGCGCGGCATCGGAACGATGGCGCTCGAGGTTCGCCCCCTGGAAGACGACCTCCTCATCCCAGTCGAGTCCGAGCCAGGTGAGGCCCTCGAAGATCGCGCGGGTCGATTCCTCGGTGGAGCGCGCCTTGTCGGTGTCCTCGATGCGGAGGAGGAACTTCCCCCCGGTGCGCCGGGCGAGGAGCCAGTTGAAGAGCGCGGTCCGGGCCCCACCCACGTGGAGGTAGCCGGTGGGGGAGGGGGCGAAGCGGAGGCGGAGGGGACGAGCGTCGGTCATCGGGGTCGGGTCAAGAGAACGGGCCCGCCGGTGAGGAACACCGACGAGCCCGTGTCACGGAGACGGAGGGATTCGAACCCTCGATACAGGTTTAAGCCCGTATAACGGTTTAGCAAACCGTCGCCTTCAGCCTCTCGGCCACGTCTCCTTCGCGCCGGCCGACGGAGCCGAGCGAACGCGAAATGTCGCGGGTGCGGCGGGGTGGGGCAAGGCAGCGGCGCGTATCCGCTGCGATCGCGGCGTCTCTGGCGCGTGCGCCGAGGCGGGTGTCCCGTGCGCGGGTGCAGCGCGTCGCGGCGACTCGGGGTGTGTCGAGCAGCGGAGGGCCTGGGATTCGAACCCAGCAGTCCTTTAGGACGGCGGTTTTGAAGCCCGCTGCAATAGCCATTCTGCCAACCCTCCCGACGGGGCGGGGCGCTCCGCGGTCGTCGGAAGGAAAATACTCGGTTGGGTCGTCCCTGTGGGGTGGGTGCGCCCGCGTGCGTCGCGTCCGGTCATGGGTGCTCTGGATCCACGCACTGGCTACTTGACTATTTCACTCGGAATTGGATATCGTCACCGGGTTGTAAGTGAGAACAGTTCTCATCTAATAAAAGGGGATAGTTTTGATAGGTTTTTCTGTCCGCGGTGGCGGAGCGGCTCTTCGTATGGCCACCCGCCCCACTTCCGCACTCACCGGGGCGCTCCTCTGCCTCTCCTCGGCATCCCTCCACGCGCAACAGCGATCCACCTCGGTACACCCGGACAGCGCTCGGACCGATTCCAGCGCCCTGCGACTCTCCTCCGTTCAGGTGATCGGCGTCCCACGGACCTACCGCCCCAGGGAGCTCCGCTCGCTGACCCGCACAGCCACCCCGATCGAGAAGATCCCGCAGGCGGTCACGGTCATCCGGCGCGACCTGATCGAGGATCAGGCGATGACGGGATTGGCCGATCTGGTCCGCTACGTCCCAGGCGTCACCATGGCCCAGGGGGAGGGGCATCGCGATGCCCCGGTGCTCCGCGGCAACCTCACCACCGCGGATTTCTTCGTCGACGGCATCCGCGACGACCTCCAGTACCTGCGTGATCTCTACACCGTGGAGCGCGTCGATGTGATCAAGGGACCGGCGGCGCTGACGCTCGGTCGCGGGACAGGTGGTGGCGCCTTCAATCGGGTGTCCAAGGTCGCCGATGGTCGCCGGGTCCGCGCCCTCGATCTGGTCCGCGACACGTATGGTCAGGGACGCGTCGCCGCCGACCTCGGGTACGCCATCGATGCACGCGTCGCCGTTCGTCTGAACGCGGTGGCCGAGGAGAGTGGGACCTTCCGGGACCTCATGGCGATCTCGCGACGCGGCATCGCGCCGTCGGTGCGGATCCACCTTGGGCCCGAGACGCGCCTCGAATTCACCGGTGAGCGCTTCCGTGACGATCGGATCGTCGATCGTGGGGTCCCCTCGCAGGAGGGTCGTCCGTGGCGGGGGAGCGAGACGGCGTTCTTTGGGAATCCCGACTGGTCACGGAGCGCGATCGACGTCGCGACGAGCCGGGTCGAACTCACGCATCGGATGCGGGAGGGGCTCTCCCTCCGGTCGGTCGTGTCGTACGGTGACTACGCCAAGTTCTACGACAATGTCTTCCCCGGTGGTGCGGTCTCCTCGCAGGGCACGGTGGCGATGGCGGCGTACAACAGCGCGACCGATCGCACCAACCTCCTGGCCCAGACCGATCTCGTCTGGGAGCCGACCCTCGCCGGCCAGCGTCACACCGTCCTCATCGGGATCGAGGGCGGGCGGCAGCTGAGCGGGAATGTGCGCATCGATACCCCCGGTGCCACGTTCTCGCTCGCGGATCGCGGCCGGACCTTCGTCCCCGATTTCACGCGAGCGCCGGCGATCGACCATGCCAACGACCTCGATCTCTTGGCGTTCGTGGCCCAGGACCAGATCCAGCTCACCGAGCGGGTGAGCGCGGTCGCCGGCGTGCGGTGGGAGCGCTTCGCCCTCGCCTTCGATGATCGGCGGGCTGGGAAGCCGGACTTCACGCGCACCGATGTCATGGTCTCCCCTCGCCTGGGTCTCGTCTGGGAGGCACGTCCCCGGCTCTCCCTCTACGGTGGGTGGACGACCTCCGCGCTTCCGCAGTCTGGGGAGCAGTTCAATTCGCTCGATCTCACGCGCGCCGGTCTCGCACCGGAACGCTTCGAGAACGTTGAGCTCGGTGTCCGGTGGCGGGCCACCGAGGGGCTCCTCATGAGCGGGGCGCTCTACCGACTCGACCGCACGAACACCACGGCGCCGGGCGCCGAACCGGGGACGGTGGTCCAGACGGGGGCGCAGCGCGCCGAGGGCCTCGAGCTCGCGGCCCAAGGCGAGGTCACCGCGCGCTGGCGGACCATCGCGACGGTCGCGCTGCAAGACGCCGTGATCACCGCGACGACGAGCGCGGCCCCTGCGGGCCGTCGCGCCCCGCTCGTACCCCGGGTCAGCGCCTCCCTCTGGAACCGCGTGCAGCTCCTCCCGCGCTGGAGCGCGGCGCTCGGGGTCGTGCATCAGGGCGAGCAGTTCGCCTCGATCACCAATGCGGTGACGCTCCCGGCCTACACCCGGTTCGATGGTGGGGTCTTCCTGACGCTCACCGACGCCGTGCGCGTGCAGCTGAATGCGGAGAACCTCGCGGGGACGCGCTACTGGCTCACCGCGCACAACGACAACAACCTCTCGCCGGGCGCGCCCCGGCTCCTCCGCACGAGCCTCGTCCTACGGTTCTGACCAATCGATGCCGTCAAGTGAGCGGGGGCGCCGTCCATCGAATGCGCCCCCGTTTCGCACGGCACCGATGCCCGTGGTCGCCTTCACTCCGGCTGCAGGCTCTCCGCCACATCGTCGAACCGCACGCCCAGCGCGATCGTCCGCGTCTGCGCAATGAGGGAATCCGCCGCCGTACGCTGGCCGGCCCGATTCAGCGCCTCCGCGGTCAGGATCCCGGTGTTGATCACCAGGAAGGGGATCCCGCGCGACGGGGCATCGACCCAATCCCCGCGGGTGCTCAACGACGCCGGCGCACGGAACTCCTTCCAGAGCGCAGTGCTCCGCGCCAGGTCGACGAATCCCTCCCCGGGCATCGGGATCAGATTCGCCGAGGCGACGAGCGAATCGGGATAGACCTTCCGCGTGTGCCCCTGCATCGCGACGTAGGCGCCAAGGCCGAGCTCCTCCGCCAAGGTGGCCGAGGTGCGGCTGAAGTGGATCGCGCGCTGATCGTTGTCGTTCAGCATCCGGAGGACGAGCGCCTCGGCCCGCTGGAGGAAGCGCGGCTGGATCGTCGCGCGGATGTTCCCCTTCTGGAAGAGGACGGGGCGCGTGATCTCCTGCCCGAGCGGGACCGCATCGGCCTCATCGAACGACATCTTGAGCACGGGACCAGTCGGCATGACCCAGGTCTGTCCGCGGAATGCCGCAGGCCCCGTCGCCTCGTCGTACGCGAAGACGGGACGACGGATGAGCTGCCGCGTGTACCACTCGGTATTGAGCAACGAGGTGTTCGCGATGACCACATCCTTGCGCACCCCCAGCACCTCTTGGGCGTACCAGAGCGGGAAGGTGTCATTGTCGCCGACGGTCACCAGGATCCCATACGGCTCCACCGAGTTCAGCATGTCGATCGCGAAGTCGGCGGTGTCGGTCTGGCCGGCACGCGAGGCCGCCTGCCAGTTCCCCCACATCGGGATGAAGGCGAGGGCCAGCACCGGGGAGGCGAGGAGCCACCCACGCTTGGTCGGGAGGTCGAACGTCTGCGTCCCGACGGTCACCGACTGATGGCCGAAGGCGGCCGCGATCGTCTCCCACACATAGACGAGCCCCAGCGCGGCCCAGACACTCCACGCCGAGAAGCTCCAGAGGAAGAAGTAGTCGCGGTCACGCACCTCGCGATCCACCGTCTGCCCGAGCTCCGGCGCCTGCGAGGCCCCGTACTTGAAGTTCAAGTAATAGATGAGCACCAGCGTGAGGGTGAGCATGAGGGGGCCGAAGAAGGCGAAGCTGCGCGGATCGCGTCGCCAATGCACCCACCCCCCGAGGAGCCCCAACAGGAAAAAGAGGCTCGCCAGCGCGCCCTGCAGCGCGGGGCGCTCGGCGTGGGCGTCACGGAGCCACTGCCACTTGAAGTAGAGCCACCACATCCCGATCTGCGCCGAGAACGGGGCCATGCGCTCCGTGACCGGCGGCTTCTGGTACTGCCCACGGTCGAAGTTGTATTTGAACGCCTTCCAGGTCCCCTCGGAGAGGGTGCAGGAGAGCTCGAGCTGCTCGCGGCAGGCCGTCGGCTCCCCTTCATTGATGGCGGGGAAGTGCGCGGCGCGGATCGGCTGCGTGGCGAACGGGGTCGCGCCGAGGACGAGCGCGCCGACGGCCGCGAGGATGAGGCGCCACCGCATCAGGGTGGCGGGCTTCCGGATCAACACAGCGACCCCCGCGGCGGGGAGGACGAGCATCCCCGCCATGTGATTCGCGTAGCCCAGTCCGCAGAGATAGGCGACGAGGACCAAGAGCCGGTCGGCCTTCGGGCCATCGGGCTCATCGCACCAGCGCACGATGAGCCAAGCGCAGATCGCCATCCCGACGAGGGAGACGGTGTAGACCTTCTCGTTGACGACGGAGTTGCTCCAGACGGTGAAGGCGGTGGCGCCGATCACGACCGAGAGGGCCCCCCCGACGATCCGTTGCCACCGCTCGGCGAACCACCCGACGAGGACCCGCTCCGTGATGAGGAACCACATCCCGGCGCTCACCGCGCTCGAGAGCGCCGCGAGGAGGTTGACCCGCATCGCGACACTCGTCCCGATGGGCAGGATCGAGAAGACCCGCCCGATCAGGACGAAGAAGGGATTCCCCGGCGGATGGGGGAGTCCCATGGTATACGCCGCCGCGATGTATTCGCTCGTGTCCCACATCGCCGTCTCGGGGGAGAGGGTGACGAGGTAGAGGAGGAAGGTCAGCCCCGCGGCGATGGTGGCGGCGAGGTAGGAGGGGCGGGTGTCGAGAGACGTCATGTCGTGTGCGGCTCGGGGAATCGCAAGGAGCTCGTGAAACCTAATGCCGGAAGGTGCGCCGACCAGTGAATACCATCGCCATCCCATGTTCGTTCGCGGCGGCGATCACCTCGGCGTCCCGGACCGACCCCCCGGGCTGGACGATGGCGGTGACCCCCGCTGCGGCGGCCTGGTCGATCCCGTCGCGGAAGGGGAAGAAGGCGTCGGAGCCGAGCGAGGCCCCAGCGGTGGCATGGCCCGCGCTCTGGGCCTTGTGCACCGCGAGGAAGGAGGCATCGACCCGGGACATCTGCCCCGCGCCGATCCCGATCGTCGCCCCGCCGCGGGCGAGGACGATCGCATTCGACTTCACGCTCGCCACCGCCCGCCAGGCGAAGAGGAGGTCCGTCGACTCGGCATCGGTCGGACGACGCGTGCTCACCACCGTCCAGTCGGTCGCGTCGATCACGGGGCGGCTCCGCTCCTGCACGAGGACGCCGCCCCGCACCCCCTTCACATCGAGGGAGGGGGCGAGCTCGCGGGCGCTCCCCTGGAGGAGACGGACGTTCTTCTTGGCGGAGAGCACGGTGATCGCCTCCGGCGTGAAGGCGGGCGCGACCACGCATTCGACGAAGAGCGAGGCGATGGCCTGCGCGCAGGACTCATCGACGGGGACGGAGAAGGCGATGATCCCACCGAAGGCGGAGACGGGATCGCAGGCGAGTGCCTTCTGGTACGCCTCGAGCGCGGTGCGTCCCGTCGCGAGGCCGCAGGGGGTCGTGTGCTTCACGATCGCGCACGCCACCTCGGTCCCGAAGGGATCGATCGCGAGCATCGCCCCTTCGAGGTCGAGCAGGTTGTTGAAGGAAAGCTCCTTGCCTCCCAGCTGCTGGAGCGCACCGAGCCCGACCCCACGCCGCTCCACGTAGAAGGCGGCGGCCTGATCGGGGTTCTCGCCGTAGCGGAGGGATTGCGCACGCTCGTAGCTGAGGGAGAGCCGCTCCGGGAAGCGCTCCCCCCGCTGGGCGGCGAACCAGGCGGCGATCGCCGCGTCGTAGGCCGCGGTGTGCGCGTAGACCTTCTCGGCAAGATCACGGCGCAGTGTGCGCGCCCCCTGCGCGATGGCCTCGATGGTCGCGGCATCGGCCGCCGGCGCGGCGAGGCCGCGCAGGGCGTCGAGCACCCGATCGTAATCCGACGGATCGACGACGACGGTCACGCTGTCGAAATTCTTCGCCGCGCTGCGGAGCATCGACGGGCCGCCGATATCGATCTGCTCGATCACCTCGTCGGCGTGGATCCCCGGCTTCGCCGCCGTCTCGCGGAAGGGATAGAGGTTCACGCAGACGAGATCGATCGGCTCGATCCCATGCGCCGCGATCGCCGCCATGTGCGTGGGGAGGTCGCGGCGGGCGAGGAGGCCGCCATGCACCACCGGGTGGAGGGTCTTCACCCGCCCGTCGAGCATCTCGGGGAACTGCGTGGCCTCGCTGACATCGGTGACCTCGAGCCCCGCCTCGCGGAGCGCCTTGGCCGTCCCCCCGGTGGAGAGGAGGGTGAAGCCCAGATCACGGAGCCCCTGTGCGAAAGGGATGAGACCCGACTTATCGGAGACGGAGAGCAGAGCGACAGGCATCACAGACCAGGGATCAGGGGACAGGGATCAGGAGAGAGGGGGCGCGCCGGGGATGGGGCGCTGGGAGGTCAACTCCTCGGCGCCGCGGACGGTGCCATCGGCCTCGAGGGTGATCGTCCCGGCGCAGAGGGCGGCGACGACGCGAGGGTAGAGCTGATGCTCGGCCGCCAGGACGCGGGCCGCGAGGGTCGTCGGGGTGTCGTCCGCCTCGACGGGGACCGGCCACTGCGCGATGATCGCCCCTTCGTCGTAGCGGGTGTCCACGAAGTGCACCGTGGGGCCACTGACCCGCACGCCGGCGCGGAGGACCGCCTCGTGCACATGCCGGCCGTACATCCCCGGGCCCCCGAAGGCGGGGAGCAGGGCGGGGTGAACGTTCACGATCCGGCCCGCGAACGCGGCGATCACCTCGGCGGGGATGAGGCGGAGATATCCGGCGAGTGCGATATGCGTGATGTCCTGTGCCTCGAGCAGGGCCGCCAAGGTGTGCGATTCACTGGCCGGGAGATGTACCGCGAGGATCCCCGCGGCGCGCGCGCGATCGAGGGCGCCCGCGGCGGCGCGGTCGCTGATCACCACGGCGACCTCGGCGGGGGAGGCTGTCCCGAGGCGCCGCAGATGGTCGAGGATCGCCTGCAGATTCGATCCCCCCCCCGAGGCGAGGATCGCGAGGCGAGCGCGCACGAGCCTCGTCATGCGCCGAGGACCCGCGTCACGATCTCGTCCCGCGACTGCGCCACCTCGGCTTCGCGCTCGGCGCGGGCCACCTCGTCCGCGGGGGAATCCTCGCTGGGGATGAGGATCCCGCGGCCGCCGAAGTGTTGAGCGGGGGCGATGTCGTGCCAGCGATCCCCGATCCAGACGCTGCGCGCGAGATCGAGTTCGAGGCGATCCCGCGCCTGTTCATGCAGCAACGTGCCCGGCTTGCGGCACCGGCAGGGACCGGTGAAGTCGGGATGATGCGGACAGTGCAGCGAGAGGTCGAGGGTGATCCCCTCGGCGGCGAGAAGGGCGTCGAGGCGGGCCCGTACCCCTTCATACTGGGGCTCGGTGATCAGTCCGCGGGCGATCCCCGCCTGATTGGTGACGACGACGAGGGCCCATCCCGCCTGGTGAAAGGTGCGGAGCATCTCCACCGCACCGGGGAGGAGTCGCACCTGCGCGGGATCGCGCAGATAGTGCGCATCATGGATCAGGGTCCCATCGCGATCACAGAGAAGGGCCGGACGCAGCATAGGATCAGCGCGCTCCCTGGTGCCGAGCCTGGCAGAGCATCGTCACGAGGACGGCGTCATCCTCGGGGGGCACGCTCCGCAGATCGAGCCAGAGCCGTCCCTCGGCGAGGCGGCCCACCACGGGCATCGGCCCCAGGCGGAGTCGCGTCTCGAGCCCCTGGGGATCCTCCGCGATCGTGATCGCGAAGGAGGGGATCCGCGCGGTGGGGAAGGCCCCACCGCCAACGGTCGCCGCACTGGCCTCGACAGCGACCGCCAGGCCAGTCGCCGCGGTGACCGCGTCGGCGACGGCGACGGCGCGTGCGCGGATCGCCTCGGGCGCCTCGGTCAACATCGCGAGCGCGGGGATCTCGCGGCGCGCCCGTGCCGGGTCCCGATAGAGCGCGAGCGTCGCTTCGAGTGCGGCGAGGGTGAGCTTGTCCACGCGGAGGGCCCGGGCGAGGGGATGCGTGCGCAGGGCGCCGATCGCCTCGCGCGTGCCGAGGACGATCCCAGCCTGCGGGCCCCCGAGGAGCTTGTCCCCACTCATGATGATGAGGGCCGCCCCATCGCGGACGGTCTCGGGGACGGTGAGCTCGCCAGTGAGTCCCCAGGGGGAGAGGTCGAGCATCAGCCCGCTCCCGAAATCGTGGATCAGTGGGATCCCCGCCTCGCTCGCGATCGGGCGCAGATCGCGCACCGAGGCCTCGGCGGTGAACCCCTCGATCGCGAAGTTGCTCCGGTGCACCTTCACGATCGCCGCCGTACGCGGGGAGAGGGCACGGCGGTAATCGTCGGCGTGCGTGCGGTTGGTGGTCCCCACCTCCACGAGGGTGGTCCCACTCGCCGTCATGATCTCGGGGACGCGGAAGCTCCCGCCGATCTCCACGAGTTCGCCGCGACTCACCACCGTCTCGCGTCCCGCGGCGAGGGCCTGCAGCGCGAGTACGAGCCCCGCCGCGCAGTTGTTCACCACGATCGCGTCCTCCGCGCCGGTGAGCTCGCAGAGGAGCCGGGCGCAGTGCGTGTGGCGGGAGCCTCGGATCCCACGGTCGGCATCGTACTCGAGGGTGCTGGCGCCATGCGCGATCTCGCCGATCGCGTCGAGGGCGACGCGGGCGAGGGGGGCGCGGCCGAGGTTCGTGTGGAGGACGACGCCGGTGGCATTGATCGCGGGGCGCAAGGACGGACGGGTGGCCTCCGTCAGTCGCGCGTCGATGGCCGCGACCCAGCCGGCGTCATCGGCGGGGAGTGCGTGCCCCGTGCGCGCGGCGGCGATGATCGCGCGCACGGCCTCGGTCACCATCGCCGTGGGCCAGCGCGCCGCGAGCGCCTTGATCGCGGCGCGCTCGATCACCGTTCCCACGGCGGGGAGGGCGCGCGGGGAGCGGATCATGGGAGTCGCGAGCGCCCTCGCGCGGTCGTGTCGCGCGGCGCCGCGGGCGGGCGCAGCCGAAGCTCCCGCTCCGAGTCGCGCACCGCGCCGCTCATCCCGGGGACCTGCGTGAGCTTCAGGCGATAGAGCCCCGGAGGGAGGGGCTCGGTCAGGATCGCGCCCCAGGTTTGCGCCGGGATCGGACGTTGGAGGACGGGGGGCGGGCGGGACGGGAGCGTATCAGCCGCGAGCGAATCGGCGAGCGCCACGGGCAGTGAATCCGCGAGCGCTGGGACGAGCGGCTCCGGGGGCGCACGATCGCCTGGCGCCGGCACGGCGGCGCGATCCGTGGGGCGCGTGAGGGTGTCGCGCGGCACCGTGTCGGTCGGGGCGCCTGCCACGTCTGCGGTGTCCCGTGCCGTCGTGTCCCGAGCCAACGAGTCTTTGCGGACGGAGTCTCGGAACGCCGCGCGCGCGGCCCGCGCTTGGGCGATCGCGGTGTCGAGCGGCTCGCCGGCGAGGAGCGGCCCGAGTGGGACCTCGGTGCTATCGGTGCGGAGGAGGCGGAGGGAGGCCGACGTCGGCGTCCAATCGACCGCCGTCGGGCGATCGAATCGGATGCGCACCGCGACCGAATCGACGATCTCCACCTGCTCGATCCGCGGCCCGATCGTATCCCGTGCGAAGGCGTAGAGATCGATCGTCGCCGTGGAATCGACGCGCACCGTCGCGGTGTCCACCGCCTCGCGCGGATCGATCACCCCGTTGTTGTTCTGATCGACCCAACCCCGGAGGTGGTAGGTGCCGGGGGTCAGGTAGGCGAGGGAGAAACGTCCGGTCGAATCAGAACGGGTGCGCCACCGGAAGAGGGTGTCGCTCGGGAGATAGGCCTCGAGCGGTGCGTTCGTCGCGACCTTGCCGGCGGGCCAGTCGAAGAGCGCGCCGCTGATCGCGCCATCGGCGAGCGTCGGGCCGGTGGAGAAGACGAGGTCGAGTCCTTCCGGGGCGAAGTTCCCGCGGAGGTCCCCCATCCCCGGGAGGAGGACGACCCGATAGGTCGTCTGCGCACGGAACCCGCCGCGCGGCACGACCTCGATCGCCTCTCGCTTCCAATTGATGCGATCCCGCCCATCACTCGGCGAGATCACGAACATGCTCGCGAGGCTCGAGTTCCCACTCATGCTGCCACCCCCGAACCCGCCGCCGGCGAACCCACCGCCCATCCCGCCCCCTGCGCCACCCGTCATCCCACCGCGATTGCCGGGGGTGGCACCGCGACCGCTCGTGGTCGGGCTCGCCGCCCGCGGCGTCGACCGCTCGTTCACCACCTCATCGAACCGTAGGGTGATGCGATCGGTGCGCACGTTGCGGCTCCCGGTGTCGGGCGAGATCCCCAGCAGCTTCGGCGGCTCCGTGTCCGGTGGCCCACCCGGCGGCTGGCCGGGCGAGGCACACCCCGCGAGGAGCGCGAGCGCGGGGAGGATCCGTCTCACGCGCCGAGCTCGGCGAGCTTCGCCTGCAACTGATCCACGCGCGCCGTCCACTCCCGCTCCTTGGCTCGCTCCGCCTCCACCACCGCCGGTGGCGCCTTCGCCGTGAACGATTCGTTCGTCAAGCGTCCACGGAGACCGGTCAGCTGCTTGGTGAGCCCCTCGAGCTCGCCGGTCAGCCGTGCGCGCTCCTTGGCGACGTCGACCATCCCCGCCAGCGGCAGGGAGAGCTCGAGTCCCGAGGGGAGCACCGCGAGTGCCGCCGCCCCAGCCGGCGCCGCGGCCCCATCGAGTTCACAGCGGGCGAGACGCTGCACCAGCGCGGCATCACGGAGCAGGGTCTCCCGCGCCGCATGGGTGCTGACATGCGCGCGGATCCCCGCGCCGGGCTGCACGCCATACTCGGCGCGGAGCGCGCGGATCGCGTCGATCGCCTCGCGGATCACCTCGAACTCCCCCCCGTCGGGGGCCGCCGCGGCGGCCATCGGGGGCCAGGGCGCGACGGCGAGGAAGGCCCCCGACTGCGTCCCCGGGAGGCGCTGCCAGAGTGACTCCGTCACGAAGGGCATGATCGGATGCAGGAGCCGGAGGCCCTGATCCATCACATGCACCAGCACGGCGCGCGCGACCTCGCGATCGGCGCCGGGCTGCGCGAGGCGTCCCTTCACCGCCTCCACGTACCAATCGGCGAGCTCGTTCCAGAGGAAGCGCCGCGCCGCCTCGGCATACGCATCGAGCCGGAGCCCGACCTGCCGCGCCTCCTCAGGCCAGCGTCCATCGGCGGTGGCGGTCGCATTCGCGGGACGCGCCGGCCCGAGCGCCGCATCGCACTCGGCGATCGTCGCCCGCAGCCGCGCGGGCGAGCGGCGCGGGATCGATCGCGGCAAGTGGCTGCACCGGCTCCGCACCGACCTGCAGCAGGATGAAGCGGCCGATGTTCCAGAGCTTCGTCGCGAAGTTGCGCCCGGGGGCGAACGACTTCTCGAGATCGTTCGGATCGAGCATCACGTCGACGCCGAGTCCCATCCCCTGGATGAGGGTCCAACGCAGCGCATCGGCACCGAACTTCTCAACGACGTCGAGTGGATCGATCCCGTTGCCGAGCGACTTGGACATCTTGCGATGCTGCATGTCGCGCACGGTCCCGTGGAGATAGACCGTGTGGAAGGGGGGGCGTCCCTGGAAGGCGTACCCCGTCATGATCATCCGCGCGACCCAGAAGAAGAGGATCTCGGGCGCGGTGACGAGCACATCGCTCGGGAAGAAGGCTTTGAGGTCTTTCGCGTCCTCGTCGGGCCACCCGAGCGTGGAGATCGGCCAGAGTCCGGAGGAGAACCAGGTGTCGAACACATCCGGATCTTGCTCGAGCTTCTTCGATCCACAGGACGGGCAGGCACTGGGATCCTCACGGTGCGCCGAGACCGCGCCACACTCGCCGCAGGTCCAGACGGGGATGCGATGCCCCCACCAGAGCTGGCGCGAGATGTTCCAGTCACGGATCCCCTCGAGCCAGTTGATGTAGACCTTCTCCCACTTCTCGGGGAGGAGGCGGATGGTGCCGTCGCGCACCGCCGCGAGGGCGGGTGCGGCGAGCGGGGCCATCTTCACGAACCACTGCTGTGAGAGGCGTGGCTCGACCACGGTGTCGCAGCGGTAGCAACGCCGGATGCTGTTGGGATGCTCCGCGACCTTCACGAGCGCGCCGGCGGCTTCGAGCAGCTCGGCGACCTTCTTGCGCGCCTCGAAGCGGTCGAGGCCGTCGAGGGCCGCGGGGATGCGCCCCGCGGCATCGGCCACGGCGCGGATCCGGCCCTCAGCGTCGATCACCACCGGGCGACCGAGCTGATGCCGCGCCCCGACCTCGAAGTCGTTCGCGTCGTGGGCCGGCGTGATCTTGAGCGCACCGGTCCCGAAATCCTTCTCCACGTAGGCGTCGGCGATCACCGGGATCCGGATCCCGACCAAGGGGAGGGTCAGCTCCTTCCCGACGAGGTCGGCGTAGCGCTCGTCCTCCGGATGCACCGCGACCGCCACGTCGGCGAGCAGCGTCTCGGGACGCGTCGTCGCGATCGTGATGCTCCGCGAGGGGTCCTCGGCCAGCGGGTAGGCGATGTGATAGAGCTTCCCCTGGCTGTCGTGGAACTCCGCCTCCTCATCGGAGAGGGAGGTGAGGCAGCGTGGGCACCAGTGGATGACGCGGTGGCCGCGGTAGACCAGCCCCTTCTCATAGAGGCGGACGAAGGCCTCGCGGACCGCTGTGGAGAGGGCGGGGGAGAAGGTGTAGGCGGTCCGCGACCAGTCGGCGGAGGCGCCGATCGCCCGGAGCTGCCGGAGGATCGTCCCGCCGGTCTCCTCGACGAAGGCCTCGGTCCGCTTTACGAAGGCTTCGCGGCCGAGGTCGAAGCGGGTCTTCCCCTCCTTGGCGAGCTGCTTCTCGACGACGTTCTGTGTGGCGATCCCCGCGTGGTCGGTCCCGGGGAGCCAGAGCGCCTCATCCCCCGACATCCGGCGCCACCGGACGATCACATCCTGCACCGTGTTGTTGAGCCCATGCCCCACATGGAGCACCGCCGTCACATTGGGCGGGGGGATGAGGACGGTGAAGGGGTCCCGGTCCCCGCCGCAGCGGGTGGTCCGGTCGGCCTCGGCCCGGAAGAGCCCGGCCCCCTCCCAGGCGGCGCTCAGCTCGCGCTCGGCGGTCGAGAAGTCGAAATGGGTGGGGAAGTCGGGCGGGGCGGACGGGGTCTCGGACATCTGTGAAAGCTAGCCGCTCGGAGGGGGCGCATCCACGCGCGGCGCTTGGGGTTGGCGCGGTTGGCCCCCCTATGGCGGGCGGCTAGCTTTCCCCCGATATGGTTGACGCCGCGCCCTTCCTCCTGACCCTCCCCGATGGGGCGACCCGCGAGGTCCCCCCCGGCACCCTGGCCCGCGACGTCGTCGCGACGATCGGGCCCCGACTCCTGCAGGCGGCGATCGCCGTCGCCGTGGAGGGGGAGGTGCAGGACCTGATGACCCCGATCCGACAGAGCGGGAGCTTTCAGGTCATCACGGAGAAGGACCCGCGCGCCCTCGCCGTCTTGCGGCACTCGGGGGCCCACATCCTCGCCACCGCGGTCCGGCGCCTCCGCCCGGACGCGCATATCGGCTTCGGCCCCGCCATCGACGACGGCTTCTACTATGACTTCGAGGTCGAGAAGCCCTTCACCCCCGAGGATCTCGCGGCGTTCGAGGCGGAGATGCGGAAGGTCGTCGCCGAGGCCTTCCCCTTCGTGCGCGCCGAGGTGTCGCAGGCGGAGGCGAAGCGCGTCTTCGCCGACGATCCCCTCAAGTTGGAGCGCCTCGCGGACTTCGAGGGATCGGACGAGATCATCTCGACCTACACCGACGGTCCGTTCACCGATCTCTGCCGTGGGCCGCACGTCCCCGACACGTCGTACCTGAAGCACTTCAAGCTCCTCTCCGCCGCCGGCGCCTACTGGCGCGGGGACGAGAAGCGGCAGATGCTGCAGCGCATCTACGCGACCGCCTTCTTCAAGAAGGACGAGCTCGAGGGGCATCTCCATCGGATCGAGGAGGCGCGGAAGCGCGACCACCGGGTGGTGGGGAAGCAGCTCGATCTCTTCCACTTCTTCACGCACGCCCCCGGGGCGGCCTTCTGGACGCCGAAGGGGACGCAGCTCTGGAACACCCTCGAAGCCTTCATCCGGGAGCGGCAGCAGGATCGCTTCCTCGAGATCAAGACCCCGCTCCTCTATCACAAGCGGCTCTGGGAGCAGTCGGGGCACTGGGGGAAGTACAAGGAGAACATGTTCCTCGTCCTCGACAACGAGACGGG
>JBMTXT010000017.1:0-23527 GCA_049453775.1 Gemmatimonadaceae bacterium | reverse complement strand
ACCGCCACCGCGCCGCGCGCGCACGTCGAGGCCTCGGGAGCGTCCCAGCGTTCCCCGCGGGCCAACTCTTCCTGATCGCCGGCCCCTGCGTCGTCGAACAGGACGAGCTCATGTTCCGGGTCGGGGATCATCTGGCGCGGCTCGCCGAGCAGGTCCCCGGGGGGATCATCTTCAAGGCGAGCTTCGACAAGGCCAATCGGTCGAATGTCGGCGCGGCCCGGGGGCCCGGGTTGCAAGACGGGCTGGCCGCGCTCGACCGCCTGCGCGCGCGCACCGGGTTGCCCGTGCTCACCGACGTACACCTCCCCGAGCAGTGCGCCGCGGCGGCCCAGGTGGCCGATGTGCTGCAGATCCCGGCCTTCCTCTGTCGCCAGACCGACCTCCTCGAGGCGGCGGGGGCGACCGGGAAGCCGGTGAACGTGAAGAAGGGGCAGTGGATGCACCCTGAGGGGATGATCGGCGCGGTGGCGAAGGTGCGTGCCGCCGCCCCGGCTGGGACCCCCATCGCCGTGACCGAGCGCGGGACCTTCTTCGGCTATGGCGATCTCGTGGTCGACATGCGGAGCTTCGCGCGGATGCGGGAGGCCTGCGCGGCCCCGGTGATCTTCGATGCGACGCATTCCGTGCAGCGCCCCGGACAGGGGGCTGGTGGGGCGTCCGGTGGCGCGCGGGAGTTCATCCCGCCGCTCGCCCTCGCCGCCTGTGCCGCGGGGGCGGACGGGCTCTTCATGGAGACCCATCCTGACCCCGCCAACGCGCCGAGCGACGGGCCCAACATGATCCCACTCCATGCGCTCGACGCCCTGATCGCGCGCTGCGTCCGGGCGTGGGAGATCGGCCGCGCATGAATGGCACCGCGACATCCCCCTCGGACGCCGGCGTCGCCATCGATCCCGTGGTCGCGCGCCGGATCCGGCTCGTCTGCTTCGACGTGGACGGCGTCCTCACGGACGGTGGGATCATCCTCGGTGACAGCGGCGGCGCGCGGGTCGAACTCAAGCGCTACGACATCCAGGACGGCCTCGGCGTCTTCCTGCTACGACAGGCGGGGCTCCGCACGGCGATCATCACCGGGCGCGAATCGCAGAGCGTCGCGCTTCGCGCCGAGGAACTCCAGGTGGACGACGTGATCCAGGACCGCCATGCGCGAAAGGTGCCGGCCCTTGCCGCGTTGATCGAGCGGCGTGGACTCACCTGGGAGGAGGTCGCCTTCGTCGGGGACGATCTCCCCGACCTCGGGGTCCTGCGGCGCGTCGGGCTCCCCGTCTGCGTCGGGAACGCGACGCCGGAGGTGCGGGCGGTGGCGACGGTGCAGCTCACGCGGCAGGGCGGGGCGGGGGCGGTGCGCGAGTTCGTGGAGCGGCTCCTCCGGGCGCGTGGGGAGTGGGAGACGCAGGTCGAGGCCTACGTGGCAAGCCGGGAGCGGGTGTCATGAACCCGACGCAGATGATCTCGCGCGGGCGCCAGGTCCTCCTGCTCGAGCGCGACGTGATCGCCGCGGCCGCTGATCGGCTCGGGGACTCCTTCGCCGCCGCGGTGCAGCTCCTGCACGCCTCCGCCGGGCGCGTCATCGTCTCCGGCGTCGGGAAGTCGGGGCTGATCGGTCGGAAGATCGCCGCGACTCTCACGAGCACCGGGACCCCAGCGACCTTCCTGCATCCGACCGAGAGCGTCCACGGGGACCTGGGGATCGTCGGGGCGCAGGATGTGGCGATCCTGCTCTCCAAGAGCGGGGAGACGGTCGAGCTCCTTCCCCTGATGGAGCAGCTGGTACGGCTCGGCGTCCCCACCATCGCGATCACGGGGCAGGTGGACTCGACGCTGGGGCGGCATGCGCAGGTGGTGCTCGATGCCGCCGTGCGCGAGGAGGCGTGCCCGCACGATCTCGCGCCGACGACCAGCACGACCCTCGCCCTCGCCCTCGGGGATGCGTTGGCGGTGGTGTTGCTGGAGGCCAAGGGATTCCGTCGGGAGGATTTCGCGCGCTTCCATCCGGGCGGCGCCCTCGGACGAAGGCTCCTTCTCCGGGTGCGCGACGTGATGGTGCAGGACGATCTCCCCATCCTGCCGCGCTCGGCGACGATGCGCGAGGCGGTGGTCGAGCTCGCCAAGCGCCGGGGGATCTGCGTGATCGCCGACGCCTCGCGCGAGCTGCTGGGTGTCATCACCACCGGCGACCTCTCCCGATTGATGGAATCGGGCCGCGAGATCTTCTCGATCCCGGTGACCGAGGTGATGCATCAGACCCCGAAGGTCATCGATGCGGACGCTCTCGCGAGTGCGGCGGTGCATCTGATGGAGACCAAGGGCGTGGTCGCGGTCCCGGTGCTCGATGCGGCCCGGCGGATGGTCGGTGTGGTGCACCTGCACGATCTCCTGCGCGCCGGAGCGGCCTGATGCGTCGACCGCTCCTGGGGCTCATGCTGTTCGTCACCGCGCTCGGGGCCGCCTGCGGTCGGGGCGAGCCGCGGATCCCCGCGGCCTTCTCCGGCGGATTGCTGGACACGGCGGATCAGGTGGCGTTCGGGTTCCGGACCCTCGTCACCGATGGGGGGCTACTGCGCGCCGAGATCTTCGCCGACACGGCCCTCTTCCAGAACCAGAACACGAAGATCGTGCTCCTGCAGGTCACCGGCGATTTCTTCGGGGCGACCGGGGCGAAGGCCGCGACCGCGACCTCGGGGCGTGGGACCTTCGACACCCGGTCGAGCACCCTCGAGGCGTTCGGCGACGTGGTCATCACCTCCGTCGATGGGCGAGTCCTGCGGACCCCCTACATCCGCTACGACCGCTCATCGAACCAGGTCTACTCCGACTCGGCGTTCGTGCTGACCGAGCCGGGCGAGCGCGAGATGCGCGGGATCGGGTTCCGGACCGACCCGAGTCTCAGCGCCATCGAGGTCCAGCGGATCCGGAGCGGGAAGGGAGGGACCTTCACCCTCCCGGACGAGTCGTGATTCGCCCCACGCCCGTGCTGCTGGGGCTGTGCGTGGCGCTCGGCGCCACGGCCGCCGGCGCACAGGGTGGGGCCGCGCGGCCCTGTGTGTTGGAGTTCACCGGTGTCGTCCGTCGAGGGGTGCTGACGACGTCGATGCGGGTCACGACGATGGCGGACGGGGCCAAGCACACCTTCATCAGCGGCGGCGTGGACGCGACCTGCCGTGGGCAGGGGAATCGGCTCCTGGCGGACAGTGCGGAGCACTACGGCGACCGGCAGGAGCTAGTCCTCATCTCGAAGGTCCGCTACACCGATGAGAAGATGCGGCTCGATGCCGATCGGATGGTCTACTACCTCGAGGGCGAGCGGCTCGTCGCGACCGGATCGGTCCGCGGCACCTCCACCGGAGGGGCGCGCTTCACCGGGCCGGAGCTGACCTATCTGCGCGCCCGCCCGGGGATCCGAGCGGTCTCCTCCTGGCGCGCCCCGGGCCGCCCGACGGTTCGATTGGCGACGGCGCGTTCTGACGAGGTCCGCGCTCAGCGGATGACCGCCAGCCCGGCCGACTCCATGGACGTCACCGCCGACATCGTCTGGTCGGAGAACGATTCGTTGGTCTGGGCGCGGGGATCGGTCGTGATGGACCGACATGACCTGCAGGCGACCGCGGATTCGGCCTTCGTGGATCAGGGGACGGAGCATGTGCGCCTGCGGCGCTCCCCACGGATCGTCGGCACCGGCGAGCGTGCGTTCACCATGGTGGGCCGCGAGATCGATCTCTGGTCGCGCGTGCAGGCGCTGGAACGGGTGCTCTCCATGGGAGAGGCCCGCGTCGACGGGGATTCCGTGGTGCTGCGGAGCGACACCGTCGATGTGCGCATCGTCGACGAGCAGATGGAGCGCGTGTTGGCGTGGGGAACGCGCGCCTACGCTGAGGCGCAGCGTCAGCAGATGGAGGCGGATTCGATCGAGATGCGGATGCCGCAGCAGGTCCTCGAGGAGGTCCAGGCCTTTGGCCGGGCGATCACCCGCGCCGAGGTCGACAGCGCGAAGATCACCTCACCCGACCCCGATTGGATCGCCGGGGATACGGTGATCGCTCGGTTCGAGACCGTCCCCCGTAGCCCGACCGATACCACCTCCGCCACGCGACTCACGGAGGTCCAGGCGATCGGCTCCGCTCGAGCGTTCCAGCAGATGGCCTCGGCGGATGGGGGGAAGGACCGGCCCACCCTGAGTTACAACCGCGGCCGCCTCATCATCGTCCGCTTCGAGGGGGGAGAGGTCGCGCGCGTCGAGGTACAAGATCGCGCGTCCGGGCTCTACCTCGAACCGACACCCGCCCCGACCGAACCTGTGACCTCTACCCTCCCGGCCTCTGGGCGGCGGACGCCATGACCGATCTTCCTCCTTCGATCGCAACGGCCGAGATGGCCCCGGTCCTCCGGCAGCTCACTGCCGGCGATCGCTCCTGTCTGCTCTGCCTGCTCGCGACCAGCGAGCACGCATCGCTCGATGGGATCGCATCTTTTCCCGAGGTCGCGACCGCCTTCCGGATGGAATACATCGGGGCCCTCGCGGCGGAGGGACGGCGTGCCGAGTCGGAGGCGGAGGCCGGGCGTCTCTCCCTCGACGAGGTGCGCCGCCACCTCACGCAGACGGTAGTCCCACGCCTCATCGCCGTGGGGGCCCTCCTCCCGGTCCCCCAGGGGACCGACCCCCTGGGTGCCCCTGCGACACTCCGTCTCGCCGAGCCGCTGGCTCGCTTCCATCGGGAGGCGACCGCTCCCTTCCGGGAGACGCTGCGGCAGCTCGCCGCCGCCCCCTCGGGTCCGGCGGGGCGTCCCTCCGCGCCCCCTCGCGAGACCGCACGGACCGGCAGCGTGCTGCAGGCCTCTGGTCTCCGGAAGACCTACCGTGAGCGGCATGTCGTGAATCAGGTGGCGCTCGAGCTCCGCCAGGGGGAGATCGTCGGGCTCCTCGGCCCGAACGGGGCGGGGAAGACGACCACCTTCTACACGATCGTCGGGTTGATCCCACCGGATGCGGGGACGATCCGTATCGATGGGGAGGAGGTCACCGAGATGCCGATGTTCCAGCGGGCGCGACGCGGCATCGGCTATCTCTCGCAGGAGCCGTCGATCTTCCGGAAGCTCACCGTCGAGGAGAACATCCTCGCGATCCTCGAGACCCTGCCGATCCCGCGCGCGGAGCAGGAGGCGCGCCTCGAACAGCTCCTCGACGAGCTCAGCATCAAGCATCTGCGGGCGAGTAAGGCGTATGCGCTCTCCGGTGGGGAACGCCGGCGTCTGGAGATCACCCGCGCGCTGGTGACCAATCCCAAGTTCATGATGCTCGACGAGCCCTTCGCCGGGGTGGACCCGATCGCGGTCCACGACATCCAGCAGATCGTCGCGTCGCTCAAGGACCGCGGGATCGGGGTGCTGATCTCAGACCACAACGTCGAGCAGACGCTGGACATCGTGGACCGGGCCTACATCATGTTCGACGGTGCGGTGAAGGTCTCGGGGACGGTCGAGGAGCTCGTCTTCGATGACACCGTCTCGCAGGTGTACTTCGGTCCCACTCTCACGGCTCGGCTTCGTGAGCGGTTCCGGGCGGAGCATCCGGACCGGGTCGGGGCGATCGACGCCATCGTCACGCCCCCAGCCGCCGAGCCCCCCGCGTGAAGACCGGGCTGCAGCAGTCGGCGCGGCTCGGACAGGAGCTGCGAGCGAATCCACGCCTCTATCAGGCGATGGACATGCTCTACATGCCGCTGATCGACCTGCAGCAGCATCTCAAGCAGGAGCTCCTCGAGAACCCCTTCCTCGAACTCGTCGAGGAGGGCGAGAATGGGGAGGCTGAGGGCGAGGAGGGGACGACCGAGGGGGAGCTCGACGTCAGCGTCGAGCCGCCCGCAGAGACTCCCTCGTCTGAGACGGGGGAGGATGAGGCGCAGTGGGAGGAGCTCCTCCTCGACGGGGTCGATCACGACGGGGCGCGCCAGCCGATGGAGTCGCGCGAATATGTCGAGCCCGTCTCGGTGGTGGCACGCGACCTCGCCGATCACCTGCGTGACCAGATTCGCCTCCTCGACCTCAGTCCGCGCGATCAGCTCCTCGCCGATGAATTCATCGGCAACATCAACGACGAGGGGTATCTCACCGCGACGCTCGAGCAGATCCTCACGGGGATCAATGCGGTGATCGCCGATGCGGAGGCCGTCGCCGAGGAGGAGCGCGAGGCCCCGCGCTTCACCATGCCCGAGGTCGAGCGGATGCTGCGCACCATCCAGTCGCTGGAACCGGCGGGGATCGGGGCGCGGACGTTACAAGAGTGCCTGACACTGCAGCTCCCCGAGGCGGGGCTGATGGATTCGCTCGCGGAGCGGCTGATCCGGGAGTTCTTCGACGACCTCCTCGCGCATCGCTGGGTCGAGATCGGCCGGCGCATCGGGATCGCCCCCAGCGAGGTCCAGGCGGCGGCCGATGCCGTCGCCCGTCTCACCCCGAAGCCCGGGCTCGCCTATGCGGACCGCGCCGCCGACTATGTGACCCCCGATCTCATCGTCGAGCGCATCGACGGCGAGTATCTCGTCTTCGTGAACGACGGCGACCTCCCGCGGCTCCGCGTGAGCCGCGCCTATCAGGAGGTCGCGCGCGACAAGCGGAAGTTCGACGCGGAGAGCAAGGAGTTCATCAGCTCGCGCCTCAGTGCCGCGCAGTGGCTCATCCAGGCGATCGAGCAGCGGCGGCAGACGATGCTCAAGGTGATGCACTTCATCGTCGAGCGGCAGAAGGAGTTCTTCGAGAAGGGGATCCAGGGGCTGCGGCCCCTGACCCTCCGCGAGGTCGCCGACGCCATCGGGATGCATGAGTCGACGGTCTCGCGCGTGACCAATGAGAAGTTCGTGCAGACCCCGCGCGGGGTCCTCCCGCTCAAGTTCTTCTTCTCGTCGGGGCTCCGCAGCAGCGAAGGGGACGATGTCTCCGCGCGTGGGATCCGCGCCGCGATCGAGAAGATGATCGCCGGGGAGGATCCGCACGCCCCGCTCACCGACCAGGCCCTCGTGGAGCGACTGGAGCGTGACGGGGTGCAGATCGCCCGCCGCACCGTGGCCAAGTACCGCGACCAGCTCGGCGTCCTTCCCGCCCGCATGCGGAAGCGCCTCTGACCCAGCCTACCATCCCATGACCCTCGCGACCCGCCCGACCCCTAGCGCCGCACTCACGCGTGCGATCCGCGTCTCAGTCCTCGTCCCCGCCAAGGACGAGGCGGAGAACCTCCCGCGCTTCCTCGAACTCTGCGCCGAGATGATCGCCGCCCAGTCGGTGGCCTATGAGGTCGTGGTGATCGACGACGGCTCGCGCGACGCGACGGCCGCCGTGCTCGCCGAGGCGGCGGAGCGGTATCCGTTCTTGCAGGTGGTGACGCACCGGACGCAGCGCGGGATCGCCGATGCGCTCCGCTCGGGCTATCTCGCCGCACAGGGGGACATCCTCGTCTTCTATCCCGCTGACCTCCAGTTTCTCCCCGAGGACATCCCGCGCCTCTGCGCCCCGATCCTCGCGGACGCGGCCGACATGGTCACCGGGTACAAGCAGGGGAAGTACGAGAAGGCCTTCGTCTCCGGGATCTACAACAAACTCTCGCGCGCCCTCTTCGACATCCCCGTGCGCGACCTGAACAATGTGAAGGCGTATCGCCGCGCGATCATGGCGGACCAGCCGGTGCGCCCCGACTGGCATCGCTACATGATCGTCCTCGCGCACGCGCAGGGGTACAGCGTGCAGGAGATCCCGGTCGCGCTCTATCCGCGCACGGCCGGTCGCTCCAAGTTCGGGCTCTCCCGCATCCCGGTGGGGGTGCTCGACATGCTCGCCGTCTGGTTTGAGCTCCGCTTCGGCCAGAAGCCCCTCCTCGCCTTCGGGATGCTCGGCGTCGGGCTCTTCGCCCTCGGCGTCCTCGCGGGGCTGATCGCCCTGGTGATCCTCTTCACGAGTGGGTTCGGCGTGCGCTGGGTCTGGACGATCATCCAGACCTCCCTGATCCTCGGCTCGATCTTCTTCGCGGCGGGGCTCCTCGGAGAGCAGGTCGCGGTGCTGCGCGCCGAACAGCGGGAGCTCCGTCGGCTGCTCGAGGAACGCAGCGATCGCCACGGACCGGCGTGAGCGCCCCTCGCGTCCTCTTCGTCACCCATGCGTATCCTCGGGCCACCGGCGATGCGCCGGGGTCATTCGTCCATCGGCTTGCGCGCGAGGTACAGGGGCGTGGGGCGGCGGTGCGCGTGCTCGCGCCGCATGCCGCAGGGCTCGCCGAACATGAGACGCTCGACGGAATCACGATCCACCGCTTCCGCTACGCCCCGGAAGGGATGGAGACCCTGGCCTACACCGGGACGATGGCGGAACAGGTGCTCGGGAGCTGGCGCGGGCGGTTCGCCTTCGGTGGGATGGTGATGCAGGGGGCGCGCGCGATCCGTCGCGAGATTCGCGCCTTTCGCCCCACGGTGATCCATGCGCACTGGTGGTTCCCGAGTGGGATGCTCGCGACCTTCGCGGCGGGACGCGTCCCCGTGGTGATCACGATGCATGGCTCCGATGTCCGGCTCGCGGTCAAGCGGCGCGCGGTACACCCGATCGTACGACGCGTCCTCACCCGTGCGGCGGCGGTGACCGCGGTCTCGCGGTGGCTCGCCGAGCAGGCGGGGACCCTCGGGGCGCACCGAACGGTGCAGGTCGCCCCGATGGCGGTGGATACCGATCGCTTTCAGATGGCTGGTGTGGCGTCTGCGGCCCACGCCGGATCGGATCTCATCTCGCGCCCCCTGGTCTTCGCTGGCCGACTCAATGCGCAGAAGGGACTCGCCGATCTCCTCGAAGCGCTCCCCCGCATGACCACTCCCGGGACGCTCCAGGTGATCGGCGAAGGAGAGGATCACGCGGCGCTCCACGCGAAGGCCACGCGTCTTGGTGTGGCCGAACGCGTTCAATGGATGGGGCGGGGGACCCCCGAGATGCTCGCGGAGGCCTTTCGCGGTGCCGCCGCCATCGTGATTCCCTCGCGGGATGAAGGGCTCGGCCTCGTCGCCGTCGAAGCCCAGCTCTGCGGTGCGCCGGTGATCGCCTATCGCTCCGGTGGGCTCCCCGACGTGGTCGATCCCCGCTGGAGCGGGGTGCTCCTCACCCCCGGGGATATCGGTGCGCTCGCCTCCGCCTGCGACGAGGCCCTACGCACCGCGCCCGATCCGCAGCGCCGTGACGCCGCGATCGCCGAGATGCGGGCACGATTCGCCCCGGCGGCAGTCGCCGAGCGCTACCTGCGCCTCTATACCGAGGTCGGCGCGCATGTCTGACCGCACCTCACCACGCTCGACGCGCACTCTCCTGACGGCGCTCTTCACCCTCGCCGTCCTCTGGTTCGGGGGCCGCTCCCTCGTCACACAATGGGACGCGGTGCAGTCGCTCCGCGCCGGGCTCTCCACGCAGTGGTCGCTCGTTCTCCTCGCCTCGGCGATCGTCGGGGTCAGCTATCTCGTCCTCATCCAGACCTGGCGACTCACCGTGAGCGCCTGGGGGGAGACCCTCGGCTTCGCCACCGCGGCGCGCATCTGGTTCATCTCCAACCTCGGACGCTACCTGCCAGGGAAGGTCTGGCAGATCGGGGCGATGGGGATGATGGCGCAGGAAGCCGGCGTCTCCTCCGTCGCGGCGGTCGGGAGTGCGCTCGTCGTCTCCCTCGTGCATCTGATCATCGGCTTCGCGGTGGTTGGCCTCACGGGGCGCGATCTCTTCCTCTCGATCGTCCCGCCGGGGACCCCCCTCACCCCGATCCTCACCCTCGCGGTGGTCCTCGTGCTCCTCGCGCCGCGGCTCCTGCCGATGGCGGCGACGGGGGCCTCGAAGGTGCTGCGTCGTCCCTTCAGTCTCCCGCCGCTCCCGGTGCGCGCCATCTGGGTCGCCGTCGCCGGCTCCGCCATCGCCTGGGTGCTCTTCGGCCTCGCCTTCCATCTCCTTGGGATCGGGCTCCTACGCCATCCGACTGGAGATGCGAGCGATGCCATCGCAGTTTTCACCCTATCCTATCTGGCGGGCTTCCTCGCGTTGATCGCGCCAGGGGGGATCGGGGTCCGTGAGGGGGTGATGGCGCTCCTGCTCACACGGGCGGGGATCGCTACTGCCGCCGAGGCGACCTGGCTCGTCGTGGCCTCGCGCCTCTGGCTCACCGTGCTGGAGATCCTCCCCGGCGCGCTCCTGCTCGCCCGCTCGGTTCGTCGTCCTTCCGACACCTCTCGCTCCTCGGCATGACCGCTTCCATTCGACCCACCGTCGCCTCCTCGGACGCCCCGCCCTTTGCCACAGCCTGGGCGGTGCTCGCCTGCGTGCTCGCGGCGATGACGCTCGGGTATCCCGCGCTCTCCGGTGGGTTCCTCGTCTCGCCGGTCAGCGATCAGTACATCGCTGGCTATCCCTTCCGTGAGTTCGCCGCCGCCTCGCTCCGCGGGGGGGAGGGGTTCCCGCTCTGGAATCCCTATCTCTTCGGTGGGATGCCGTATGTCGCCGCGATGCATGGCGACATCTTCTATCCGACCTTCCTCCTCCGCCTCGTCCTCCCGACCGATGTCGCGATGACCTGGGGGATGATCCTCCATCTCATGCTCGCGGGCGTCGCGGGGTATGGCTTCCTCCGCGTGATCGGCGTCGGCTTCTACGCCGCGCTCGTCGGTGGGATCGCGTACATGATGGGGGGGCAGGTCGCCTCACTCGTCTCGCCGGGCCATGACGGTAAGCTCTTTGTCTCCGCACTCCTCCCGGTGACGCTGATCGTGTTGACATACGGGATCCGCGATGCGAAGCAGTGGTCCTGGGGCGCGCTCGCGCTCGTCGTCGGGCTCGGCGTCCTCTCCCCGCACCCGCAGCTCCTCCAGTATCTCCTCCTTGCCTCGGGCGCCTGGGCGTTGTTGCTCGCCTTCGTCGGCGATGGCACCACGCCCGCCCCCGCGCGCGGCGTCGCGGTGCAGCGGCTCGCGATCGCCCTCGGCGCGGTCGTCCTCGGCGGTGCGATCGGTGCGATCCAATACCTCCCCGTGCGCGAGTATGTCGACTGGTCGCCGCGCACCGGAGGCCGCGACTACGAGTACGCGACGAGCTTCTCGATGCCGATCGAGGAACTCATCAACACCTATCTCCCGCAGTTCAGCGGGATCCTCGACCAGTACTGGGGCCGGAACGGGATCCATCTCCACTCCGAGTACATCGGGGCAGGGGTCCTCTTCCTCATGGTCCTCGGCTTCGCGGCGCGTCGCGCGGCCGACCGGCGTGCCCTCACCTGGTTCTGGGTCGGCACCGGGATCGTCTCCCTCCTCTGGGCGCTCGGCGGCAACACGCCCTTCTATCATCTGGTCTACGCGATCGTCCCAGGGTCGAAGTTCTTCCGCGCGCCGAGCACGATCTTCTTCGTCTCGACCTTCGCAGTGAGCGTGCTCGCCGCGTTCGGCGCGGAGCGGTTGCTGCGAGGCGAGGTGAAGGTGAAGACCGCGGCCTGGGGGGCAGGGGTCGGGCTTGCGGTGGTCGTGCTCGCCTATGCCGGCGTCTTCGAGTCGATCGCGATGTCGGTCTCGCAGTACCCGCAGCTCGAGGGGAACATCAGCACGAATGCCGACGCGGTGGCGAGTGGCGCGTTGCGCGCCTTCCTCTTCTTGGGGGCGACGGCGGGGCTCGGCCTTCTCGTGCATCGGAAGCAGCTCACCCCGGCGATCGGAGGCGCGCTCCTCGCCGTGATCACCGTCGCCGATCTCTGGAGTGTGCAGCGCCTCTATTGGACCTTCTCGGCTCCCGCTGCGCAGACCTATGCGAGCGATGAGGCGATTGTCCGCATCCAGCAGGAGAAGGAGCCGGTGCGCGTGATCACCGCCGGCGCGGCGATCGGGGTGCCGGGGGCGTATCACGACCCGAACCTCGAGGGGGATGGCCTCATGCATCATGGGGTCCGCGTCGCCCTTGGCTATCATGGCAACGAGCTCGGGCGCTATCAGCAGCTCGGCGGCAAGGCCCGCGGGTGGGATCAGATCGCGAACCCCGCCTTCTGGGGCCTCATGAATGTGAAGTACTTCTATACCACGCTCGACTCGCTCCCGATCACGGGGGCCACGCGCGTGGTGGGGCCGGTGCAGTCGGCGGCGGGGAGCACGGTCTATCTCTATGAGCTCCCGGGCGAGCATGCCTATGCCTGGGTTGTCCCGACGGTCGCGAAGTATCCTGATGCCGATGTCGCCGAGGCGGTGCGTGCACCGAACTTCCCGTATCGGAGTGTGGCGCTGATCGATCCGAGCTCGGAGACCGCGGCGCAGCCATTGACCGCGATCCCGGAGCCCCTCGCGATCCGTGCGGCGGTCGATTCCTTCGCGCCGGGCCATGCGCGGTTGACGTTGGATGCCCCTGCGCCGGCGGGCTCGGCGCTCGTGGTCTCAGAGAACTTCTATCCGGGGTGGACCGCGACGATCGACGGGACGCCCGCGACGGTGGAGCGCGCGAATCTCTCGTTGATGGCGGTGCCCCTCCCGGAGGGGGCGCGCTCGATCGCGCTCACCTTTGATTCCGCCCCCTATCACACCGGGAAGCAGGTGACGATCGCCGCGATCGTGTTGGCGCTGCTGCTGATGACGATCGGGTTCTTCATCCGGCCGCGTGGGATGGCGCATGGCTGAGCGCGCCCTCGTCATCACCCCCACGTACAACGAGCGGGCCAACGTCCCGACGTTGATCGAACGGGTGCTCGCACAGGACCCGCGGCTCGAGATGCTCTTCGTGGACGACAACTCCCCTGATGGCACGGGGGATCTGATCGCCGAGATCGCGACGCGAGAGCCGCGCGTGTATCTGCTGCGCAGGGCGGGGAAGCTCGGGCTCGGCACCGCCTATCGGGATGGGTTCCGGTGGGCGTTGGCGCGCGACTACGAGCTGATCTTCGAGATGGACGCCGACTTCAGTCACGATCCCGTGCATCTGCCCGACTTCCTCAAGGCGGCGGAGCGGGCCGACTTCGTGCTCGGATCGCGCTATCTGGACGGCAAGGTCACCGTGGTGAACTGGCCGATGACGCGGCTCTTGCTCAGCTATGGCGCGAACATCTACGCGCGGCTCGTGACGGGGATGAAGCTCTGGGACGCCACCGGGGGCTTCAAGTGCTTTCACCGGCGGGTGCTCGCCGCGATCGATCTCGATGCGGTGCGCTCCAACGGGTATGCCTTCCAGATCGAGATGTCGTTCCGTGCGATGCAGCAGGGGTTCCGGCCGGTCGAGATCCCGATCGTCTTCGCCGATCGCACCGAGGGGGAGAGCAAGATGAGCGGTCACATCGTGCGTGAGGCGATCACGATGGTCTGGCGGCTCCGCTGGTGGGCGTTGACGGGGCGGCTGTGAGCGTGCCGGTCCTCGCGCGCCCCCTCCCATTCACCAAGCTGACGGGGTCGGGGAACGACTTCGTCTTCGTCGATGCGCGGGGCGATGCGGCGTTGGCCGCGGTCGCGATCGACCCTGGGGTGATCGCGGCCGCCTGTGACCGGCGGTTCGGGGTCGGGGCCGATGGGGTCGTCGTCCTGCTGCCCGATGCGACCCACGCCTTTCGGATCCGGTATTTCAATGCCGATGGGACGCAGGCCAACCTCTGTGGGAACGCCACCTTGTGTACGGTCCGGCTCGCGACCCATCTGGGGATCGTCGATCCGGCGGGGTTCGCCTTTGGGAGCGATGCCGGGGATCTGCGGGGGTGGCTCCGGCGAGACGGGCAGCCCGAGGTCGACCTCAACCCCTTTGACCGGCTCGAGCCGGCGGTCGGTGGGATCCCGTTGGGGCCTGGGGAGCGCCGCATGGGGTTCGGTTTTCCCACGGTCCCGCACCTCGTGATCGAGGTCGACGACTTGGAGGCCGTGGATGTGGCGGGTCGCGGGCCGGTGCTCCGGCACGACCCGACCTTCGAGCGCGGGACCAATGTGAATTGGGTCGCCCGGACCCCTGAGGGGTGGGCGATGCGGACCTATGAGCGTGGGGTGGAGGGGGAGACCTTGGCCTGTGCCAGCGGTGCGACCACCTGTGCTGCGGTCCTTCGGGCCTGGGGGGTGACCGGTGACGAGACCCGGTTCCGGACCCGGTCTGGCCGGACCCTGACCATCCGATACCGTCGGGAGGCCCATGGGGAGGTCCCGTCTATCTCGGGTGAGGGGCGGATCGTCTTCACTGGGACACTGGTCGACCTGGGGGAGCGGGTAAGCTGAGGATATGTGTGGATTTCCACACCTTTCCGGCCATTTACTTTACATAATACATATTATTAGCAGTTATCATAAATTGAATGGCCGTGCAGGTATCGAGACAGCCTAACGACACCACCACCCCTCTTCGATCACAGTCCTGAAATTGACAGTTGCGCTGTAGAAAACAAATAAGTCTAAGCAAGACAATTACTTAGGCTTATCTATTTCTCTTTTTACTTCAGGTCTACCTCGATAGGCCTATATTATTCACACGTTAGTTCTTGCCCACGAGCTCGCCGACGCGTACCCGCGCCTCACCCGCAAACGGCGAATCCTCCTGCGCCGCCAGCGCCCGGTAGATCTCCGTCGCCCCGGCCGCATCCCCAGCGGCCGCCTTCGCCCGGGCCTCATCCATCTTGTAGCCAGCGCGCTCCCCCTCGAGCCGAGCCGTCGTCGCGGCCTTCCCATAGGCCTCAGCCGCCTCGGCCTGCTTCCCGGTGGCCTCGTACCCGGCCCCGAGGAGCCCGTGGATCCCGGCCTCCAGGTCGGTCTTCGCGGTCGTGAGCGCCTTCTCCAACACGGCGATCCCATCAGCATGCTTGCCATCGTCAAAGAGGATCTGGGCACTGAGCATCGCCGCCTGGGTCCCGGCCGCGGTCCCGGCGTACCGGGTCGCGACCTTCTCGAGCTCGGTCAGGGCGAGCGGGCGGTTCCCGGAGACATAGGCGATCTCGCCGGCCTGGTAGGCCGCCGACCCCTTCTCCTCCTTGATCTGGGCCGAGCGCTGCCAGAGCCAGACCCCGCCGACCACGGCGGCGATCACCACCGCGCCAATCGTGAGCTGCCGACGGTACAGGAGGAAGGTCTCCCCGAGGGTCTCAGGTTCGACGGTGACGGCGGTGTTCCCAGTGGCAGACATGACGGGGGTCTCGAGTGTGATCGGAAAACGGCTCAGCCCGGCTGTACGGGCCAATATCGGAAGTTAGCGGGCCACCGGCCTGCATAGAAGCGAGGCGGCCACCGGCGCAGTGCCCCCGGGCAGATTCGAACTGCCGACCTGCGGTTTAGGAAACCGTCGCTCTATCCACCTGAGCTACGGGGGCGAAAAAGCGGCCCGGCGTCAGGCACCGGGCCGCCTCTCGAAAATTAACCGGCGCTGCCGATCGGGCTCAGGGGTCCCGCGGCTTGGCAGTCCGGCCGCTGCTCCCCGACGACGACCCGCCGCTCGAGCCGGCCGAGCCACTGCTCGCCCCCCCAGAGGAGCCGGAGCTTCCCGATCGAACAGACGACCCACCCGAGTCCCCGCTCCGCGGCCGCGCCCCACCCGACCCGCCCGAGGGCGCGCTATACCCCCCACCCTTCACCACCCGGCCACCCGACTCCGGCGTCCGGCCGGTCGGGACCCCGCCTGGGCCGATCGGCTGCACGACCACAGGGCCGCCAACGTACGTGGGCCAGAATGCCCCGCCGAAGGGCGAGCCCCACCATCCGAATCCGAACGCATTGTACACGGGGGAGTAGAGCCCATAGTACGCGAAAGGCGCGCGCCCACCACACGCCCACGGATCCCGCATCCCCCACATCATCACACAGGAGTTCCAGAGCGCCCAATCCGCGGCGGTCGGCGGCAACATGGAATAGCGCGGGATCCCACTCCCACCGGCGCTCCCCACCGCGGCACTCGGCTCTGGCCGACGCGCCTCGAAGTCGCTCCCACCCCCGACGATCGCGAACGACTCCGGGTAAGACGCCGCGACCACGAGATCGATGATCGGCTCGGCCGTGCCGAGATCATCGAGCTCGATGAGATCCTGCGCCGAGACGCGGCGTCCGGCGATCGCCGCCCGCGTCGCCTCCGCCTCCGCGAGGAATGGCCCCACGAGGGGACGGAGATCGGCCGGGATCACCTGGAGCCCGACCACTGGACGGAGTCGACGCGCCTGGGTGGTCGCGATCGAGGCGACGCCCCCGCCCTGCACCTGGAGCCAGTCGCCGTTCTCCGCGATGACGAAGGCCCCGGCGCGCTGCTGCCGCGGCAAGCCGTTGCAGGCGATCTCAGAATCCATCACGATCCGCTCGTCGTCACGCGAGACCCGCGCGCGCTCCCAGCCGGTGCACCCGTCGGCGGTGATCTCCATCGTGGCGCCATCGAGCGTCAGGACCGACTCGGTCCGCGCCCCCTCCTTCGGGATGGTGACGATCTTGAGCGCCGGCCCCTCCTGCGGGAGGACGCAGGTCATCCCCGCCGCCCCGGCGGTCGCATCCTCCCAGCACCCGACGAAGGCGAGGCCGCGACCCGCGTCGCGCTGTGCCTCAAGCGGCGCCGCCAGGAGGGCCACGCCGGTTACCGCTGCTATCGCAATGCAACGCATCATGGTCATGCTCCGGATCAGAGCCGCAGGGTGAAGCCGACGAGCGTCGTCAGCCCCGAAAGATCCAACCGATACCCGATGAAGTCCCGGTTCGGGGTGCTCGCATCGGCACTGCCACGTAGATACCGCATCTCCCCGGTGAGGAGGAGGCGGCGCGAGAGATTCAGCTGCACGCCACCGCTCCCCTGGAAGATGGGGGCCCAGCCGCTGCTCGTCAGCCGATCGGGCAACACATCGAGCGTCTTGAAGTCGACGAAGTCGCCGACCTGCTCGAATGAGTAGCGCGCGGTGCCGAAGCCGACGCCGACGAAGGGCACCACCTTGGCCGGGATCCACGCCGTCGACCCGATCGACCGGCCACGGTCCTTGAGGTAGTAGCGCACGGAGGCGGTGAGTGGCGCGCGACGGAAGGCGGTGGTCTGCTCGATCGGCTTGTCATCACCATCGACCCAATCGCGATACTCGGAGGTGACGTTCGAGGAGGCAGGGGCGATCCCGAAGAGGATCTCGGTGCGCGGCCCCATCGAGAAGGCCAGATCGAAGCCGACCGCCGGCGCACGGAAACTCGTGCGCTCGAGGGTGAACTCCTTGCGCGCGTAGCCAAAGAGGTCCCCGCCGGCGCCGGGCTGATTCAGCCCCCCATAGATGGTCACCTGCGCCCCGGGCTCGAAGAAGAGGAACCCCTCCCCGCCCCCACGCTGGGCCTCCGCGAGACGGCTCGTGACAAGCAGTGCGATCGCCGTGAGGGCCACGGTCCACCACCGACGGGTCCGACCGGTCATGCCACGACTCCTGTGAGGTTCATCGGTATATACCACACGATGGGCTGAAACGTTCAGGCCTCGAACCCGTGGGCCCCGATCAGCGGGACGAATCGCATCGGGTCGAGGCGCTCCTGGCGGAAGCCGTCCGCGGTGCGGACGACCCGGACGAGGGCCTGCCCCTGCTTGTCGCCCACCGGGACGAGGAGCTGCCCCCCGCCGGCGAGCTGCTCGGTGAGGGGGACGGGGATCTCGGGCGAGGCGGCCCCGACGAGGATGGCATCGAAGGGGGCGAACTCGGGCCAGCCGAGGGTCCCGTCACCGACGCGCTGGATCACCTGCTCGATCCCGCAGGCGCGGAGGGATTCGCGCGCCTGTTCGGCGAGCGCGGCGATCCGTTCAATGGAGAAGACCGACCCTGCGAGCCGCGTGAGGAGGGCCGCCTGGAACCCCGAGCCGGTGCCGATCTCGAGGACGCGCTCCCGCCCGGTGAGGTTAAGCAGGGCGAGAAACCGCGCATGCACCGAGGGCTGACTGATCGTCTGCCCATGCCCGATCGGGAGGGGGGCATCCTCGTAGGCGCGATGCACGACCCCGGTGGGGACGAAGTGATGCCGCGGCACATCGTCGAAGGCCTTGAGCACGGCGAGGTCGCCGACCCCCTTGGCCTCGAGCTCCTCGATGAGGCGGCGACGCGCCCCACCGAACTGGCGCGCTACAGCGGCCGCCACCACCGCTCCGTGTCCTCGAGGCGCGCGCGATGCGTGAGGTCGAGGTGCAACGGGGTGATCGACACGTAATGGTCACGCACCGCCTGGAAGTCGGCGTCGTCGCTCCCGCTCCACTCCACCGTCCCCCCCCCGATCCAATAGATCTGCCGTCCCCAGGGATCCTTCATCTTCGTGAGCGAATCGGAGAAGACGCGCTGCCCGAGCCGGGTGAGGCGCACCCCCTTCACCTCGGATGGCGCGCAGCGCGGGAGATTCACGTTGAGCAGCGTGTCCGGGGGGAGATCGGGGAGGCTGGTCAGATGCTTGAGGATCGGGGCCAAGACCTCGACCTGATCATCGAGGAAGTCATCGGCCCCATGCAGTACGCGCCCCGCGAAGGAGACGGCGAGGCTCGGCACGCCGAGGGCGAGCCCTTCCATGGCCGCGGCCACCGTACCGGAGTAGAGGACATCCTCCCCCATGTTGGGGCCATGGTTGATCCCGCTGAGGACGAAGTCGGGACGCTCGGGCATCAGCGCCTCGATCGCGAGCATCACGCAGTCGGTCGGGGTCCCATCGATCTGCCAGCGCCGCTCCCCGATCTGCACCGGGCGGAGGGGATGATGCAGGGTGAGCGAGTGGCTCGTCGCGCTCTGTTCACGGTCGGGCGCGACGGTCCACACCTCCCCGAGCGGGGCCGCGGCCCGCTCCAGCACGGAGAGGCCCTTGGCGAGGATCCCATCGTCGTTCGAACAGAGGAGGCGCATCAGTCGGTGGTCGGAGTGTCGGATTCGAGGGCCTGCAGGATGCCAAGGAGATCCTGCTCGAGGAGGAGGACGGTCTGCGCATCGAGCCCCTGCCGCGCCGCCGCCTTCACCCCGCCATCCTTGCGGCGCTGGTCGAGCTGCTGCTTGGCCCCTTCGATGGTGTACTTCTCGGTGTAGAGCAGATGTTTGACGAGCATCACGAATTCGAGCTCGCGCCTCGTATAGACGCGGTTCCCCGCTCGGTTCTTCGCCGGGCTCAGGAAGCGGAACTGGCTCTCCCAATACCGCAGCACGTGCGGCTTGAGGTCGGTGAGCTCACAGACATCCCCGATGGAGTAGAACTCGCGGATCGGATCGTCGGTCGCCATCGCTACTGCCGCTCGTCCTTGAGGTCGCGCGTCATGAGCTCCACCAACGCCCAGCGCGGGGGCTGCTTCTCGAAGAGCACCCGGTGCACCGCATTCACGATCGGCATCTCGACGCCGAGTTTATCGGCAAGCGCCTTGGCGGTCTCGGTCGTCGCGACCCCCTCCGCGACGGTCTCGCGCCCCTGGAGCACATCTTGCAACGAGGCTCCACGACCGATCTCGAGCCCCACCGCGCGATTGCGTGAGAGCCCGCCGGTGCAGGTCAGCACCAGGTCGCCGAGGCCAGCGAGCCCCGCGAAGGTCGCGGGATCGGCCCCGAGCTGCACGCCGAGGCGCGTCATCTCGGCGAGCCCGCGGGTGATGAGCGCGGCGCGGGCATTGTTCCCGAGCTCGAGCCCATCAGCGATCCCCGTCGCGACCGCCATCACATTCTTGAGTGCGCCGCCGAGCTCGACGCCGACGACATCGCGCTGGGTGTAGACGCGGAAGCCAGAGGTACTGAGCGCGGCCTGCACCCGCTCGGCCACCTCGAGATCCTCGCAGGCGGCGACGAGCGCCGTCGGAAGATGGAGCGCGACTTCGAGGGCGAAGCTCGGCCCCGAGAGGGCGACGATCGGATGCCCCGGGCAGCTCTCCGCCACCACATCGGTCATCAACCCGAGCGATTCGCGATCGATCCCCTTGGTCGCGACGACGAGCGGGACCCCCGCCGGGAGATGCGGCGCGGCCTCCGCTAACACGGCGCGCAGCGCATGCGAGGGCGGGACGAAGACCACCATCTCGCTCCCCGCGAGCGCCTCGGCCATCTCTGACGTCCCGACGAGGGCGGGATGGAGCGGGACATCGGCGAAGAAGCGCGGGTTCTCATGCCGACGATTGATCGCCTCGGCGACATCGGGCTCGAAGGCCCAGAGCCGCACCTCGTGTTCGTTCTCCGCGAGGAGATTGGCGAGCGCGGTCCCCCAGGCCCCCGCGCCGATCACGGTGCACCGCATCAGCGGTCTCCCTTCTTGGTGGATGCCGCGGCTAGTGCGGCGCTCCCCGGCTGGCCGATCCGCGGCTCGGTGCCGGCCTTGATGCGCGCGAGGTTCGCGCGGTGCGTCCAGAGCACGAAGAGCGCGACGAAGATCGAGACGGCGACGAGGGGGGAGGCGGGCCCGATGGTCATCAGCACCGCCCAGGGGAGGCCGAGCGCCGCACCGATCGAGGCGACCGAGACGATTCGCGTGCGCCAGAGGATGAAGGCGAAGAGCCCGAGCACGATCGCCAGCGCGGTCGGCGCGAGCGCGGCGAACACCCCCGCCGTCGTCGCGACCCCCTTCCCGCCCCCCTTCCAGAGGAGGAAGATCGGCTTCGCATGCCCGAGGATCGCGGTCACACCGATCCCAAGCGTGAGGAGTTGCAGCGAGCCGATCCCCGTACGGAGATGGGTCACTTCGGCGGGGAGGAGGAGCACCGGAAGCGCGCCCTTGAGTGCATCGAGGAGGAGGACGACGACCGCCGCCGGGGCGCCGAGGGTGCGATAGACATTGGTCGCCCCGAGGTTCCCCGAGCCGACCGTGCGCAGGTCGATCCCCTGAAGCAGTCGACCGGCGAGATAGGCGAAGGGGATCGACCCCGCGAGATAGCCGATGGCCAGCGCGCCAATGGGAGGCATTTCAGTTCCGTCCGCTCTTCCGCTTCAGGATGATCCGCAGCGGGTTCCCCGTAAAGGCCCACTTCGCGCGGAAGCCATTGTGGAGGTACCGGATGTAGTGCTCCTGCACCAACTCGGGATGATTCCCGAAGACGACGATCGTCGGCGGCGCGGTCTCCACTTGGGTGGCGTAGTTGAGCTTCACCTCGTTCCCCGCCGCCTGCGGAGGCTGCCGTCGTGCGAGGAGCTCGTGCAGCGCCTCGTTCACATCGGAGGTCGGGATACGCTTGGCGCGCTCCTCGCGCACGGTACGGATCACCTCGAGCACCTTGGTCACGCGCTGCCCGGTGAGGGCGGAGGTGAAGAGAAAGGGGACATGCTGCAGATAGGGGGCCTTCTCCTCGCACTCCTTCTGGAACTTGGCGGCGGTCTTGTCGTCCTTCTCCTTCAGGTCCCACTTGTTGACGACGATGATCATCGCGCGCCCCGCCTCCCAGGCGAGGGTCGCGATCTTGAGGTCCTGATTGTGGAGCCCCTCGGTGGCATCGATCATCAGGATGCAGAGATCGGCCCGATCGATCGCGCGCCGCGTGCGCAGCGCCGAGTAAAACTCCACGCCATCGTCGATCTTCGACTGCCGCCGGAGCCCCGCGGTGTCGACGAAGATGTACGGCTCGCCGTGGAAGGTGAACGGGGTGTCGATCGAATCGCGCGTGGTCCCCGCGACATCGGAGACGACGAGGCGATCCTCCCCGAGGAGGCGATTGATGAATGACGACTTCCCGACGTTCGGCCGCCCAATCACCGCGATGCGCGTCGCCTCGGGCGGGCCATCGGACTCCGTGCTCGGCAGACGCGATACCAACGCATCGAGGAGGTCGCCGGAGTTCTTCCCGTTCGCCGCCGAGACCGGGATCGGATCCCCCGCCCCGAGATTGAAGAACTCGAAATAGTCGGCGCTCCGGGGGTCGTCGACCTTATTCGCGACGAGCATCCAGGGCTTCCGCGACTGCCGGATGAGATCGACGATGCGCGCATCGCTCGGATGGAGCCCCACCTGCGCATCCACCGTGAGCAGCAGCATGTCCGCCTCGGCGATCGCCTGACGCACCTGCCGCTTGATCGCGACATCCATCGGGAGATCGGAGTCCTCGACCAACCCGCCGGTGTCGACGAGCCAGAAGTCGCGGCCATTCCACTGGGCGAGGGCGAAATGGCGGTCACGCGTGGTCCCCGCCTCCTCGCTCACGATCGCGGAGTCATCGCCGACGATCCGGTTGAAGAGGGCGGACTTCCCGACGTTCGGGCGACCGACGAGGGCGACGACGGGGATCCCGCTCATGCGGTGGTGCCTCCGACGCCGGCCGCCGAGAGGGCACCCGCCCCCTCCTGCTCGAGCACGTCGATGAAATCGTAGGATGGATAGACCGGCATCGGGAGCGACTCCCGCACGGCGACGAACGACGCGTCGTCGAGGAAGAGGCCCCCGTCGTTGATCGTCTCCGCCGGGATCAGCGCGAGGTCGAGGTCGGCGCGGCCCTCGAGGGCGCGACGGATGTCCGCCCCCACGAGGAGGCCGGCGGTGGTGACCGTCGGGCCGAAAAGGGAGTTCTCCGTGGGGATCAGCGCGAAGTGCGCGCCGGTGGCGGCGGTGAGCTGCTCGAGGAGCTCGGGCATGAGCGGGGCCATCGCCGAGCCGGTGACGATCCCGATGCGCCGGCCATCGAGGCGAGGGAGGCGCGCGACGCCATCGCGCACCCGGTCCCGGAGTGAGGTGACGGCCCCCACCCCGTTCTCGATCTGTGCGAAGTCGCGATAGTGCTCCGCCTGGGGGAGCTCTCGCTCCGCGAGGAGATAGAGCTCATCGGAGCCATAGACCCAGGGCTCGCCCCGCTCCTGCTCCGCGCGCGCCGCCCAGCGTTCGGCGACCGCGAGGATCTCGCGCGCCGTCTCGCGGTCCATCGACTTGCCGGTGTAGATGTGCGAGAACTGCGTGAGCCCCACCGGGACGAGGGCCACCGAGAGGCAGGCCTCACCGAAGGCAGAGAGATCGGAGAGCGACTGCTCGAGGACCGCGCCATCGTTGAGCCCCGGCACGACGACCATCTGGCCGTGGAACTGGATCCCCCCCTCGGTCAGGCGCTGCAGCTGCTCGACGATGTTCGGGACGCGTGGGTTGTTGAGGAGGACCTTCCGGGCCTCCCACGGCGTGGCGTGCACCGACACGTACAGCGGGGAGAGGCGATACTCGAGGATGCGCTGAAAGTCCCGCTCCTTGAGATTGGAGAGGGTCGCGAAGTTCCCGTAGGCGAAGGAGAGGCGGTAGTCGTCGTCGCGGATGTAGAGTGGCTTCCGGAGCCCCTTGGGGAGCCCCTCGATGAAGCAGAACTCACAGCGATTCGCGCAGCGCCTGACGGTCGGAGGCTCGAGCTCGATCCCCATCGGGAGCTCGCGGTCACGCTCGATCTCAAAGACGAGGTGCTCGCCGTCAGGGAGCTTGGCCTCGAGCTCGAACTGCTCGTCTGCCGTCAGGAACTCCCAATCGAGGAAGTCATCGAGCTCACGCCCATCGACGCGCAGGAGCTCCGTCCCGGGGACGATCCCCAGTTCGGTAGCGATGCTCTCAGGTTGGACGCGGAGGACGCGGATCATGCGAATGGGCTACTTGGGACCGACAAGAAAAAAGCCGCCGAAGCGGCTTGAGAAAATATATGAGATCAG
>JBMTXT010000016.1:0-25089 GCA_049453775.1 Gemmatimonadaceae bacterium | reverse complement strand
GCCCGAACTCGATCATCGGCCGGACGAAGGGGAGGTCGATGACCGGCACCTTCTGTGCCACCGTCCCGCGCGTCGCCCCGGTGTAGGGCTCCGTCCGCGTCCCCTTGAAGGTCGGATCGGTCCCGTTCGGGAGCGAGGTCCACCCATAGACCTCGTCACCGCTGACCGCCCCCGACATCAGGACCGTTCCCTCGTACCCGAGGGGTTCCCCATTGAAGGTGACCTCGATGCGTCCGGTCTCCGCGACGAGCCGCACGGCGACGAGCGGAAGTTCCTTGCGGCCCGCGCGCTCGATCGTCCCACGGATCCGGTTGATCGGCCCCTCGAGGCGGAGGGTGGCGTTGAAGCCGTCCTTGTCCGTCGAGGTAATCGCCCAGGTCCCGCGGGGGTCGATCTGCGGCGGGCGCGTCACGCCGTAGCGAGCGCCCTGCACCCAGACGTCACGAATGCTCGCGTCTTGCGTGAAGAGGTCCCCCTCCGCGACGACGAGGTTCGCCACCTTCCCCACCGCGATCGTGCCGTGGGTACGGTCGATGCCGAGCCAGCCAGCGGGCACCGTGGTGAGCGCGGCGAGCGCCTTGTCGGCCGCCAGGCCGCGCGAGACCGCGAGGCGGAGGTTGGGGAGGAACTGCGTCAGCGTCGTGAGCCCATCGGTCGTGATGGCGAAGGGCACTCCGGCGGCGGCGAGCTGCGCCGGGTTCGTCGGGGCCTGATACCAATGGCGCATCGTGGCGAGCGAGGCGTTGAGCGCGGCCTCGGGGCTCGAGACATCCGGGGCATCCGGGAAGTTGAGCGGGATGATCAGCGGCTGCGTCCGGCCCTTCAGCACGTCAATGAGCCGGTATTCGGTCCCATTCCCACGGAACCAGGGGGCGAGCTTGAACTCCGTGGCGATGCGATGGGCGCGGAGGTACTCCTCCTCGCTCCCGGTCTGGAAGAGGACCGGCTGCTTCCCTTGCACCGTGCTCGCCAGGGCGCCGAGCGCCTCACTGCGCTCCGGCGGCAAGACGCTGCGGCCACTCGCCTCGTAGGCGGCGTTCGCGCGGATGTACCACTCAGCGTCCATCAGCGTCTGCCGCATCAGCGCGGTCGTCCCCATCGCCGAGTTCGGATACATCCCGCCCAGCTGGAAGGAGCGCTGGAAGCCGACGGACTGCGCGAGGTCGGCGCGGAGGACGCGCTCGCGCACCCCCGCATCGCTGAGGGACACGACCGAGGCGGTGCCGCGGAAGATCCCCTGATGGGGGACCGCGAGAGCGGCGCCGAAGCCGAGCGACCGGAGGGCCACGCGGCGGGTCGAGTCATCCTTGAGGTTGGTCGTGGTGCTGAACCAGGCGCGCACCTGCGGGTTCCAGTGGGTCGGCCCGACGTCCCCACCGGCGGGGACGGCGTCCATCCCGAGGTCCGCATGCGCGTCGATGAAGCCCGGGTAGACGGTCAGTCCCTTCAGGTCCCAGACGCGCGCGCCGGCGGGGGCCTTCAGGTTCCGGCCGACGGCGGTGATCAGGCCGTTCCGGATCACCACGGTGGCGCTGTCGATGGTCTGGCCCGGCGCGGTGACGACGCGCGCCCCGACGAGGGCGTGGAACCCGGTGCCGTTGTCGCGAAGGCCGGTGACCGGCTCGAGGCGCGTCGCCTGCTGGGCGCCGAGCGTGCCGGCCAGCCAGAGGGCGAGGGCGGGGATGATGCGGGATGCTCTCACGAGGTGCTCCGTGCGAGATGGCCGGCGGGGCAGGCGGCCATCGGGGGTCGGGGGTCAGATGCCTGCGTCACCGGTGCGTGGGGCACGCGCACTCCCTGCAGTATGCCCTCCCCGGGCAGGGGGGGCAAATGCGGGGGTGATGTGATTACGGAGGGGGAGGGAGGAATGCTGAAGGCGGAAAGCTGGAAGCTGGAAGCTCAAAGCTGAAAGCTGGAAGCTGGCGAATCCTGGAGATCCTGCTCGCGTCCGAAGGGGTCGGGGGGAGAGCCCATCGGACCCGATGTTCGGGGATGCCCTCGTCCCCGTCGCATGGTTCGCCGTCACTCCCATTTCGTTCGACGGAGTATTTTCGGGAGATTCGGAAGCGCTCCGACCGTGCCCGGATCTTGGACGAATGGATTCTTCGCGCCATCCGGTCGCCAGTCGCCGAACTGGTGCAACGGGATGGTCGGGTCAGACGCTGGGTGTACATTCCGGAGGAAGGTCGCTACCTCCGCGTGATCCTCCTCGCGGACGGCAGGACCGTCCACAACGCCTTCTTCGACCGCCGGTTCCGCACATGAAAGTCAAATATTTCAGGGATACCGACACGGCCTTGCTCGAGTTCGCCGAGTCGACGGTCGAGGAGACGCTCGAGATCTCCGACAGCGTCTACGTCGACCTCGATCGCGCTGGCAATCTGGTGAGTATGACCATCGAGCATGCCTCGCGGGTCGCGCAGCTCCCGGTCGTGAGTCTCGAGACCATCTGACCGGTGGCCGCTGCCGGACTCCTCGCCCTCCTCGACGACATCACCGCGCTGCTCGATGACGTCGCCACCATGTCCAAGGTGGCCGTCAAGAAGACGAGCGGGGTGGTGGGGGACGACCTCGCGCTCAATGCCCAACAGGTCGTGGGCTTCTCCCCCGACCGGGAACTCCCCGTGGTCTGGGCGGTCGCCAAAGGCTCGCTCCTCAACAAGGTGATCCTCGTGCCGGCGGCGCTCGTGATCAGTGCGACCGTGCCGGCGGCGATCGCCCCCCTCCTCATGCTCGGCGGTGCCTTCCTCTGTTACGAAGGGGTGGAGAAGGTGTGGCACAAACTCCGGCATCCGCCCGAGGAGGCCCACCATAAAGAAGAGCTCCGGGCGGCGGCGACAGCCTCCGCGGCGGACCTCCTCGCCCTCGAGCGCACGCGGATCCGCGGCGCGATCCGCACCGACTTCATCCTCTCGGCGGAGATCGTGGTCATCGCGCTCGGCACCATGACGTCGGCCTCGGTGCCGCAGCAGGCCGCCGCACTGAGCGCGATCGGGGTGCTCGTGACCCTGTTGGTCTATGGGCTGGTCGCGGGGATCGTGAAGCTCGACGATCTGGGGCTCCAGCTCGTGGCGCTGGGAGGGGCGGCGCGGACCTTCGGTCACGCCATCCTGCGGTCGGCACCCTGGCTGCTCAGAGGCCTCGGCATCGCGGGGACGATCGCGATGTTCCTGGTCGGGGGCGCGATCCTCGCGCATGGGATCCCAACCGTGGGGCATGGCATCGAGGCCCTCACGGCCGGTCGCGGTGGGGCAGGGACCCTGCTCGCGATGGCGCTCGAGGCCGGGTTCGGGATCATCGTCGGGGGCCTCGTGTTGAGTGGGCTCGCCCTCGTGCGGCGACTCAAGGGCACGCCAGCCCCCGCCGCATCATGAGGCGCGCACCGATCGGGCGCGCGCTCGTCGCGCTCCTCCTGTTCTGCTCGACCGCCTGCACCGGGATCCAACTCGGCGCCGCGAATCTCATCGAGACCGCCGAAGTCCCACGCACCGAGGTCGCGTATGGCGAGGGACCGCGCCAGCGCTACGATGTCTATCGCGCCCTCGATTCGCTGAGGCGGCCACGGACCACGCCGGCGCCGGTCGTGATCTTCGTCCACGGCGGGAGTTGGGAGAGCGGTGACAAGCGCGGCTATGCCTGGGTCGGCGAGGCGCTCGCGCAGCTGGGATTCGTCGCGGTGCTTCCCAACTATCGCCTGATGCCGGGCACCCGCTTCCCGGCGTTCGTCGATGATGTCGCGCAGGCGGTAGCGCATGCGCGCGCCGGGGTGACCGCGTGGGGTGGGGACACCGCGCGCGTGGTGCTCATGGGGCACAGCGCGGGGGCGCACCTCGCGGCGCTGGTAGCCTACGATGCGCGCTATCTCGCGAAGCAGGGCACCTCCCCGGCGATCCTCAGTGGCTTTGTGGGGCTTTCGGGGCCCTACGACTTCGTCTTTGACACGAAGCTGCTCCGGCGGACCTTCGCCGGTCCACCGGAGCGGGAGTACGATGCGCTCCCGATCCACTTCGTCACCCCACGGTCGCTCCGCACGCTCTTGGTGATGGGCGAGGACGACCGCACGGTGAATCCGCGCAACACCCGTCGCCTGGCCGCCGCCCTCCAGACCGCCGGCGTACCGGTCGAGGAGGTGTGGGTGCCCGGTACGCATGGGGTGAGCATCGGGGCCTTCGCCCGGATCAATCGCGGCGAGAGTGAGATCGTCCGACGGATCGCCGCCTTCGTGCGCGACGACGGCGACCGCTGATCGATCACCCGCCTCGGACGGCGCCCCGAACCGCCACGGGCACCCATTCAGACGGGCGCCGGGCATAGACCGCATCCCCCTCGCCGTCGATGCGATAGAGATGGATCCACTCGTTCGCGACGAGGTCGCGGACCACCGGGTGCTCGGCGATGATCGCATCGATGGCCGGGGCCGGCCCCTCGACATACACCGCGAGCCGGAGCGGCTCATGCACGACGTCCGTGCCATCGTGCACCGACTGATGGGCGAGTCCGATGCGGAGGTCGCCCCCGGCCCCCTCGTACACCCCGATCCGCCGGCCCACGACGTTGTGGAGCGTCTTGTCACCGCTCCCATACCGCGTGGGATCCACCGTCGACGCGAGGTACTGCATGTTGATCCAGTGGGCGACCACGACGGGGGCGGTGAGGATCGTCGTCAGCGCGGTGAAGCCACGATCCTGCCGCCAGTCGTATTCATGGAGGAAGGCCCGTCCATCCAGCCGGAGGGGCCGGGTCCGGCTGCGTGGCGCCGCGATGAACGCCGCGTTCCGCGCGAGGGCCCACTCCGGGCGCACCTCGGACCAGTCGGCGGCGCGCCGTTCCAGGGCGACGCGAAGCGGGGCGCGATTCGCCTCAGGGATCTTCAGTGACGCGGCACGCTCGCGCCGGACCGCATCGCCCGCCAGGAGGAGGTCGTCGGCGAAGGCCTCGAGTTCGCGGGCGTGCGTGAGGCGCACCACCGCCTCGGGATAGAGGGTCACCCCATCGGTCACGGTGTCGTGCACCCCCCCCACGAAGGCCGTCTCGGGTGGGATCATGATCCCCTGCGTCTGGAGCGCATCCCGCACCACGGGGTCGTTCAAGAGGTGGGCCACCGCCCGAGCATTCACCTCGCCGGATTGCCCACCGCAGGCGCCGCAGGCGAGGCCCGCGGCCTGCGGATTGTTCGTGACCGAGGCCCCATGGCCGATGAAGGCCACGAGCCGGGCGAACCCTTCCGTGAGGCCGAGCCCGCGGAGCACGTCGGCAGCGAGTCGCACCCGGTCGTCGGTCTCCAGCGGGGTGCCGTCGAGTCGTCGCGTGAGGACAGGATGCGCGTCACGAACCGTGGGGTCGTCGAGCCCATGTCGCGCGGCATCGCCCGAGCGGATCGTGGTCGCGATGTCGGCGCGCACTAGGGAGGCCAGCGCGGCGATCCCCGTCGCCTCCACCATGGGGAAGGCCCCGACGGCCCCGGTCGCGAGCGCATCCCAGGCGCGCGCATCGGCCGCGGCCTGCGCGGTACGGGCACGCGCGCCGTCGAGCCCGGTCCCCATGTCCCCCGCGATCACCGTCGGCGCGAGGAGGCCGGGGAGCTGCGGGCGCGCAGGGCCGGCCGCCGGCGCATAGGCCAGCGGGAGCCCGAAGAACCCCGCGAAGCCGAGCGTCTGGATCCCCGCGTCATGCGACTCGAGCGCCCGCCGCAACACCTCGGAGCGCACGTCGATGCAGAAGACCGCCTGCACGCGCGTGGTGGCGGGTGCGGTTAGGCCGAAGCGCAGCGCCGGCGCGGTCGGGGTAGCGACCAGCGCCTCGGCGAGCCGTTCGTGATAGCGGAGCTCCAGGGCACGGAGGAGGATCCAGTCGATCTCGTGATCGGACGGCACGAGCGCGGCCTGCGCGCGCCACACCGCGCGGGCGCGATGCCAGCGCCCCGCCAGATCGGTCCCGCGCGCCGTCCGATAGAGGAGGAGCTCCCAGGCGAGCCGCATCGCGAGGAGGCACTCGATCGTCCCATCCTCCTGTTGCTGCAGCCGCGCCTCCCACCGACGGAAGGCGCAGAGCGATGCCCACCCGTTGACGCTGAGCAGGGCGGCCGTGAGGTAGTCGGTGCGTCCCCCTTCGTGGACTCCCAGCGTCTCCAAGGCCTCCTCGATCACCGCCAGGGGGCTCGTCGGCAGCTCGTCCACCGCCTCGGTCCATCGCGCGATATCCAGCAGGAGCCGCGGCCCGCGCTCGGCGCGGGCGAGGGCACGCCAGAGGCCGAAGAGCCCCGAGGTGCGATCGGGTTGCCAGGTCGCCTGTTCGACGTCGAACCAGGATTCACAGGCCCGGCCGATCGACCCGATGGCGAGGTCGTGCCAGCTGACCTCGCGTCGGGTGTCGTGCAGCCCGTCGCGCAGCGCCGTGATGAGCGGATGCGTCGGCACCGTCGGGGCCTCTTCCTCGATCGCGGCGAGCACCGAGTCGAGGGAACGCGTGGATCCGATCACCTCAAGCGCCCGTCGCAGGTCCGTTGGGGTGAGCCGTCCCGAGGCGAGGGCCTCGCGATACCAGCGGCGCGGGAGATGGAACCGGGCCCCGCTGAGCGCATGCAGTTCGGCGGCGGCCTCGGTGATCGGCCGCGCGACCCATCCCCAATGCGGATTCACCGCGATGAGGCGATCGAGCGGCCAGGCCGGGGCCACGCGGGCGCAGGCGGCGTCGATCTGGGCGCGCAGGGCGGGATCCACGCCCGGATCGTCCGCGAGGGTGGGGGGATGCATCGTCAGCGTCGTCATCAGGCGGCGCGCTCCGCGGCGGGGGTGATCGCCTCCGTCCGCGCGATCTGGCGGGGCTCCGTGAGGACCGGCGGCCAGACGCGGAAGGTGAGGCGCGTGAAGAGCTCATCGAGATGGAAACCCGCGACCGCGTGCGGATAGAGCGCCCGCGCGAGCGCGCCCGCGGGGCGCGCCGTCACCGTGGCCTGGAGCGCGAGCAACCCGAGGAAGGCGAGCGGCACCACGGCGAAGCCCGCCACGGGGAGCGCCGCGGGGACGAGCGGAGGGACGATGCGCCCCATCAGGACGTGCCACCCTGCGTAGGCGAGGGGGAGTCCGACCAGGAGGGCGAAGGGGAGGCGCAGCGCGCGCCAGCCCCCGTGCCAGTCGACCGTCGCGAGTACCCCGGCGAGCCCGAGCGCGAGGAGCGCCCCGGAGGCGAGCACGCCCGGGTGCGCGAGCGTCTCCGAGCCCCAGGTCGCGCGCGCGACCGCGCCCGTGACGAGCCCCGCGAGCGCGAGGCTCCCCGTCCAACGCCATCCGACGAGCGATGGGGCGGGTGATCGCGGCCGCCCGACCGCGCGCGCTACCACGGTCCCCGCGCTGAGGAAGGCGTGGGCCTTGTACAGCGCGTGGCCTACGAGGTGCAGGAGGGCGAGGTCGTAGACGCCGAGCCCGCATTCGAGAAGGATGAATCCCATCTGCGCGCAGGTGCTCCAGGCGAGGGCGCCCTTCACGCTCCCGCGCGTGAGGAGGACGGTGGAGGCGAGGAGCGCGGTGACGAGGCCAGCCCCGAGGAGGAGGGCGGGGGCGACCGTCAGGCGACTGAGGAGCGGCGCCAGGGTGAGGAGGAGGTAGGCGCCGAGGTTGACGATCCCGGCATGGAGCAGGGCGGAGACGGGGGTCGGCGCCTCCATCACCTGGATGAGCCACCCGTGGAAGGGGAGCTGCGCCGAGCGCATGATCACCGCGAGGGCGAGGAGGGCGCCGGCGAGCTCGGTCCGGGGGGAGAGGGCGGTCGCGCCCTCGACGGCGGCGAGGATCGCGGCGCGGTCGGTGGTCCCGAACTCGCGGGCCAAGAGGAAGACGCTCGCCGCGATGGCCAGGTCGGCGAGGCGGGAGAGGATGAACTTCTTGTGGGCCGCCACCTCGGCGGCGGCGCGCCCGCGGACGAAGGTGAGGAGGCGGTGGAGGAAGAGGCTCGTCGCGGTCCAGGCGAGTCCCATGACGATGAGGTCATCGGCGAGGACCACAAGGAGGGCGGCCGCGAGCGTGGCGACGAACCATCGATTGTAGCGCGCGAGGTCCGCGGTACCGTCGAGGTAGCGCTGCGAGAAGCGGAAGGTGATCCCCCCGACGACGGCGATGAGGAGGGTCATCACCCGTTCGAGCGGGGCGAGCAGGGGCCACGCGAGCAGCGGCAGCAGCGGGGCCACCGCGGTGAGGAGCATCGGCATGGGATCTCCGGTGAGAGGCGACCGGAAGATCGGTGGGGGCTACACTTCTGCAAAATACATTATATTCATCAAATCCATAACCAAAACAGAACGATGCCGGACCGGCCACCCCCGCTCAATTACCATCATCTCCTGTACTTCTGGGCCGTGGCCCGCGAAGGGCAGCTGACGCGCGCTGCGCAGCACCTTCGCCTCTCCCAGTCCGCGCTCTCTACGCAGATCCGGCAGCTCGAGGCCCGCTTTGGGCAACCGCTCTTTCACCGTCAGGGGCGCCAGCTCGTCCTCACCGAGGCGGGACGGATCGCCCTCGAGTACGCCGAGACGATCGTCGGGGCGGGGCACGAGCTCGTCGCCACCCTCACGGCGGGTCGCACCGCGGCGCGCCTGGTGCTCCGCATCGGTGCGGTAGCGAACATGTCGCGGAACTTCCAGCGCGGGTTTCTCACCCCGCTCCTCGACCGCGAGGGGGTCTCGCTCGTCCTGCAATCTGCGTCGCTCGAGGAACTCCTCGCGCGTCTGCGCACCCATCAACTCGACCTCGTCCTCGCCAATCGCCGCGTCCATGAAGATGGCGAGAACCCCTGGCGCTGTGTCCGCCTCGCACGGCAACAGGTCTCCCTCATCGGGCATGCGCGGCGCGGGCGTCCCTTCCGCTGGCCCGACGATCTCACGCGATGGCCGTTGCTCTTGCCGAGCCGCGAGACGGAGGTGCGCCAAGGGTTCGATGTGCTCTGCGAGCGATATGGGCTCCGTCCCACCATCGTCGCCGAGGTCGATGACATGGCGATGCTGCGGCTACTCGCGCGGGACCTGAAGGCGGTCGCCCTCGTGCCGGCGGTCGTCGTCCGTGATGAGCTCCGCACGGGGAAGTTGCACGAATACCACGTCGTCCCCGACCTCTACGAGGTCTTCTACGGCGTGACGGTCCGTCGGCAATTCCAGGTCCCGCTCGTGCGCGAATTGCTCGATCGGTCGGAGGCCGAGGTCCTGGCCATGCCCCGCTGATGCCCCCTCGCCGATCTCCCCGCTGATCCACGACCTCCCACCCTCGACGGGAAGCCCATGCCACGTCCGATCGTGATGCGATCCCTCAACACCCTGACCCTCCTTGCCGTGATCGCCCTGAACGGCCTCGCGGCGACCGGCGCGATGAGCGGGGCCTCGATCGGCGAACTCGCGAACCGCTACCGCTCGCTCTTCCTCCCCGCCAACTGGGTCTTCGGGATCTGGAGCCTCATCTACACAGGGCTCATCGCGAGTGCCGTCTATCAGTGGCTCCCGCTGGAGGGATCCCGGCGTGCCGTCGAGCGCCTCGGATGGTGGTGGGTCGTCGCAGGCGTGCTGAACGTCGCCTGGATCACCCTCTTCAGCTTCGGGCAGTATGCCCTCGCCCTGCTGGTGATGCTGGTCTTCCTCGTCTCGCTCATCGCGACGGCGGAGGGACTCCGGGCGGCCCCGGACGCCCCCGCGTGGCATGAGCGGCTCTGCGTGATCTGGCCCTTCGATCTCTATCTCGCTTGGATCAGCGTCGCGGTGATCTCCAACACCTTTCAGTTCGCCCACGTGGTGGGGTTCGGGGGCTTCGGTATCAGCGAGACCACCTGGAGCATCGCGATGATGACCGTTGCCTCCGCGCTCGGGGCCTGGATGGCTAGGGCCCGCGGGATGTGGGTCTTTCCACTCGTCGTGGCCTGGGCGATCTACGGGATCGGGGCGCGGTACGCCGACCTCCCGGTGATGGCCGAGGCGACTCGGGTCCTACTCCTCGGCGGGCCCACCGTCGGTCTGCTCGCGTGGATCGCCGGCCTCCGACGGCCGCGAACGCGCTGACCGCTCCGAGGGTATCTTGAGGGGAAAGGAGAGCGCCATGGAATCCCTGACCCGTCGCGACCCGAAGGCCGAACCCGTCTCCCCCCTCCGCGACGCCGTGCGCGAGCGCTACGGGGCCGCCGCCCGCCGCGTGGCCGAGGGCGCGGCCGCGGGTGAGACCCTCGCCGCGAGTTGCTGCGCCCCCGCCGAAGGCTCGAGTGGATGTTGTGGGAACTCCACCACCTCGTGGGACCCGATCACGGTGAACCTCTACGACGAGGGGCAGGCGGCGGGGATCCCCGCTGAGGCCCTCCTCGCTTCTCTCGGCTGTGGCAACCCGACGGCGCTCGCAGATCTCCATGAAGGGGAGACGGTGCTCGATCTTGGATCAGGTGGCGGGATCGATGTGCTCCTCTCTGCGAAGCGGGTGGGGCCGACGGGCAAGGCCTACGGCCTCGATATGACCGATGAGATGCTCGCGCTCGCCAACGAGAACAAGGCCAAGGCCGGCGCGACCAACGTGGAGTTCCTTAAGGGGCACATCGAATCGATCCCCCTTCCCGACGCCTCGGTGGACGTGATCATCTCGAATTGCGTGATCAATCTCTCCGGTGACAAGCGCAAGACCCTCGCGGAGGCGTTCCGCGTGCTCAAGCCCGGGGGGCGCTTCGCCGTCTCCGATGTGATCGTGCGGGGCGAGGTCCCCGCCGATGTGCGAAAGAACATGGAGCTCTGGATGGGGTGCATCGCCGGGGCGCTTGAGGAGCAGGAGTTTCTCCGCCTGTTGCGCGAGGTCGGCTTCGCGCACGCGTCGATCGAACCCACCCGCATCTACTCGGTCGATGATGCCACGACGCTCCTCGAGGGCACCGGGCTCGACCCCGCGTATTTCGCGCGCCAGATCGACGGGAAGTTCTTGAGCGGATTCGTCCGCGCCACCAAGCCGCAGGGGCCCGCATGACCCACACGCCGATCCACGCCGCCAACCTCCCCGCCCCCGTCGGTCCCTACGTCCCCGGGATGGGCTTCGAACGCCTGATCTTCGTCTCGGGGCAGGGGGCCACCGACCCCGCCACCGGCCAGCTCGCCGGCCCCGATGCGGCGACCCAGACCGAGCAGTGCCTCAAGAACCTCCGGGCGATCCTCCAGGCGGGCGGCTCCGACCTCCAGTACGTCCTCCGCTGCGGGGTCTTCCTCCTCGACATGCGAGAGTTCCAGGAGATGAACGGGGTCTACCAGCGGGTCTTCGGGGACCATCGCCCCGCGCGGACCACCATCCAGGCGGCGGGACTCCCGGGCGAGGGGCTCCGCGTCGAGATCGACTGCATCGCGTATCGCCCATAGGGTCGTGACGGGTCGCGACCCTTCGGGGTATACCGAGTAATCATCGCCTGAGGTGTCTGTGAGCGAACTCCTGAATCCCCGCGATCTCCACTTCCTCCTCTACGAACTCCTCGACGTCGAGGCGCTGACCGCGCGCCCGCGCTTCGCCGAGCAGAATCGGGAGATCTACGACGCCGTGCTCGAGACGGCGCGCGAGGTCGCGGAGCGTCACTACGCGCCGAACCGGAAGCGGAACGACCAAGAGGAGCCCGAGGTCGTCGACGGCGTGGTCGTCACGCAGCCGGAGCTCAAGCCCGCGTACGCGGCCACCGCCGAGGCGGGGATCATCGCTGCCACGCACGACGCCGAGCGCGGCGGCCTGCAGCTCCCGCATACGGTCGCCGGGGCGGCGATCGCCTGGCTCGAGGCGGCGAACATCGGGAGCGCGAGCTACCCGATGCTCACCGCCGGCGCCTCGAACCTCATCGCGGCCTTCGGCTCCGAGGCGCAGAAGGCGAAGTGGCTCCCCCCGATGCTCGATGGACGCTTCGGTGGGACGATGGCGCTCACCGAGCCCGACGCCGGCTCCGCCCTCGCCGATCTCCGCACCACGGCCTATCCGAACCCCGACGGCACCTACCGCATCGAGGGGACGAAGATCTGGATCTCCGCCGGCGAGCACGAGCTCACCGAGAACATCGTGCACCTGGTCCTCGCCCGGATCGCCGGCGCGCCGGCCGGCACCAAGGGGATCTCCCTCTTCATCGTCCCGAAGCGTCGCTACTCTGACGACGGGGTGCTCGGCGCATCCAACGAGATCGTCCTCGGGGGCCTCATCCATAAGATGGGGTGGCGCGGGACGACCTCGACCCTCCTCAACTTCGGCGAGCGCGGCCCCTGCCTCGGTGAACTCGTCGGCGAGCCGCACCACGGCCTCGCCTACATGTTCCATATGATGAACGAGGCGCGCATCGGGGTGGGGCGCGCCGCGACGGCGATGAGCTACGCCGCCTATCGCTACGCGCTCGAGTACACTCGCGCGCGGAAGCAGGGACGCCTCCCCGCGGAGAAGGATCCGGCGAAGCCCCCGGTGGCGATCATCGAGCATGCCGATATCCGGCGGATGCTCCTCATCGCGAAGTGCGCCGCCGAGGGATCGCTCGCACTGGTGCTCGCCTGCGCGCGGCTCGTCGACGAGGAACAGACCGCCCCGACCGAGGCGGAACGCGCCGAGGCGCATCTCCTCCTCGAGTTCCTCACCCCGATCGCCAAGAGCTGGCCCTCGATCTACGGCCAGGAGGGGATCTCCAATGCGCTGCAATGCCTCGGGGGCTATGGCTATGCGCGCGAGTACGACATCGAGCAGCTCTATCGCGACAATCGCCTGAACCAGATCCACGAGGGGACCAACGGGATCCAGGCCCTCGATCTCCTCGGGCGGAAGGTGATGCAACAGCAGGGGGCGGCGGTCGGCGCCTTCATGCGGCGCATCGAGACCGCAGTGGCCGACGCCACCGCGGCGGGACTCACCGACCTCGCGCAGGCGCTCGGCGAGGCGGCGACGCAGATGGTGACGGTCACCAAGTCCTTAGGGCGGGAGATGCAGGCCGATCCCACGCGCGGACTCGCCAACGCGTCCGTGTACATGGAGCTCGTCTCCCGCGTGGTCTTCGCCTGGCTCTGGACCCAGCAGGCGACGATCGCCACGCAGGCGATCGCCCAGGGGGCGAGCGGTGACGACGGGGCGTTCTATGCCGGGAAGGTCGCCGCGGCGCGCTTCTACGCGCGCTTCGAGCTCCCGAAGAACGGCCCCGATGCGGCGCTCCTCCTCCGGAACGACCCCGCGGCATTGGAGTTCAAGGACGACTGGTTCTGAGACCGCGTCGCTCGCGCGACGCAACGGTTCAGAACCAGTGCCCCACGCGGATCAGCGCCTGACGCGGCCCGCGGCCGGCGAACCCCTCTTCCACACGGATCGGGCCGAACGGGGTCTCGAGCTCGAGCCCGGCGCGGACGCCCCCGAGGAGATCGCCGGTGTACATCCCGGTGCCGACCCGGAGTCCGCCGACGCCGAGCACACCCACCATCGGCTCGAGGCGCGCGCTGAGTCGCCGGACGAGGGGGAGTCGGAGCGCCACCGACGCGAACGCCTCATGATCCCCGCGTACGGCGAGGAGCGGGAGCCCGGCGAAGCCATCGAGACCGCCGAGGGTGAACTGTTCCTGGACGGGGAGGGCACGGCCGGCGCCGAGGCGCAGATGGGGCTCGACGATCAGCCGTCCGATCGTGTCGCGGTGCATCGCCTCGAGTCGCACCCGCCGCCAGTCGTCGAGGAGCACCGTCTCGAAGGTGACGCTCGGGCTCGGGACCCCCGCGCGACGGTGGCGCACCGCGTACCGGACCCCCACACTCGCGGCGAGGGATCGACCCGGTTGGCGCCAGCTGCGCCAATCGAGCCCGGCCTCCTGCGTCCATCCCGCCTCGTAGAGTGGGCGCACCCCGACGAAGAGCCCGTACGACTCCGTCGTCACCGACGGGAGTTCGGTTACCCCGTCGTAGCGTCGGACCTCTTCGTTCATCCCTTCGAAGGCGAGTCCCACCGGGAGGGTCCGCGCGCCAATCCTCATCTCGCGGCGAAGGGCCGCGGTCAGATCGCTCCGGTAGGTCCCGATGGTCGCGAGCACCGTCCCATCGAACGTGCTCCCGAGCACGCGCTGCTGCACTCCTCCCGTCCAGAGGCGCCCCGACATCGTGTGATCGAAGGCGAACCCCATCCCCACGCGTTGCGGCGGGGCCGCGGTGACACGGATGGCGAGATCGATCGAATCGCCGCGGGTGGTGGGGGTCAGCCAGGCCGCTTGGATCCGATCGGAGCGACCGAGTCGGAGGATCCCCGCCGCGAGCGCGGCGGTGTCCAGCGCGCCATGGGATCGAGGCACCAGCCGGCGACGCACGAGTGCCGCATCCTCAGGATGCGCCGCGGTGACCGCAATCTGACCGACCCCGCGCAGCGGGGTGACGGGGTCAGGCACCATGCCCTCGGGGCGCACGCAGCGCGCGCCCCCCAGCGCGGCATCCGCTGTGCGGCGACCGAGCCGCACCAAGGCGTCGATCGTCGTGGGACGGAAGTCGAGCATCCCGAACGGCTCGGTCGGATGCCGCAGGATCACATCCCCCGCGCGCGGGAGGAGCGAGTCCTGGACGAAGAGGAACTCGAAGAGCGCGTTCGTCACCGCGAGGGGATCGGCGCTCTCCGAGAGGTCGGGGAGTGGGGAGCTCACCGCGGAGACGATCACGCGCTCCGCCCCGAGCGCCCGGGCGATGCGCACCGGGGTGTTGGAGCCGATCCCACCATCCACCAGCACGCGCCCATCGCGCACGATCGGCCGCAGCAGCACGGGGATCCCCATACTCGCCCGGAGCGCCTCCCCGAGATCGCCGCGGTCGAGCACCACCACCTCACGCGTCGCGAGGTCGGTCGCGACGGCACGGAAGGGGATGGGAAGGCGATCGAACTCTCCCCCTGCGACAAGATTCGCGCGCAGGCTGAGCGCAGAGAGGATCGCGTTCGCCTCCCCCTCGCGGACCGCGCCGCTCTGCAGCACCCACCGCGTGGGGGAGCGCTCCCACACGACCGCCGCCGGGAGTCCGACGAGGGAGGGGGAGAGGGTGGGATCGTAGTCATGGATCACCGCGTCGAGTCGCGCCTCTCGGATCCGCTCGCGGATGCTCGCGGGAGATTCCCCCGCCGCGTAGAGCGCCCCGATCACCGCCCCCATGCTCGAGCCGACGATCAGGTCGGGGACGATCCCGAGGGAGTCGAGCGCCTGCAGGACGCCGAGGTGGGTGAGCCCCTTCGCCCCGCCCCCGCCCAACACAAGCGCGGTGCGCGCGGGCGCACAGGTGGGGGACTGGGCCACCGCCGCGCGCGGCGGTGCCACGAGGGAGGCCACCGCGCAGAGAAGGAGGAGGGAGGCGCGCATCTCCCCTCAATATGGCGGCGATGTAGCTTTCGTTTCCTGTGACCCCGATCGACGACCTCGACCCGACCGGCCCGAGCGCCGGGGCCGGCACCCTCCCCGAGGTCCAACGCCTCGCCGGGGATGCCCCCGAGACCGGGGTCGCCCTCTGGGCCATCGTCTTCGCCGGTGGGATCGGCTCCCGCTTCTGGCCCCTCTCCACCCCGGACCGGCCGAAGCCCCTCCTCGCGCTCGTCTCCGATCGCACGCTGATCGAGGACGCCGTCGGTCGGTTGCAGCCCGACATCCCGCCGGAGCGGGTGTTGATCCTCACGAGCCGTGACATCGCCCCCGCGATCCGCTCCGTCACCGCCGAGGTGCCGGAGGAGAATGTGCTCGTGGAACCGCGCCCCCTGGGGACGGCGGCCGCGCTCGCCTGGGCGGCACAGGAGCTCGTGCAGCGCGCGGGGCCCGGCGCGATCGCCTGTGCCGTCCACGCCGATCTCGCGATCACCTTTCCCGACGAGTTCCGTCGTACCGTGCGCCGCGCCGCCGCCTACGCCGCGCGCGAACAGGCCCTCGTCTCCATCGGGATCCCCGCCTCGCGTGCCGAGACGGGGTTCGGCTACGTCCTCCCCGGTGCCCCCCTCGACCTCGATCTGCCGCTCGACGCCGGCGGCGTCGCCGAGACGCGCGGCTACATCGAGAAGCCGAGCGAGCAGGAGGCGCACCAGCGGATCGCCGACGGTGCGCTCTGGCATGGGGGGATCCTCGTCGGCACCGCCGGCGTCGTCCTCGAGCAGCTCGCCCAGCACTGCCTCGAGGTGCGCGATGGGCTCGATCCCCTCCGGCGCGGGAATCTCCCCGGTTTCGTCGGGATGGTGCGCGCCACCTCGCTCGAGCGCGGCCTCCTCGAGCGCACCGACCGCCTCCTCGTGGTGCGCGGGGAGTTCGGGTGGGACGATGTGGGGACCTGGGCCGCGCTCCGTCGCGCCCGCGAACTCGACGACGATGGGAATGGCGCCTCAGGCGACGTGCGCTTCGTCGACGCGGCGAGCAACGTGGTGCATGCCGGCCATGGCCGCGTGGTGCTCTATGGGGTGAACCGGATGCTCGTCGTGACCCTCGACGGCCTCACCTTCGTGACGACGCTCGATCGCGCGACCGATCTCAACCGGTTGCTCGACCAGCTCCCGGGCTCGATGCGGATCCATCCCGCCGGTCCGCCGCGAGCGTAGCCGCCGCGAGCAGGACGAGGACGATCCAGAGGGCGTCGGCGAGGAGGAGATGCACGAGCTGCATCCAGATCGGCGCCAGCAACACGAGGTTCAGGAGCCCCGCGAGCAGCTGTGTGACCACCAGGCCGAGGGTGACCGTCCCCAGATGACGCGTCATCGGCGACGGGCGGCGCACCATCGCGACGCCGGCGGTGAGCGCGATCAGCGTGCCGACCACGATCGCGAGGGTCGGATGGATCACGCGGAGGCGCACTAGGAGATGCGAGGCGGGGTCGAGGTCCTGCGCGAGCCCCGCGGCGAGCGAGGTCGCGGGGAAGAGGGTGTCCCCGAGCGCGGTCACCGCCCCGCTCATCCCGACCGCCAGCATCCCGAGGAGGCTCGCGGCGAGGAGCCCCCGCTCCCCGCTCCCCTCGCCGAGCCGCGGCGCGCGCTGCCCCGAGGCGAACCAGGGGATGAGCGTCAGCGCCGCGACGAGGAGGAAGGTGTTGAGGAGATGCGCGGCGAGCCACCAGGCGCGCGCGAGGCTCACGTTGTCGGCGACCATCTCGAAGAGCACGAGCCCCGCCCCCACCAACGCCTCGGTGATCATCAGCGCCATCGCCGCATGCGTCACGAGCCAGGTCGCGCTCCCGCGCGGGGCGATCCGGCGGGCCCAGACGAGTTGCGCGACCACCAGGAGCAGCGCGATCCCCGACGTCGCGCGATGCGTGAGCTCGATCAGCGTCTCGACCGCCGCCTCGCGCGGGATCACCACCCCGTTACAGAGCGGCCAATGCGCCCCGCACCCCGCGCCCGACCCCGAAGCGCGCACGTAGGCGCCCCAGAGGATCACGAGTAGGTTATACCCAAGGACCGCCCAGCCAAATCGCGCGAATCGCGTCATCGCCTGACCCACCCCTCCTGAGATGAAACCCAGCACCCTCATCACGCTTGCCGCCATCGTCGGGTTCGGCGGTCTCCTCCTCTACACCACGCTCGAGGCGCAGCAGGTGGAGTGCACCGCCTGTGTCACCTTCAAGGGCGCAGAGAACTGCGCGACCGCCTCTGGCACCGATTCGCTCGAGGCGTTGCGCACCGTCGTCAACACCGCCTGCGGACCGCTCGCCACCGGGATGGCTGAGTCGATCCAGTGCAGCGGCCTCCCCCCGCAACGGCCGCAATGCCGCACCCGGTGAGTGTCGAAGTCTAATCGCCTCGCGCTCCTCCTCGCCCTCGGGCTCGGGTGTGGTGAGGCGCCGGTCGAGCCTGCGCCGGTGGGGGGATCCCTCGAGATCCTCGTCCCGACGCGCGAGTTACGACCGGGGCGGGTGATGCACGCGGAGGTGCGCCTCCTGACGACCGAGGGGGAGCCCGTCGAGGGGGCACGCGTGATCTGGCGCTCCCTCACCCCGAACACGGTCCAGGTCGATACCGCGGGACAGCTGCTCGGGATCGCCCCAGGCGCCGGGACGGTGCGGGCCAGCGTCGGCGCGCTCTCCGCCGAGCTTGCCCTCACGATGCAGAACCCCCCGGCGCGGACGATCACACTCGACGCCGGCGCTCCCGCAGGCACGCTCCGTCTCTCCCTCCCCACCGAGACCCGACAGCTCGCGGCCGTCGCGCGCGATTCCCTCGGCGAGCCACTCCTCGGCGTGAGCATCCAATGGCGCTCCACCGCCGCGCGCATCGCCGCCATCTCCCCGCTCGGAGAGGTGACCGCCGTCGCCGTCGGACAGGCGCAGGTCGTCGCCCAGGCCGATGCGATCTCCACCACGCTCGACGTCGAGGTGGTCGCCGATCCCTCCCCCACGGCGCCGGTGATCGACCTGATCGCCCCACAGGTGGTGATCCCGGGACAGACCCTGGTGGTGAACGGGTCACTCTTCGGCGCCACGGTCGGTGCGAACACCGTGCTCCTCGATGGCGTCCCTGTCGCCGTCACGCAGGCGAGTGCCACGCAGTTGGTGCTCACCATCCCCCCCGCGACGAGCTTCGTCTGCGCCCCGCGGCGCACCGTCGCGCTCCAGGTCGGCACCGCCGGGGGGATCGGGGTGCGGCAGGTCCCGCTCGAGGTGGCGACGGCGCGCACCTTCGAGCGTGGCGGGGTCACCATCCTCACACCGGCGGCCGCCCACTGTCTCGATCTCTCGGCCAGTCCCGGTCGCTATCGCCTCGCGGTGGTGAACGCCGCGCGCGCGATCGGGGCGCCCGAGATCGCGCCGACGCTCACGGGGGTCGTCGCGGTCCAGGACCCCGTCGCATCGTCGCTCCTCGCCCGCGCGATCCGCGCCACGCCCTTACCCCTCGCGACCCCCGCCACCGCGCGCCGCTCCGCCGCGACGCGCCCCACGGCGTCGCTCGCGCGCTGGTCGTCTCCCGATGGCGCGCCGCGTCTCGTCGAACCCCGCGTCGGGGAACTCCGAGCGGTCCGGCTGCCCGCCCTCGGGCACCCGGACCTCTGCGCCCGCTTCACCCCGATCACCGCGCGGGTAGCTTGGGTCGGACAACGCATCGCGATCCTCGAGGACACGACCACGGTCCTCGAGGGCACCCGTACCCTCGCCGGCACGCAGGACGCCCTGTACGCGCAGGTCGGCGCCGAGCTCGATTCGCTTGGATGGGCGATCGTCCGCCGCTTCGGCGATCCCCTCGTGATGGATGGTCGGCTCGACGACGATGGACACGTCGCGGTCGTGCTCACCCCGCGCATGAACACCCTGCTCGACGGGGGCGTCCTGGCAGCGACCGTCACCTGTGATCTCTTCCCGCGCGCGCAGTTCGCCGCGAGTGACATGGGGGAGTTCATCTATGCGCAGGTCCCCACGGTGGCGCAGGGCGGGGACGCGCCGGGGACCCCCGCGCGCTGGAGCCGGGAGATGCGCGCGACCCTCGTGCACGAACTGAAGCATCTCGCCTCGTATGCGGAGCGCGTCGTCCGCGGGCAACCGCTCGAGGAGTCCTGGCTCGAGGAGGCCACTGCGCGGCACGCCGAAGAGCTCTTCGCTCGCGCGATCTACGGCCATCGCCCCGGGACGAACGTCGGGTTCGCGACCAGCCTCGCCTGTGAGATCGCCGGCGCGGGGTGCCCCGATACCCCCCGCGCGATGCAGCCGCACCTCGAGGCGCTCTACGAGATGCTCAGCGCCCCGACCGCGCGGTCCCCCCTCGGTCCCACCGCGCCCGGCGATCTCTCGTTCTATGGATCGGCCTGGGCGCTCACGCGATGGGTGCTCGATCAGCAGGAGGGGGAGGAGTCGGCGGCCTTCGCCGCGCTCACCGCGGGAGGACTCTCGGGGATCGCCAATCTCGAGGCACGCGCGCAGCGCCCTTGGGAGGAGCTCCTCCCCGAGTGGGCGCTCACGATGATGGTCGACGATGCCGGGTTCGCCGTTCCCTCGCGGCTCACCTTCCCGTCGTGGCACCTCCGCAGTCAGTTCCGCGGACTCTGCGAGGAGGTGGGGCGCTGTCGCTCGCCGAGTGGGGACCCGCGCTTCCCCAACGCCGATCCCGTCCGCCCCACGCGCCTCACCCCCGCCGCCCTCGCGCTAGCCACCAGCGCCGCCCCACCAGAGCTCCCCCTCGGTCCGATCGTCCCCGGTGGCTTTGCCCCGATCGATCTCACCATCACGGCAGGGCAGAGTGGAGTCGTGGGGGTGACGGGCGACGGCACCCTGCGGCTGGGGTTGGTGCGGATTGAATGAAAGCTGAAAGCTGAAAGCTCAAAGCTGAAAGCTCAAAGCCTTAAGCCTTAAGCCTTTAGCTTTCAGCTTTCCCTTAAGGCTGCCATCGGCGTCTCCCGGAACACATCGCGCCCGGTAAGCAGTCCGATCCCCACCGCCATCAGTACGATCGTCGTCGCGATCGCGAGCGCGGGGAGCAGCGCCGGGGCGAAAGTCCCCTGGAAGACGAAGGTCACCAGCGCCCACGAGCCCCCGATCGCGAGCACCATCCCGCTCAGACTCCCGAGCAAGCCAAGCACCGCGTACTCCGCGAGGAGGATCCACCCGATCTGTCGCTTGGTCGCGCCGAGGGTCTTGAGCAGCACCCCCTCGCGCAGACGATCCCGCCGCGTCGCCGCCACCGCGCTGAAGAGCACCGGGATCCCCATCGCGAGACTGAAGAGGGCGAGGAACCGCACCGTGAGCGTCACCCGATCGAGGATCTGTTGGATCGTGCGGCGGATCAGTGAGAGGTCGATGCTCGACACATTGGGGTAGGCGCGCACCGCGTCACGCTGCAGTAGCGCCACCGCCGTATCACTCGGCGCCGCCGCGACGAGCACGAACTGCTTGGGCGCCGCGTCGATCGCCGCCGGCTGGAAGACGGCGAAGAAGTTCGGCTGGAACCGCCCCCAGTCGACCTCGCGGAGCGAGGTGATCCGCGCCCGCACCGCCACCCCCTGCACATCCCAGGTCACCGTGTCGCCGATGGCGAGCGTGAGGTCCTTCGCGATATCCTGCTCGAAGGAGAACTCGAAGATCGAATCACCGGGGCTCGCGGCCCCGAACCAATCCCCCGCGGTGACCTTCTCGGTCTCCACCACGGCATCGCGGTAGGTGGAGCGATACTCGCGGCGCAGCGCCCAGTACCGAGGCGGGAGCCCCTTCGCCGTCGCCCACGCCTCGGCGGTCATCCCATTCACCCCGACGAGCCGCATCGTCACGATCGGCGTGGCGCTCACCCGCTCACTCCCGTTCGAGGCGATCATCTGCGTCAGCCCCGGCTCCTGGTCCTCCTGCACATCGAAGAAGACGAGGTTCCCGCGCGTCGCCGCCGCGGTGACATCGAACCCGGAGAGGAGATTCGTCTGCACCACGATGTTCGTCGTGATGAGGAACGACCCGAAGCCGAGGGCGAGCACCACGGACCGCGTCTGACTCGCGGGGCGGTAGAGGTTCGCGACCCCCTGGCGGATCACATAGGGCCAGCGGCGCGAGACGAGCCGACGCGCGAGCCCACTCGTGACCACCGCGCTCGCGCCGAGCACGCCGAGCGAGACGAGGATCCCCACGGTGAAGGCCACCCCCTGGAGCGCCGTCTCCGCGCGGCCGATCGCGAGGGCGAGGATGCTGCCCAGGAGTCCCGCATCGACGAGCCAGCGCCAGAGGTCGGTGCGCCGCGACGCCGCGAGCGCCGCATCATCGCGGCGGATCGCCTGCAACGGCGAGACGCGCCGGAGCACGAGCAACGGCCGCAGCGCGAAGACCAGCGCGACCCAGACCCCGATCCCGATTCCCAAGAGGATCGCCGAGGGGACGATCGAGACCGTCACATCCACCGGGAGGAGCCCCGCGAGGATCTTCGGCAGCACGAGCTGGATCGCGATCCCGAGCGCCGCACCGATCCCGGCGCCCACGAGCCCCATCACCGCGGCCTGCACCAGATAGATCGTGAGCACCTGCGCACTCGACGCGCCGAGGCAACGGAGCACCGCGACCGTGTCGATCTTCCGCTGGACGAAGGCGTTCACCCCGCTCGCGACACCGATTCCGCCGAGCAGGAGCGCCACAAGCCCGATCACCCCGAGGAAGCGGGCGAGCTGTTGGATCGCATCGGTGAGATCGACCTCGTTCTCCGAGGAGGTGCGCACACGCAGGCCGAGCGAATCGAAGCGCGCCTTGAGTCCGCTCGCCCAGGCGTCGGCGTTCGTCGACGCCGGGAGACGGAGCACCGCCTCATGTTCCACGCGGCTCCCGAACCCGGTGAGCTGCGTCTCCGCGAGGTACCGCCCCGGGATGAAGATCCGCGGTGCCACCGTCCCCGCGATCCCCGGATCGCCTGGCACATTCACGATCGTCCCCTGGATCACGAAGCGCGCGAAGCCGATCGCGAGGGTGTCCCCCGGCTGCGCGCCGAGCGAGAGCATCAGCGAGGGATCGACGAAGGCGTGGCGATCCTGTTGCAAGCGCGACCAGATCCCGACCGGCTCGGTCAGCACCTCACCATAGAAGGGGTAGCCCTCGCTCACCGCGCGCACCTGCGCGAGGCGCGTCGCCCCGGTGCGCGTGACGATCGCCATCGAGCCGAAGCTCTCCACCGTCGCGGAGGGGATCCCTGCGGTAGCGAGCGAATCGAGGAGGGAATCCGCCGCCGGGGTGAAGCCGTTCCGTGCGCGCAGATTCACATCGCCCCCGAGCAGCGCCTTCGATTGCGCGCTGATCGAGGCCTGCACGTTCGCGGCGAAGGAGTCGATCGCGACGAGCGCGGCGACGCCGAGCGAGATCGAGCTCATGTAGAGCAGGAGCCGCCGGCGCGCGGTGCGGCTCTCGCGCCAGGCGAGGCGGAGCAGGGGCGCGAGCCCCGGGCGCGGGTGACTCACGCGACGGGCGCCGCGGCGGCGGAGGGGGCGGGGTCGGTCGCGCTCCCGCGGCCCGGGCGATCCTCGATCACCACCCCGTCCCGCAACCGGATCACCCGCTGCGCATGCTCGGCGAGTTGGAGGTCGTGTGTGACGATCACCACCGTCGTGCCTGATTCGCGATTCAGCTGGTCGAGGAGGGCGACGATCTTGTCCCCGGTGGTCCCATCGAGGTTCCCCGTGGGTTCGTCCGCGAAGAGGATGCGCGGGCGGTTGGCGAAGGCGCGCGCGATCGCGACGCGCTGCTGCTCGCCCCCGGAGAGCTGATTGGGGTAGTGATGGGTGCGGTCGCCGAGGCCGACGCGGGCGAGAAGGTCACGGGCGCGCGTCGCGGCGTCCGATTCGCCGCGGAGTTCGAGCGGGACCTGCACATTCTCCGCTGCGGTGAGCGTCGGGATCAGTTGAAAGCTCTGGAAGATGAACCCAACTTTCTCCCCACGGAGCTTGGCGCGGCCATCTTCGTCGAGGGCGTTGAGGTCGACGCCGTCCAGCACCACCGCGCCGCGGCTCGGGAGGTCCAAACCGGCGAGGAGACCGAGCAGCGTCGTCTTCCCGCTGCCGGAGGGGCCTACGATCGCCACGAACGCCCCTTGGGGGATCTCGAAGGTCACGTCGCGCAGTACGGCCAGACGGGAGGTCCCGCTCTGGTATTCCTTGGTCAGATCACGGGTGGCGAGCATTGAGGCAGAGCGTGTGGAGAGGGCGGATCGCCGCGGGAATCGTGGCGTGGGCGATGATGAGCGCGTGCGGCGGCTCCGAGCAGAAGCCCGCGTCGAGCGCGTCGGTTCCCGTGGAATCAACCATGGGAGCGACGCCCCCAGCAACGGGCGGTGTCACCGCCGGCGTCGCGGCGGTCCCGCGCGTGCTGATCATCGGGACGAGCCTCACCGCCGGCTTGGGGCTCGATCCTGACTCCGCGTACCCCGCGGCGCTGCAAAGGTTGGCGGATTCGGCGGGGGTGCGTGTGCGGATCGTCGGGGCGGGGCTCTCCGGCGAGACCTCGGCGGGGGCGCTCCGGCGCACCGAGTGGCTGCTGCGCGATCGGGCGGACCTCGTGGTGATCGAGACCGGGGCGAACGATGGACTCCGCGGGCTCGACCCCGACAGCACCAAGGCCAACCTGGTGGCGATCATCGCGAAGGTCCGCCGGGCGAACCCCCAGGTGGTGGTCCTCCTGGCGCAGATGGAGGCGCCGAAGAACCTCGGGGTCGCGTACACGACGGCCTTCCGCCGGGTCTTCACCGCGGTCGGGACGGAGCAGGGGGTGGGGGTGATCCCCTTCTTCCTAGAGGGGGTCGCCGGGGTGCCGGCGATGAATCAGGAGGACGGGATCCACCCCACCGAGGCGGGGGCGCGGAAGGCGGCGCGGAATATGTGGCGCACGCTGCGGCCGGCGATCGAGGGACTCGCGTCACCGCAGAGTTGACCCCAGCGGTCGAGAGGGGCTAAATTGCAAGGCTGTCGACGTTTAGCCGTCCTTTTCACCTGTCGCTCCCAGTCCCATGGCGCTCCCAGCCACCCAGATCCGTCGCGGGATGGTGATCGTCTTCGAAGGCGATCCCTGCCGCATCATCGAGTTCCGCCATCACACGCCGGGCAACCTCCGCGCGATGGTGCAGGCCAAGCTCAAGAACCTCCGCTCGGGGAACAACTTCGAGCATCGGTTCCGGGCCGACGATCAGGTGCACAAGGCGGACATGGAGACGCAGGAGCTCCAGTTCCTTTATAAGAGCGCCGACGCGTACCACTTCATGAACACGGAGAACTACGAGCAGCTCGAGATGGACGAGGAGACGCTCGGCGACAACGCCCCGTGGATGCAGGACAACATGATGGTGATGGTCGAGTTCTATAATGGGAAGCCGATGTCGGTCCAGCTCCCCCAGTTCCTGAACCTCACGATCACTGAGACCGCCCCGGTCATGAAGACCGCGACCAAGACCGCGAGCTCCAAGCCCGCGGTGTTGGAGAACGGGGTCACGATCCAGGTGCCCGAGTTCATCGCGTCGGGGGAGCGGGTGCGGGTGAACCCGAACACCGGCGAGTACATGGATCGGGCGAAGGACTGAGGCATCCCCCCGAGCGGCGGGTGGCGCCTCATGGCGACCCCGGCTCGGGTTGATTCGGTGGTCGGTCGGGCCTAAGTTTGAAGGCTCTGGCAGGGTAGGGGCCAGAGCGGTGTGGTGGATGTAGCTCAGTCGGTTAGAGCATCGGATTGTG
>JBMTXT010000015.1:0-25167 GCA_049453775.1 Gemmatimonadaceae bacterium | reverse complement strand
GCGGTCTGCGTGAGGAACCCCGGCCCGACAGCCGAGGTCGCCATCAGGAAGGCGGCGCCGATCAGCGCCGAACGCGGTCGAGGAGCCATCCGAGGGTCCAGCAGGCGAGGGCGACGCCGAGCGAGGTCAGGAACGGGATGGGGATCTGTACGGCACGCGCACCCACGTATCCGAGGATCCCGCCGAGGAGGGTGGCCGTCGCCGTGCGTGGCGAGCCCCCGGTGGTGAAGAGCGCGCCGACGACGGTCACGAGGATGCCTGCACTGCCGAAGGCCGACGCCTCCTGGACGAGGGCGAAGACCCCCTCGGCGTTCAGGGCCAGGGCATAGGCGATGAGGCCAAAGGTCATGACACCGCCACGGGCGAGGCGCACTTTCTGTCGTTCGTCGCTGATACCGAAGAAGGGAATCAGGAGGTTGTGGGAGACCAGCCCCGAGGCGACGAGCAGGGTGGAGTCGACGGTCGAGAGGATCGCCGAGATGAGGCCGCCCGCGAAGATCGCGAAGAAGACCGGCGGGAGGAGGTCGCGAGCGATGGTCGGGAGGAGTTGCTCGGGATCGCTCATCGGCCCGACGAACGAGCCACCGATCAGCGCGATGAGGACGGGGAGGCTCCCAATCGCCAGGTAGAGCCCGCCCGCCGTGAGCGAGGCCCGCTGGGCGACATCGGCGGATCGGGCGGCGATCACGCGGCTCACGACCTCGGTGGCGGCGACCGATCCGAGCACGGGGATCGCCCACGCTTCGAGTGTCGCATACCAGGGACCCGCCGCCGTCGGGGCCAGGTCGATCTTCCCGCTCGTCGTCACGAGCTGCAGTGAGGCCGTAATCCCCCCGGCCTCCTGCACCACCGCGACGAGCATGATCCCGAGTCCGATCGAGAGGACGCCGCCCTGGATCACATCGGTGATCGCATCGGCGAGCATCCCCCCGAATATGGTATAGGTGACCACGAAGAGTGCCGCGATCCCGATCGCGGTCGAGGGGGTGAGATCGCTCACCGTCGCGAGCACCTGCCCGAAGGCGCGGATCTGTGCGCCGGCCCAGAGCACGGAGCTCGGCACGAGGAGGAGGGCGGCGAGTCGCTCCACTCCACCCCCGAAGCGCATCCGGTAGAGGTCAGCGAGGGTGGTGAGGCCGCGGTTCCAGAGTGGCCGCGCGAGCAAGGCTCCCATCAGGAGGAGACAGAGCCCGTAGCCGAAGGGCTCGGCGGAGGCGAGGGAGAGGCCCTCGCCATGCACCATGGCCGCGGAGCCGATCACCGTCTCCGCGCCGAACCAGGTGGCGAAGATCGAGAAGGTCGCGAGGAGGGGACTGAGCCGGCGCCCCGCGACGAGGTAGTCGCTCTCGGAATGGATGCGGCGCGAGAGGTAGACGCCGATCCCGAGCTGCAGCCCGAGGAAGGCGAGGAGCGCCAGGAGGGGGGGGGTCACGTCGGGGCGAGCGTGGGCGCGATCATGGTGCGGGAATCTGCGGCCGTCGCGCTCAGGCGAACAGGTCGGGGAGACTCGAGATCGGTCGCGGCGTGGGCTCCGGTTGCCGCCCGCTCAGCTGGGCGGCAAGGCCGAATACCTGTGCCGGCGTCCATCCGGCCGCACGGAGCTCGGCCAGCCCGGTGTCGTGCGACGACTTGCTCAACTTGCGGCCGTCGGGATGCCGCAGGAGGGGGTGATGGAGGAAGGCGGGCGGCGTCGTGCGCCCGAGAAGCCGCGCGAGACGGAGCTGTCGACCGGTGGAGGGGAGGAGATCCTCGCCGCGGATCACGAGATCGATGCCCTGTTCCCCGTCGTCGACGGTGACGGCGAACTGATAGGTCCAGTGCCCGTGCCGGTCGCGGACGAGGAGATCGCCGCACTGCGTCATCGGGTCGTGGGATTGGGGACCGAGCCGCAGATCATCGAAGCGCTCCGGTGCGTCTCCCGACATGATGACGCGCAGGCCCTCACCCCGAACCCCCGGGCCCTGACCTCGGCAGGTCCCGGGATACACGAGCTCTCCCCCCGCGGTCCCGTCCGTGGCCCGTGCGATCTCCGCGCGAGAGCAGGTGCAGGAGTAGACCAATCCACGCATCTCGAGTTCGGCGAGGCGCGTTGCATAGCGTAAGGTTTTGTCGCTCTGGCGTTGCGGCACCGGCCCGGCGCGGAAGTCGGCCGTCGTGAGGTCATCGGGGACGAGCCCGAGCCAGTCGAGGTCGTCGAGGATCCCCTGCTCGTAGGCGGGGCGGCACCGACCGCGATCGTGATCCTCGATGCGCAGGAGCACCCGCCCGCCGTAGCGTCGTGCGAGGCCCCAAACCCAGAGGGCGTTCACCGCATGCCCGAGATGCAGCGCGCCGGTCGGGGCGGGGGCGAATCGCGTGGTGAAACCGGGAGTGGGAGCGCGCATGGCCCAATCTCATCCCCATCGGCATCACTGACAACCATGTCGCGCTCGCCCTAACTTGCACCGCATCCTTCCCGAGCCCACGAGACGCGTGTATCCCGATCCTGATTTCGTGACCATCGTCGAGGTCGCGCCGCGAGACGGCCTCCAGAACGAGTCGACCCCGCTCCCCGCGGCGATCAAGGTGGAGCTCGTCGATCGCCTGACGGCGGCGGGGTGCCCGACGATCGAGGTCACCTCCTTCGTCTCCCCCAAGGCAGTCCCGCAGCTCGCCGATGCCGCGCAGCTGATGGCGGGGATCCGTCGCGCCCCGGAGGTGCGCTACACCGTGCTCACACCGAATTGGCGGGGCTTCGAGGGGGCGCGGGATGCGCATGCTGATGGGATCGTCGTCTTCGGCGCGGCGAGTGAGACCTTCTCACAGAGGAACATCAACTGCTCGATCGCCGAATCGCTCGAGCGGTTCCGCCCCGTGGTCCTGGCGGCGCTCCAATCGGGGATCGCGGTGCGCGGCACCGTCTCCTGTGCGCTGGGCTGTCCCTACGAGGGGGTGATCGCGCCGGAGGCGGTGGCTGATGTCGCCCGCGAGTTGCTCGCGCTCGGCTGCGAGGAGATCAGCATCGCCGACACGATCGGGGTGGGGACGCCAGCCCGGACGCAGCTGGTGATGGAGCGCGTGCTCGAGGTGGTCGAACCGTCGCGGATCAATGCGCACTTCCACGACACGCAGGGACGTGCCCTCGAGAACCTCGAGGTCTGCCTCGAATTGGGGATTCGGAGCATCGATGCGAGCGCGGGTGGCGTCGGGGGGTGTCCCTTCGCGCCGGGGGCGACGGGGAATGTGGCGACCGAGGCGGTGCTTGCCTTCCTCGAGTCGCGGGGGTTGACGACGGGGATCGATCGCGGCGCGGTCGCCGCGACGGGGCAGTGGCTGCGCGATCAGCTCGCACGGCGCTGATCAGTACCCGAGCCCGACCCGCGTCCGGAGATGCCGGTTCGCCGTCATCTCCTCCACCATGAAGTGCGCGACATCCTCCACCGAGATGCGGTTCGCGCCTTCGGGGAGGTAATCATCGCTCCAGCGATAGACCCCGGTGCGCTCGCCCGGCACGATGTCCCCGGTGCAGACCATCGTCCAGTCGAGGTCACCATCGCGCATCGCATGCCACGCCGCCGTGTGGCGGTCGCTCACCTGCTTGAAGATCGCGGGGAAGGTGGGCTGATCGTGCCGCAGGCCGCCATGCACCGAATCGAGGATCCCGCCGCCGGCGACGCCGAGCACACGACGGACGCCGTGGGTGCGCATCGCGGCGACGATGTGGCGCATGCCCTGGGATTGCGCCTCACCCGGTTCGTGCACACCGGCGCCCCCAAGCCCTGAGAGGACGATGTCTGCCCCAGCGACGACACGCGCGACCGCCTCGGCATCGAGCACGTCACCCTGAATGATCTCGAGCCCGGCGCGCGGGGCGAGCTTCGCGGGGTCACGCACGAGGGCGCGGACGGTGTGGCCGGCCGCGAGGGTGTAGTCCAGGAGGCGGCCGCCAACGCGACCGGTGGCACCGAAGAGAGCGATTCGCATCGGGGAAAGATGGGGGTGAGGCTCAGTGGAAATCATGCCCCCGCGCGAAATCCTCCCCCGCACCGGCCCGAATCGGGAGGAAGGTCTCCCCGCGGATGTTCCAGACCCCATCCTCCACTTGGAGTACCCCGCGCACCAGGAGGATCGGCTGCTGCGCGAGGAGGGTGAACTCCGCCTCAGCCTGTTGTGGGCGCACGACGACGTTGATCGTCCCCGTCTCGTCCTCGAGGGTGAGGAACATGAACCCCTTCGCCGTCGGCGGTCGCTGGCGGCAGATCACGAGCCCCGCATGGGCGACGCGCGCGCCATCGCCGAGCGCATAGAGCTCGCGGGCGGTGCGGACGCCGTTCGGGGTGAGCGTCGCACGGAGATGCCGCATCGGGTGTCCTGCGAGGGAGAGTCCGGTGAGGCGATAGTCGGCGGCGGTGAGCTCGGGTGGGGCGAAGGTGGGGAGGTGCGCGGGGACCGTGGTCTCAGGAAAGAGGGCGAAGGGGCCCCATCCCCCGCGCTGCGCCTCGAGCACCCGCCAGAGCGCCACGCGGCGACGCCGGCCTGGCGGTTCCTCCATCACGAAGGCATCGAACGCGCCGGCTTCTGCCAAGGCGCGCAGCGCGCGTCGATCGAGGCCGAGCCGGTCGACCGCATCGGCGATCGAGACGAACGGATGCTGTTGCGCCGCCTCGATGCGCGGCCGCGCCTGTGACCCGAGCCCACGCACCGAGCGGAGCCCGAGGCGGACGGACGGGGCGGCGGTGCGACTCGGGCCGGGCTCCAACGTGTGATCCCACCGACTCCGCATGAGATCCACCGGGAGCACACGTACCCCATGCCGGATCGCATCCTCGATCAACGTCCCTGGGCCGTAGAACCCCATCGGCTGCGCATTGAGGATCGCGCAGAGGAACTCCGGCGCGTAGTAGTGCCGTAGATAGGCACTCGCATAGACCAAGAGCGCGAAGCTCGCGGCATGGCTCTCAGGAAATCCGTAATCCGCGAAGGCCTCGATCTGATTGAAGATCCGTTCGCCGACATCGGCAGGGATCCCGTTACGCGCCATCCCGTCGATCATCCGCTGCGCGATTCCCGCCATCCGCTCGCGGCTCCGCTTGTGCCCCATCGCCTTGCGGAGGAGATCGGCCTCACCCGGCGTGAAGCCTGCGGCGGTGATCGCGACCTGCATCCCCTGCTCTTGAAAGAGGGGGACGCCGAGGGTGCGGCGGAGGATCGGCTCCAAGGTGGGATGGGGATAGGTGACGGGTTCGGTGCCGGCGCGACGCCGGAGATAGGGATGGACCATCGCCCCCTGGATCGGGCCTGGGCGGATCAGCGCCACCTCGACGACGATGTCGTAGAAGCAACGCGGCTTGAGGCGCGGGAGGGTGTTCATCTGCGCGCGGCTTTCCACCTGAAAGACCCCTACGGTATCGGCGCGGCAGAGATCGTCGTAGACCGCGGGGTCGGCGCAGTCGAGTTGGCTCAGGTCGATCGTCACCCCGCGCGTGCGGCGGATGTAGGCGAGGCAATCCTGGAGTACGGTGAGCATCCCGAGCCCCAAGAGATCGATCTTCACGAGCCCCACCGGATCGAGGTCGTCCTTCTCCCACTGGATGACGGTGCGCTCCTCCATGCTCGCGGGCTCGATCGGGACCACGGTGCGGAGCGGCTCCGCAGTGAGGACGAACCCCCCCACATGGATCCCGCGATGGCGCGGCGCCCCGGCGAGCTGCGCGGTGATCTCCTGCAGATGCTGCAAGCGCGGATCCCGTGCATCGAGTGGGCGTTCAGTAGAAGACTCATGCGCCAAGAGGCGCGTCGCCTGGTCAGGGGAGAAGCCTAGCACCCGCGCCGCATCGCGCACCGCACTGCGCCGCCGCCAGGTGATATGCTCGCAGACCATCGCGGCATGCTCGCGCCCGTAGCGGGCGTACACATACTGCAGGACGCGCTCCCGCTCCCGATGCGCGAAGTCGATATCGATATCGGGCGCCTCGGTGCGCTCCTCGCTCAGGAACCGCTCGAAGAGGAGCTCCAAGCGGATCGGGTCGACCGCGGTGATCCCCAAGCAGTAGCAGACCGCGCTATTCGCCGCCGACCCACGTCCCTGACAGAGGATCCCCTCCCTCCGGGCGAAGCGGACGATGTCCCAGACGATCAGGAAGTAGCCGGCGAGCCCGAGCTTGGAGATCAAGGCGAGCTCGTGCGCCAACTGCGCCGTGTGCCGCGCGGTCCGCGTCGATCCCCACCGCTCGGTGGCCCCCGTCTCGACGAGCTGCGCGAGATAGGCGTCCTCACTCACCCCGGGGGGTAACGGAAAGTGCGGTAACGTCGGCTTGAGGGTCTCCAACCGAAAGCCACATCGCTCGGCGATCATCACCGTGCGCGCGAGCGCCGCCTCGTGCCCGCGCCACCGCGCGGCGAGCTGTGCCGGCCCCTTGAGATGCCACTCCGCGTTCGGCCGGAGCCGCGTCCCCATCTCGTCGAGCGTCGCGCCGTGGCGGAGCGCGGTGAGCGCATCGTGCGCCATCCGCTGCTTCGGCTGCGCGTAGTGCACGTCGTTGGTCACGATCCACGGGAGCGACATCCCCTCGGCGAGCGTGATGAGCCGCTCGGCGAGCGCACGTTCCTCCGGGAGGCCATGGTCCCAGCATTCGATCGCGAAGCGGTCGCCGAAGCACTCGTGGAGCGTTCCCGCCGCCTCGCGGGCCGCCCGCGCCGCCACCTCTCCGGCGGCCCCTATACTCGCGCTGACCAGCTGGGGGATCCATCCGCGCGGGCACCCACTCAGCGCGAAGAGCCCCGCGGTATGGCTCGCCAACTGCTCCAGCGTCACGCGCGGCTCCCCGCGCGGATGATCGAGCCGTGCGCGCGTGATCAGCGTGCAGAGGTTCCCCCAGCCCTCACGATTCTCCACGAGGCAGACGAGATGCGTGCGGAGTCGCGGGATCTGGTCCTCCCCCACCACACGTCCGGGGAGCGCATCGCACACCGCCGGAGCGAGCATCGTGGGTAGTGGTACATCGACGGTGAGCTCGGCGCCGAGGATCCCGGGGAGGCCGGCCTCACGCGTGGCGGTCGCGAAGCGTACCGCACCGCCGACATCATCGTGATCGGTGAGGGCGAGCGCGGCGAGCCCGAGCGCCTGGGCGCGTGCGACGAGCGTCTCGGGATCGCTCGCCCCGTCGAGCAGCGAGAAGGTCGAGTGCGCATGCAACTCGGCGTACGCCACCGCCGGTCGCGGGGCGGCGGGGGGGCGGGGCACCGCTCAGTCCTCCCACCCCTGCACGCGCCACCCACGCGCCTCGCGATAGATCACGAGTGATGCCCCGGCGGTCGCGCTCACGCACCGCCAATACTCGCGGGCGAAGGGATTAGCCTGCCACCACTCGCCGGAGAGCCGCTCGGGGCCCTGCACCTGCGTGAGCGCATGCCGCGCCCCACGCCACCGGAGTTCGCAGGGAGTGCCATGCGCATCGGTGGTGACGTGGATCGTCTCGGGTGCGGTGAGTAATCGCAGCGCGCGTCCGTCCCGAGTGACCGCGCCGGCCAGCGCATCGATCGGTGGGGGCGGGGTGAAGGTCTCGATCGCATCCCAGGCGCCGGCACGCTCAGGGGCATGCGAGTCGCGACGCATCGGACGCACGACAGCATCGGCGCCGAGGGTGGTGCGGAGGCGTGCGAGCGCAGCATCGGCGGCGGCCGCATCGCGCCACGCCGGGGTGAGGAGATCCCCCTGCTCAGCGGTCGCCGTCACCGCCTGTGCGATCCCGACCTCGACGGCATCGACGGGCGCATCGAGGGTCCAGCTGTCGAGCAGCGCTCGACACCGCTCGAAGAGCGGCCCCACGCGCGCCACTGGGGTGGCGGGGCGCACCTCGCGTGTGATCCGCCGTGGCCATGTCCCCGCCATCGTGAGGGTGATCGCGATCGCGGCGGCAGCGCGTCCGTCGGCGGCGAGGGTGCGCACGAGCCGATCGAGGGCCGCGCGCACCACGAAGAGGATCGGCTCCATCGTGGTGACCGCGGCGGGGAGCTCCTGCGTGACGCGACGCGGATCGTCGAGGCTCGCGAGCGTCGCGCGCCGAGGATCGTCGGCGCGGGCGAGGCGCCAGAGCGCGAGCCCCTCGGCCCCCCACCGACGTTCGACATCGAGGGGGTCGAGTGCGGCCACCGCGCCGGCGGTGCGGAGGCCGAGGGCGTGGAGCGTCTCGCGGAGCTCCGCGTCCATTGGAAGGAGCGCGAGTGGGACGCGCATCAGGTAGACGGCGTCCTCGCCCGGAGCGATGTGGACCGGCTCACGATGGGCGCGTGTGCTCCAGGTCGCGGTCTGGGCCGTGATGCAGGTGTCGGCGATGGCAACGCGCGCGTCGGGATGCCAGGCGCGCGCGAGGCGCAGGAGCAATCTCGCGAGGTGGCCTTCGCCACCGATCCCTTCGAATCCCTGCGCGCCGACCCACCAGGTCCCCGGCGCCTCCCGGAGCGGGGTGACCTGCGGACTCGCGCTCAGGAAGGCCGCGCTCGCCCGGGTGATCTCGCGCGCGAGCGTCGGCTCATCCCACGTCCATACGGTGAGGGTGGCGCAACGCGCGCGCGCCTGCGGGAGCGTCATCCCGGTGCGGATCCCCTGTCGTGCGGCCTCCGCCGTCACCGTGCGCAGCGTGGTCCCACGCACGAGCGCGATCGGCTGCCTGTCCCAGTGTGCGGTGTTGGGATCCCTGTCGTCCCCGTCGCGCGGTGCGGCGAGCCACGCCGCGGCGATCGGGAATCTCGGGATGCGCACACAGGCGACGCGGGACGGCAAGGTCATGACCGATCTCCAACACCACAGGATGAGAGTGAGCCCCTCCCTTCTCGACCATCGCGACGCACCGGCCCGCGCTCCCGCGTCGGGCGAGTCGGAGCCGCAGCGCGGCCCCCCCATCGGTGGCGCGGGTGCCATCGCCCAGGAGGAGGAGCACGGCATCGGACTCACGTGCGAGCTGCGCGAGCCGCACCGCGATGGGGCGAGGGAGGACCGGCCCGCCATCGAGCACCACGAGGGTGAAGGCCCCCGAGCGCAGGAGGAGGTCGGCGCACCAGGGCGCACGCGCGGGGTCTGGAGGGCGCACGACCCAGATCGCATCGAGCGTCCCTGCCCAATCGCGCGGATCCAAGGTGCGGGTCGCATCGATCCAGGCCACGCCGAACCCCGCGCGGAGCGTCGCCCGCACCAGGGCACGGGCGAGGGTCGTCTTCCCGAGTCCCGCCGGCGCGAGCCACTCGCTGATCCGCCCCCGCGGGATCCCCCCGCCGGGAAGTGCTGCATCGAGCGAGGCCATCCCCGTGGGGAGTCCCGGGCTCGCGCTCGGGGTCCCGGCGACGACCGAGGCGATCTGCAGACGAAGGGCAGCGAGTGACATACCGAATAGAACCCGAAGAAAGGAGAGGTAATTACCGAATAAACCCCGAAAATAGCAAGGGGGGGTGGCATGATCCGCGAGGGATTCCCCAGCCCCCCGACCACTATCTTCCCCCAATGCCTCCGATGGGCTCCCTCCGATGAAATGGTCCTGGTCGATCGGCCGGATCGCCGGGATCAGCGTGCGCATCCACGCGACCTTCCCGTTGCTCCTGCTCTGGGTGGCGCTGCGTCAGGGGGGCGGGACCGCGGCGGCGATCGCCGGGGTGGTCGCGATCCTCGTGGTCTTCACCATCGTCCTCCTCCACGAGTTCGGGCATGCGCTGATGGCGCGCCGCTATGGAATCGGGACGCACGACATCACCCTCCTCCCGATCGGCGGCCTCGCCCGACTGGAACGGATGCCGCGCGAACCCAAGCAGGAGCTCGCGATCGCCGTCGCGGGGCCCGCGGTGAACGTCGCGCTCGCGCTCCTCTTCGGCGGGATCCTCGTCACCACGCAGGGGGTCCGTTCGCTCGATGCGCTCGGAGTGCTCCTCCTTCCCTCACAGGGGCTCACCCTCCCGGGGATCCTCGCCCAACTCGTCGAGATCAACGTCGGGCTGATCCTCTTCAATCTCCTCCCCGCCTTCCCGATGGACGGCGGTCGCGTGCTGCGCGCCCTCCTCGCGCTGCGGTCCGGCGATCTCACGCGCGCCACGCGCCACGCGGCCGTCGTCGGTCGGATCTTCGCCGCGCTCTTCGCCTTCGCCGGGCTCTTCGTCTGGAACAACCCCTCCCTCGTCCTGATCGCCGTCTTCGTCTGGCTCGCCGGCGCCCGCGAGGCGGCGTCTGTGGAGACCGAGGCCCCGCTCGAACGCACGACCGTCGCTTCGCTCATGATCACCGATCTGCGCGTGGTCTCCCCCGAGGCGACGCTCGCCGAGGTCGCCGATCTCGTGATCGCGGGGTCCCAGCAGGATTTCCCGGTGGTCGCCGAGGGGCGCTATCTCGGGATGGTGGGGCGCGCCGATCTCCTGCGCGGCCTCACCGCACTCGGCCCGCAGGCCTCCGTGCAGCAGGTGATGCAATCCGGTGGCCCCAGCGTCGCGCTCCATGAGACCCCCGCGACCGTCCTCGCCCGACTCGGTGAGAGCCCCACGCGTGCCGTCCCCGTCCTCGATGGCGGGCAGGTCGTCGGGATCCTCACCACCGAGAACCTCGCCGAGTTCATGATGCTCCGGCGCGCCCTCTCCTGATTCGCTTCCGTTCGTGAGGTGACCTCGATGCCACGACTCTTCCTGATGCTCGGCTCACTCTCTGCGGCGATCGCCGTCGCCGCCGGTGCGTTCGGTGCGCATGCGCTCCGCGCACGCGTGGAGCCCCGCCTCCTCGAGGTCTGGGAGACGGGGGCGCGCTATCAGATGTATCATGCGCTCGCGATGCTCGTGGTCGCGTGGCTCCTGACGCGCGCGGGATTCGATACCGCCACCCCGCTCCCGCGCGCGCCGATCGTCGCCGGCTGGTGCTTCGTCGCCGGGACCCTCCTCTTCAGTGGCTCCCTCTACGCGATGACCCTGACCGGGGTGCGCGCCCTCGGCGCGATCACCCCGATCGGTGGGGTCTGCTTCATCGCGGGATGGCTCGCCCTGGCGTCCACGGCGCTCCCTCCGCTTCCGCCTTCGTCTCCAACGCCTTGAGGTCGGTGGCGATGAAGGCCTCGAGCGCCGCCTGGATCGCCGGGAAGCGCTCCTGCACGATCGCGAGCTGACGCCGCTGCGTCCCGGTCGGCTCGCCGAGTGAGCCGAAGTTGGTCGCGGTCCCGAGTCGCCCGACGAGCGAGGTCTCCGTAGGCTCGGCGAACCGGCCCGCAGTGTTGTCGCCCTGTAGCTGCTCGCGGATCCCGCGGAGCTTGACCTTCGCCGCCCGCACCTCGGCGTCGAGCGTCGTCGAGCGAGGGATCTGCTCCGCCGCCCGCTCGAGCGCATCGAGCCGCGCCGTGACCTCGCCGAGCTGCGCATTCACCGCGAGCACCACGCGCTGCACCTGTTGCGCCTCACGGTGATAGGCGAAGGCCCGCTCCCGCTGCGCGACGGTGAGCGTCGCGTTGGGCAGGAGCTGCACCTCGAACGGCGTCGGCGCGGTGAGTGCGGTGCGCACGCCGGCCACGCGCTTGAAGAGCTGCACGCGATAGGTGCCCGGCACCACGTACGGGCCGTTCCCGCCGCGCGCCCCCTCAGCGCCACCGCCACCGCCACCGCCGCCGCCGAATCCGCCACCCGCACCGCCACCGATCGGCGAGACCCCCGACCAGCGGAGGTTCCAGGTCACGCGATTGGTGCCGGTGGCGTTCATCCCGTCGAAACGCGAGACGATCGCCCCGCTCGGATCACTGATCTCGACTTCCACACTCGGCGCCTCCTCTTCCTGCTCCGCCTTGAGGGCGGGCCAGCCAGGGAAGGGGACATCGGCACCCGTGCGATTCAGCGCCTGCTCGCGCGTCTGCCGCGCCTGCTTCTGCGTGCGATACGCCGCGCGGAGGTGATAGGTGAAGGTCGCACCGACCGGCGGGTTCGAGGCGTAGTAGTGCATCGCCCCCTGGAACCCGACCCCGCTCCCACCGAGTGGCGAGGAGGGCTGGAAGAGGAGCGCTGGCGCGGTGGGGAAGAGCGTCCCCTCGGCGCGCAGCGCCTCCGGCGTCATCGTGCGAAGCGGCGAGTAGTCGTCAAGCACGTAGATCCCGCGCCCGAAGGTGCCGAGGACGAGGTCGTTCATCTCCGGATGGATCGCGATGTCGTAGACCGCGATCGTCGGGAGCCCACCCTTGAGTGCCTGCCAGCGCGCGCCGTCATCGAAAGAAACCCAGGCGCCGTACTCAGAGCCGGCGAAGAGCAGCCCCGGCGTCTTGGGATCCTCGCGGATCACATGGGTCGGGCCGCGCTCCGGCAGCCCCGTGGTGATGAGGGTCCAGGTCCGCCCGCGGTCCTTGGAGCGCAGGAGGTACGGCTTGAAGTCGCCACGCTTGAAGTTGTTGATCGCGGCGTAGACGGTGTTCGCGTCGTGCGCCGACGCCGTGAGGTAGGCGACGAAGCTCGTGTCTGGGACCCCGGCGATCGACTCGATCTTCCGCCAGCTCGTACCGCCATTCTCGGTGACCTGGATCAGGCCATCGTCGGTGCCCGCGTAGATGAGTCCCTCCGCCTTCGGTGATTCGGCGATCGCCGTGACGGAGCCCGCATACGAGGTGGAGGTATGACGCGCCACCGCATCCACGCTCCAGAGGCGCCCCTGCATCTTCATCGAGGTGCGGGGGATGTTGCGCGAGAGATCGGGGCTGATCGGGCGCCAGTTGTCGCCACGATCGTCCGAGCGATAGATCCGCTGCGAGCCAAAGTAGAGACGCGTCGACTGGAAGGGCGAGATGATCAGCGGCGAATCCCAGTACCAGCGGGCGGGATCCTCGCCCGGCTCCTCCTCGGGCACGATGCGCACCGCATTCCCCGTGCGCTTGTCGAAGCGCACGAGCCCGCCGTTCTGCGACTCGGCATAGATGGTGTTCGGGTCGGTGGGGTCGACACGGCTCTGGAAACCATCGCCCCCATTGGTCACGAACCAATCGGAGTTGCGGATCCCCGCGATGCTCGCGGTGCGCGCCGGTCCGCCGAAGGAGAAGTTGTCCTGCGTCCCACCATACACATGGTAGAACGGCACCTCACGGCTGATGTCGATCTTGTAGAACTGCGTGACCGGGAGGTTCCCGAAGAACTTGTAGGTACGGCCACGATCGAAGGTCTCGTAGAGCCCACCGTCGGAGCCGATCAGGAGATGCTCCGGGTTCGCCGGATCGGCCCAGAAGCCATGGTTGTCGACGTGCTTGCCGGCCTCGCCGAGGCGGACGACGGTCCGCCCCGCATCCTCGGAGACCATGGTGTAGGTATCCAGGATGTAGAGGCGATCGGCATCGACCGGATCGACGAAGATGCGTTGATAGTACAGTGAGATCGTCGAGTAGCTGCCCTGTCGACGCCAGCTCACCCCGTTGTCGTCGGAGCGGAAGATCCCGCCACGCTCCCCGGCCGCCTCAGCGATCGCGTAGAGCACGTCAGGGTTCGACGGCGCGCGGGCGAGCCCAATGCGCGCCTCCCCCTCGGGGACCCCGCTGATCTTCTTCCAGGTCTTCCCGCCGTCGGTGGAGCGATGGAGCCCCGACTCGGGCCCGCCGGCGAGGTAGCCCGCCACGTGCCGATGCCGCTGCCAGGTGCTCGCGACGATGATGTCGGGGTTCCGTGGATCGAGCTCGAACTCGTTCACCCCCGCCCACTTGGGGCCGCTGAGGAGCTTGGTCCAGCTCTCGCCGCCATCGGTCGACTTATAGAGCCCGCGCTCGCCCCCTTCGGCCCAGAGCGGGCCCTGTGCCGCCACGTAGATCACGCGGGAGTCGCGCGGGTCGATTACGATCTTGCCGATGTGCTCCGACTGCTTGAGCCCCATGTTGCGCCAGGTGCGGCCGCCGTCCTCCGACTTGTAGACACCGTCCCCGAAGCCGACCGAGCGCTGCGCATTGTTCTCGCCGGAGCCGACCCAGACGACCTCGGGGTTCTTGGGGTCGAGGGTGACGACGCCGATGGAATAGGAGCTCTGGCTGTCGAAGATCGGGCTCCAGGTGGTCCCGGCGTTCTCCGTCTTCCAGACCCCGCCCGAGGCGACCCCCACATACCAGGTCGTCTTGTTCGGGTGCACCGCGATGTCGGCGATCCGCCCGGAGGTGAAGGCGGGACCGATACTCCGGAAGCGCAGGCCGTTGAGGGCGGCGGCGCTGATCCCACCGGCCGGTGCCGAGTCAGCCGTCGCGCCGCCGGCTGGCGTGGCCGCGGCGGGGCGTGTGGTCGGACGGCCCTGGGCGAGCAGGGTCGACGAGCAGAGAGCAATCGCGAGGAGGGAGAGACGCATCGAGGGCTTCGCGGAAGTGAGGGGAGGGGAGAGCTAGGGATAAGATGGCGCGCCTTCGGCGTGGCGTCACCCTCGGGCGGTCGACCCTCGCTGGGCCTCAACAGGGTCGGTAGCTTCCGCGTACTCCCCTCTCGCCCGTATCCCATGCCTTCGTCCTCCGCGCGGCGCCTCCTCTCCCTCCTCGGCCTGATCGCGCTCATCGGCTGCGCGCCCACCGCCGAGGCGCCGGACCCGCAGTTCGTCGCGCAGTGGACCCGGACCTCACTCGCCCTGGTGCGGAGTGAGCGGCTCGGGCCGCCGGTCGCGGCGCGGATCTCTGCCTACGCGGCCCTCGCCCTGCACGAGGGGTATGCCGCCGATACGCGCTCGGGGGCGCGGCCCTTCGCCGATGCGCTGAACGGGATGCCGCCCCGCGAGGCCGCCCCGCTCGAGGGACCGGTCGATGGGGCGATCGTCGCGGCGGTCGCCGAGCGCGTCGTCCTCGATTCCCTCCTGCGCGATGGGCTGGCGAGCTCCGTGCGGCGGGTCGATTCGCTGGCCGAGGCGCAGGTCGCGGCACGCCAGGCCGCTGGCGTCAGCGAGGCCGAGGTGGAGCGCTCCCGGCGCGAGGGGGAGGGCCTCGGCGCACGGATCCTCCGCTGGGCCGCCGACGATGGCTTCTTCGCCACGCGGGGACGGCCCTGGATCGCGCCGCGCCAGCGCGACCAGTGGGAGAACACCGCCACGCTCGATCAGTATCTCCCGCAGACGCTCTCCGGGCAGTCGGACTTCGTGGCGACGGGGAATCCGAACCTGCGGCTCGACGCCGAGTCGGCGACGGAGAAGGGACTCTTCACGAATCGACTGAAGGCGACGGGGGCGACGACACTCCCGGCCTTCAATCCGACGGCACCCACCGAACCGTACTGGGGGACGGTGCGTCCCTTCGTCGTATCGGCGGAGGTGCAGTGCCAGATCGTGCCCCCGCCCGCCTATTCGGAGCGACCTGGTTCTCCCTTCCATGAGATGGGGCAGATCTTCTACGACTCGGTTCGTGCGCTCACCGAGGAAAGGAAGCAGATCGCGCTCTTCTGGGCCGATAACCCCGTCGCCACGGGGACACCGGGCTTCCATTGGATCAGCGTCGTCAATCAAATGATCGCACGGCGCGCCCTCACCGCCCCGCAGGCGGCGGAGCTCTACGCGCTCACGTCCATCGCGATTCACGACGCCTTCATCGCGACCTGGGCGGAGAAGTATCGCTCGATGGTGGTGCGTCCCGTGGCGTATGTGCAGCGGGTCTTCGATCCAGCGTTTCGGACGGTGATTCCCACGCCCCCATTCCCAGAGTACCCGAGTGGACATTCGGTGCAGTCGGCGGCGGCGGTGCGGGTCCTGATCGAGCTCGTAGGTGACACGATCGCGTATGTGGATTCGAGCCAGGTGGATGTGGGGCAGCCGGCACGACCGTTCACATCGTTCTCCGCGGCAGGCGAGGAGGTCGCATGGTCGCGCGTCTGGGCCGGGGTCCACTATCTCCCGGCGGTGCTCGACGGGATCACGCTCGGGGAATGCATCGGGCGGCAGACCATGGCGCTTCGTGCGCCGGCTGGATGATGAGTCGGTGTCATGCCGCGTTCGTGCTGCTCACCGTCCTCTTGGGGACGGCCTGTAGCGACCGCGCGCCGACGGTCGGGCCGTGGGAACAGGGGGAGGGATTCCGCTGGCGTGCGCTCGATGTGCGCGATGCCGCGCGCTCGGCCCGTGAGGCGCGCGCCGGCTTCACCGCGCTCACGCCATCGCAGACGGGGATCGTGCATGAGTACGTACTCGATGCGCAACGCGCCCTCACCAATCGTGATCTCCTGATCGGCGCCGGTGTCGCCGTCGGTGACATCGATGGGGATGGCTATCCTGATCTCTTCGCCACGTCCGTGTCGGGCCGCGCGACACTCTATCGCAATCAGGGTGGGTTCCGGTTCGAGGATATCACCGAGGCGAGCGGGCTCCGTATCGATTCCCTGAGCGTCGGGGCGACCTTCGCTGATGTCGATGGTGACGGGGATCTCGACCTCGTGGTCGGGACGCGCGGTGGCCCCGTGATGCTCTGGCAGAACGATGGGGCTGGGCGGTTCACCGATGTCACCGCGATCAGTGGACTCGTGGGCGGCTATGGCGCGACCACACTGACGATGGCCGATGTCGATCGCGATGGCGATCTCGACCTCTATGTGGCGACGTACAAGACCCGTAATGCCCTAGATGTGTATACGCCACAGGCGCGGGCCTTCGATCAGGTGGTGACGAAGCGTCCGGACGGCCGCTACGCGGTGAAGTCGGAGTGGGCGGCGGAGTATCGGATCGAGGACCGCCCCGACCTCGGGGGGATCGTCCGCTCGCAGCGGGCCGATCCCGATCTCTTCTTCCTGAACGATGGGACGGGGCGCTTCACGCGCACCCCGATCCAGGGGCCGCGCTTCCGTGATGAGGCGGGTCGCCCCCTCACACAGGAACCTGACTTCTTCACCCTCGCCGCTCGCTTCTACGATGTGAATGGGGATGGGGCGCCCGACCTCTACGTCTGTAACGACTTCGAGGATCCTGACCAGTTTTGGTTGAACGACGGGGCGGGGAACTTCCGGCTCGCCCCACGCGCCGCCTTGGCCGCGACGAGCAACACCTGCATGTCGGTCGATTTCGGCGACGTCGATCGCGACGGTACCGTCGATCTCTTCACCGCGGACATGCTCGCGCCCACGCTGGCGGCGCAGCAGCGCCAGATCCCGACGCACACCCCGCTCCCGAAGCCATTGGGCCACGATGGCGTACGTCCCCAGTGGATGCGCAATATGCTGCACGTCGGGCGCGGCGACGGCACCTGGGCCTCCCTCGGGGATTTCGCTGGCGTCGCGGCCACCGATTGGACCTGGGGCTCGGCCTTCCTGGATATCGACCTCGATGGCTTTGAGGATCTGATCACACTCAATGGGCATCACTGGGATGCCCGCGACGCCGATACCTTCGATCGGATCCGTGATGCCTTCCCGCGCATCCCGTGGAACGAGGAGCAGCAGGCGTTCCCACGGCTGGCGATCCCGAACATTGCCTTCCGGAATCGTGGCGATCTGACCTTCGCGGCGATGCCGACGGGGTGGGGACTGGGCGCGATACCCGATATCGCCCACGGGATCGCGCTCGCCGATCTCGATCTCGACGGGGATCTCGATGTGATCACCTCGCGCCTCGACGCGCCGACCGCGGTCTATCGGAATGACGCGACGGCGCCACGCCTCACGGTGCGCCTTGCTGGCGAAGGGCCCAACCGCTTCGGCATCGGGGCGCTCGTGCGTCTGCGCACCGCCGGGCTCCCTGAGCAGCAGAAGGAGGTGACCACCGGTGGGCTCTATCTCAGCGGGAGTGAGCCACTGCTCACCTTCGCGATCACTTCCGACTCCGTAGCCGAGCTGGAGGTGCGCTGGCCAGACGGGCGGGTCTCGGTCGTTCGTGCGGTGCGGGCGAATCGGCTGTATGAGATCGCGCAGGCTGGTGCCCCACCCCGTGGCGCGTCGCCCACCACGCCAAGCGCCACGCTGACGCCGCTCTTCGCCGATGCCACCCCGCTCTTGGGCGGCCATCGCCACACCGAACTTCCCTTCGACGACTTCCGTCGGCAGCCCTTGCTCCCGAATCGCTTCAGCCAGCTCGGCCCGGGGCTCGCCTGGGTCGATGCCGATGGAGATGGGCGTGAGGATCTGGTCGTCGGCGCCGGACGTGGGGGATCGCTGATGCTGCTTCAGAACCTCGGTGCGCGGTTCACGTCGCGGCCCCTCGGCGCGCCTGCGCTCGGAGACCTCACGGCGATCCTCCCGTGGCCCAGCGCATCGGGGGGGATGGATCTCCTCGTCGGGCAGTCGAACTATGAGGCGGCGTCCATCGAGGAGGCGCTCGTCCGTCCCGCCGTGGTGCGATACCGAGTGCAAGGGTCGGCATCGCGCACGACCACACTTCGCGTGGGTGATACCGCGAGTGTCGGCGCCCTCGCGGCGGCCGATGTCGACGGCGATGGGTGGCTCGATCTCTTCGTCGCACCGCGGGTGATCGGAGGCGCGTGGCCGCTCCCGGCATCCTCGCATCTCCTGCGCGGTGGGCCCGATGGGCGCCTCACTCTCGATACCGAGAACACCTCGGTCCTGCGTACCCTCGGCCTGATCTCGTCGGCCCTCCTCGTCGATGTCGTCGGCGATCATCGCCCGGACCTCGTCGTCGCGGCGGAGTTCGGCCCGGTGCGCGTCCTCGAGAACGCCGGGGGTCGCTTCCGCGATGTCACGGCCGCGCTGGGGCTCGATGCGATCCGCAGTCGGTGGCATGGGCTTGCCGCCGGCGACTTCGATGGTGATGGACGCCTCGATCTCGTGGTCACGAGTTGGGGGCGGAATCTCCCGTGGGGGGCCTCACCGGAACGCCCGCATCTCCTCTTGACCGGTCCCTTCGGCGAGGCGGGCCCTGGCCTGCTCTTCGCCCGCGCGGACTCGATCACCGGGCGTGCGATGCCACTCGAGTCGTTCGCCCGGTTGGGCGCTGCCCTGCCTGCGATCCGGCGTCGTTTCGCGACGCATGCGGAATTCGCGAACGCCACGGCGATGCAGGTGCTCGGTCCTGACTCGGCGCGTGCGGCACGGATCGGGGCGACGACCTATGACCATCTCCTCCTGATGAACCGCGGGGGGCGGTTCGAGGCGCGTCCCCTGCCGGCGATGGCGCAGTGGGCCCCCGCCCATGGGGTGGCGGTCGCCGACTTCGATGGGGATGGGCATGAGGATCTCTTCCTGGCGCAGAACCTCTTCCCGACCGAGATCGGGACCCCGCGGCTCGAGGCGGGGGTTGGCCTCGTGCTCCTCGGGGATGGGACCGGTGCGCTCCGGCCATTACGGGGGACCGAGTCCGGCCTCACCATCCGGGGCGATCAGCGGGGGGCGGCGGTCGCTGACTTCGATGGGGATGGCCGTCCCGATCTGGCGGTCGCTCAGAACGCCGGACCGACGACTCTATGGAAGAATGTGACGGGACGCCCCGGGGTCCGGGTACGGTTGGCAGGGTCTGGGATCGGGAACCCGTCCGCCGTCGGGTCGCTCATGCGCCTTGAGGGGGAGGGGTGGGCGGGTCCGGTCCGCCCCGTCACGCTGGGCGGGGGCTATTGGTCAAGCGGCTCGCTGGTGCAGGTCCTCTCGGGCTCGCCTGCCCCGCGGTCGGTCTGGGTCCGATGGCCGTCCGGGGAGGAGGAGCGGTTCCCCGTGTCGGGAAATGTTCGGGAGGTGCTGTTACGTTTTGGCGGGACCCTGCGTCCCTGACCCAGTATTGCGAGGTTTAACAGGAAGTCGTACGTTTGCCCCTCGTTACACCGTTGTGACCTGACAGCGTCCGCTGTCCGGGTCCGATCGTTCACCAGGAGCCAGTCCCACATGAAGAATCGCCACGTCGCGAGGCTCACCGGCTTGTTGCTCGTCGTGAGCACCCTCGGGTGCGTCAGCAATGACGACTATAAGATCACGGACCTGAGCAACCAGTTCGAGGTCGCCCCGCTCTTCGTCGGCGTCGACGAAGGGATTCCGGTGCAGATGACCGCCACCCAGGGTGGTCAAGCGGTCAGCGTCACTTGGGAGAGCTCGAACACCACCGTCGCAAGCGTGAATGCGTCGGGGCAGGTATCGACCGACTGCACGCCGCCCGCCGGTGCGACCTCGTGCTTCGCGGCCATCACCGCGAGCCAGGCGAATGGGGCGAAGAAGTCGGCGAGCCTCACGGTCTACAACCTCGTCGGCACACCGCTCACCAGCGGGACGGCGGTGACGGTGGGCGGGCAGATCGGCGACTACATCCTGTATCGCATCTACGTCCCCGAGGGGAAGACGGGCCTCGCGGTCACGATGAGCGGTGGGACTGGGGACCTCGACGTCTATGTTCGGCGTGGGACCCCGCCGACCACCTCCTCGGGCGGCTTCACCTGCCGCTCGTGGAACGCGGGCAACAACGAATCCTGCTCCTTCACGAATCCTGCGTCGGGCACCTGGTACATCCTTATCGACGTCTATGAGGATGGGGCGGGTGCGTCGCTCCGTGCGACGGTGACCCCATGAGCGCCTTGACCATGATCCCTGCAATCTCCACTCCGAGGTCCCTCATGTCGCGTGTGTGGTCACATGCTCCCCGTCGCGCGCTCCTCGCGCTCGCGGGCATCGCCCTGACGGCCGCTGCGGCGGTCGCGCAGAGTGCCGTCTTCACCGGGAAGGTGACGTCGTCGGGTCAGCCCCTCGGCGGCGCCAGCGTCGGCATCGCCGAGCTGGGTGTGGGTGCCACGACGGCGGTCGATGGGACCTATTCCTTCACCGTCACGCTCGGCGCCAACGCCGGGCGGAGCGTCACCCTTCGTGCCCGTGCGATCGGGTACACCCCGAAGGCGCAGGCGGTGACCCTCTCCGCTGGCCGTTTCACCCACGACTTCGCCCTCGACAAGGACGTACTCAACCTTGAGCAGATCGTCGTGACGGGCGTGGGTGACGCGACCTCGCAGAAGAAGACCGCGTTCTCGGTCGGCGTCGTCGACGCCTCGCAGATCAAGGAGGCGCCGTCCTCCTCCCCGGTAGGTGTCCTCGCGGGCCGTGTAGCCGGCGCGACCGTCGTGACGGTCACCGGGCAGCCTGGTGCCGCCCCGGCGATCCGCCTCCGCTCCTCGACCAGCCTCACCGGCTCGGCCGACCCGCTGATCATCGTCGACGGGACGATCTCCCGCCTCACCCTCGCGGACATCAACACCGAGGACGTGGAGCGCATGGAGGTCATCAAGGGCGCGGCGGCCAGCTCGCTCTACGGCTCTGACGCCGCCAACGGCGTGGTGCAGATCTTCACCAAGCGCGGGGCGCAGCTCGCCGAGGGGCAGACGACCTTCACGGTGCGCAATGAGTTTGGGCAGAGCTGGTTGCCGAACAAGGTCCCTGGGAACACGGCGCATGAGTTTCAGCTCCTCCCGGACGGGAACTTCCGCCTCGATGCGGGCGGGAACCGCGTGCAGGAGACGGACCGCATCGCCGACAATCCGTACCCGGTCGTCTACGATCAGCTCGGGCAGGTCTTCCGTCCCGGGCAGTTCATGACCAACTACGCGTCGGTTGGTCAGCGGCGCGGGAGCACCAACTTCAACGTCTCGTTCCACAACTCCCGCGAGACGGGCGTGCTCGGCCTGCTCAATGGCTTCAATCGCCAGAACTTCCGCATCAACCTCGATCAGGCGATCACCGACGAGCTCACCTTCTCGGCGGGCGCCTTCTACGGTCGGTCCAGCTCAGATGAAGGGGAGAACACGGGGATCTTCTTCGGGCTCCGCTTCCTCGAGCCGAACATCGACCTGCTCGCCCCGAACACGGACGGCTCGCCGTTCAATGCCGTCGTGCGCCAGCCGCCCCTCTCGGGCAACGTGGTCAACCCGCTGTATGGGCTCAACAACACCGATATCAACCGCGACCGTGACCGCTTCAACGGGACCTTCCGCCTCACCTACAAGCCGTTCAGCTGGCTGACGGCCGAGGGGAACGTCAACTACGAGCAGTCGGGGGAGATGTACAAGTCGTTCAACCCCACCGGGTTCATGAACTCGGCCGGCGCGGTGGATGATGGGAACATCTTCCAGAGCTCGACCCTCTCGCGCACCAGTAACGTGGGGGCGACCCTCACGGCGCAGAAGAACTTCTCGTGGTTCACCAACACCACCAAGCTCGCGTGGGTGTTCGAGGACCAGTCGGTCAACAACGTCAATGTCTACGCGGTCGGCCTGACGGTCCCGCGGGTGCCGGAGTTCAGCGCGGCCAATCAGGGGCTCGACATCTTCCCAGGGTCGCGCTCGGTGTCTATCCGTGCGAACAACCTCTTCGCGATCACGACCTTCGACATCAAGGATCGTTACATCTTCGACGCCTTGGTGCGTCAGGACGAGTCGTCGCTCTTCGGGGCGAACCAGCGGAGGCAGATCTACAACCGCGTCTCGGGTGCGTACCGTCTCTCGGAGGACTTCAAGCTCCCTGGGGTGGACGAGCTCAAGCTCCGCGCCTCGTACGGCACGGCGGGGCTCCGCCCGGGCTTCGACGCCCAGTATGAGATCTTCTCGCTCGTCGGGGGGAGCCCGACCCCGGTGACCCTTGGTAACAAGGAACTCCGGCCGGCCTTCTCGAAGGAGACGGAGGTCGGGTTCAACCTGACCTTCCTCCAGAACTTCACCTTCGAGTACAGCTACTCGGACAAGATCACCAGCGACCAGATCCTCCTCGCCCCGGTCTCGGCGGCGACGGGGTACCGGAACACCTGGACCAACGCCGGCACCCTCACGGGGAATACGCATGAGGCCGCCCTCGGGGCCGTCCTCCTCTCCCGTGGCGACATGTTCTGGCGCGTCAACCTGACCGCGGATCGCACGCGGCAGAAGATCACCGAGCTCAACGTGGCCCCCTTCCTCGCGGGCCCCGATGGCAACACGCAGCTCTTCCGCGTGGCCCCGAACGAGCCGTTCGGCGTGATCTACGGGTATAGCTGGATCCGCACGGCGGATGAGCTCGCGGCCTCGCTGGCGTCGGGCAATCTCGCCGGCGCCGCGGCAGACTACAAGCTCAACGAGGAGGGCTTCTATGTGAAGGCCTCTGACTGGCGCACGATCAATGAGAGGCCGCTCCGCCGCTATGCCGAGGACGGGACGGCGATTTTCCAGATCGGGGATGTGAACCCCGACCTCAACCTCGCCCTCAACACCACGTTCCAGATGGGCGGGCTGAGCATCAGCGCCCTCATCACCTCGGTGCAAGGTGGCGACATCTACAACTACACGCGCCAGTGGCCGTTCAACGAGCAGCGTGATCCGCTCTATGACCAGCGCGGGAAGGTCGAGGCGGAGAAGAAGCCGGTCGCCTACTACCAGGCCTTCTACAACAACTTCGACGCGAATGACTTCTTCGTGGAGGAGGGCTCGTACATCCGCCTCCGCGAGCTCGCGGTGAACTACCAGCTCCCGAAGGCGTTGGTGAAACCGGTCAGCTTCCTCGGGTTCGAGAATGCGCGCCTCGGCATCGTCGGCCGTAACCTCTGGACCTCGACCAACTACTCTGGGTACGATCCGGATGTCACCGGGACCTCGGGCCTCGGCGGCAACCCCTTCGTGTACCGTGTGGACTACTTCACCTATCCGCAGTTCCGTACCTTCACCTTCATGCTTGAGCTCGGCTTCTGAGCCGCGCCCTTACGAGGAGATCGACGATGCGAATGACGACCTTCCGTGGCCTGGGCCTGGTCGCCGTGCTGACGGTGACGGGGTGCAAGTCGCTGGATATCACCAATCCGAACGCGCCGGACGCCTCGCGCGCCCTCGCGGACCCAGCCGCCATCGAGGCGGTGGCCGCTGGCTCAGTTCGGCAGTTCATCAATGCCTACGAGGGGAACAATGCCGTGTCGCCCCTCGTCACGATGGCGCAGTCTTATAGCGCCTCGTGGAACAACTTCAACATGAACTTCTACTCGAGCCTCGACGCCGACGGGACGCGGAACAGTCGCTCCTGGCAGAACGATCCGGCGGCGGCGGGTCGGACGAGCATCGAACAGTACTGGGAGGGCTACTACAGCTCTCTCTCGCTCGCGACGAACGTGCTGAAGGCGATTCGCAAGAACGGGCTCGTCATCAACACGATGTCGGACACCAAGCGGGCCGAGGCGATCGCGCTCCTCATGCAGGGCGCCGCCCTCTCCGGCATCGCGATGAACTACGACAAGGGGTACATCATCGACGAGGAGACCGACCTCGCGAGCCTCGATTACTCGAACCGGAAGGAGTTGCGGGATGCGGCGCTCCAGAAGTTCGACGACGCCATCACCCTCGCGACCGCGAACAGCTTTACCACCCCGCCGGCGTGGCTTAACGGGCATGGGTACACCAGCACGCAGATCGCTCAGGTCGCCAACACGATGGCGGCGTATCTGCTCGCCAATTGGCCGCGCACCGGGGCGGAGAACGCGTCGGTCGATTGGACCAGGGTCGTGAGCTATGCTTCCAAGGGGATCTCCTCGACCACGCCGTTCAACTTCCAGTTCGAGGGCGATGGCTGCTCGGCCTGGTGCCCGGAAGTCTTGGTTTGGTTCAATTCGCTCGATACCGGGCGGTTGCACACCCGGGTGGCCAACATGCTGGACGACACGCAGCGCAACCCGTGGCCCGCTGGGGGGAACCCCCAGCCGAACTCGCAGGATAAGCGACTCGGGGATGGCTCGTTCGGGACGGCATCGATGATCGCCGGCTTCGGGAACGTGCCGAAGACCGCGAACGGTGGGACCGACTTCGCGTACTCCTCGCAGGCGATCTTCAACATGGCGCGTGGCTCATACCATCAGTCGAACATCGGGCATATCCGCTACGATGCCACCGGCGTCCAGTCTCCGGCGGGCATCTACTACGGGTACGGTACGGTGCCGGTCTTCTCGGCCGCGCAGAACGACCTGCTCTGGGCGGAGGGGCTCATCGAGTCGAACACCAACCTCGCCCTCGCCGCGACCAAGATCAACAATACCCGCGTCGGACGTGGCGGGCTCGCCGCCGCCGCGGCGGGCGATGGCCAGGCCGGCCTCCGCACCAAGCTCCGCTATGAGATGGAGATCGAGCTCCTCGGGCTCGGTGCGGCGCCGTACTACTATCGCCGGCGTGTGGATGGGCTCGTGACCGGGACCCCGCGCGAGATGCCGGTGCCCGCCAAGGAGCTCGGCGTCTTCGGGCAGCCCCTCTACACCTGGGGCGGTGCCACCCCGAACTCCCCGACCCCTCCCTGATCACTGGGGTCCGGATCGCTGAGGACCGAGGGGGAACGCCGACTGGCGTTCCC
>JBMTXT010000014.1:0-26536 GCA_049453775.1 Gemmatimonadaceae bacterium | reverse complement strand
CCCATTGATCGTCATCGAGGTGGAGACCTCGCCGAGCGGGATCCCCTCGAAGAGCGCTTCCATGTCGGCGAGCGAGCTGATCGCCACCCCACACTTCCCGACCTCGCCCTCCGACCGCGGATGGTCGGAGTCGTACCCCATGAGCGTCGGGAAGTCGAAGGCCACAGAAAGGCCGGTCGTTCCTTCCTTCAAAAGGAACTTGTACCGCGCGTTGGTCTCCTTCGCCGACCCGAAGCCGGCGAACTGCCGCATGGTCCAGAGCTTCCCACGATATCCGGTGGGGTGGATCCCACGGGTGAAGGGATACTGGCCGGGGACCTCGAACGCGGTCCCGGCGGAGCCTTCGAGATCGAGCGCCGTGTAGAGCGGGGCGACCTCGGTGGCGGAGTTGGAATAGGCAAGATCGCGCACCTCCCCCGTGGCGAAGCGGGCGCGCCACCCCTCGACCTCGGCGCGGAGCCGGTCGAGTTCGTCACGCATCGCCGCCAGGGTCGGATCGAGTTCGGTCGGGGTCGTCATGTCGGGCTTCCCGTGAAGGTGCCGGCGGCGACGCTCCGCGCGAGGAGCGCCTCCGCCACGCTGAAGGGGGTCACCTCGCCGCGCTCGAGCGCGGGAAGCTGCGCCTCCACCCACTGCTGGATCCCCTCGTCACGCCAGAGCCGACGATGGATCCGATGTTCCACCACATCCCGCACGCGGTCCCGGAGGCGATCACGCCGACGCGACCGCAGGGTCCCGCTCCGTTCAAGATAGGCGAAGTGCCGATCGAGCGAGGCGAGGAACTCTGGCATCCCCTCCCCGGTCGCCCCGATCGTCCGGAGGACGGGCGGAGTCCAGCGGTCCTCATCGCGGGCGGCGGCCTCGCGCGCCTGCCGCTTCGGGTTCAAGGCCTTGAGATCGATCCCATGGTGCGCCTCGGGTGCGGGACCACCGCCCCCCCGCAGCCCCAGCATCACCTCGATGTCGTTGCGCAGCCGATCGGCCCCGGGCCGATCCGCCTTGTTCACCACGAAGCAGTCGGCGATCTCCATCACCCCCGCCTTCAGGGTCTGGATCGCATCCCCCGATTCGGGGACGAGAATCACCGCGCTCGTGTCCGCGAGACGCGCGATATCGAGCTCGCTCTGTCCCACCCCCACCGTCTCCACGAGGATGCGATCCATCCCGAAGGCATCGAGCACATCACAGACCTCGCGCGTCATCGCCGCGAGCCCCCCGAGGGAGCCCCGGGTCGCCATGGAGCGGATGAAGACATTCGGATGCAACGCGACCCGCTCCATCCGGACGCGGTCGCCGAGGAGTGCCCCGCCCGTGAAGGGCGAGGTGGGATCGACGGCGACTACGCCCACCTTCATCCCCGCCGCGAGATAGGCCTCGGCGAGGAGGGTCGTCAGCGTACTCTTCCCCGCGCCCGGCGGCCCGGTGAGCCCGATGCGGCGGGCCCGCCCGAGCTTCGGATGCAGGGTGGCCGCCAGACGCTCATGCCCCTCGCGCTGGTCCTCGATGATGCTGACCGCGCGCGCGAGCGCCGCCTTCTGCCCCGCCGCGAATCCTTCGAGCACCCGCTCGATCGTCCCGCTCATCGCTCCCCCATCTGTGGCTCGTCATGCTCGTCGTGGATGTCCCCGACGACCTCTTCGATGAGATCTTCCAGCGTCACGAGGCCGACCGTCTCCCCGGCGAGCCCCTGCACGATCGCCAAGTGGCGGCGATCGCGCAGCATCCGGGCCATCACCGCATGGCAGGGCTCATCGGGAGCGGCGATCGCCACCGGGCGCAACTGGCACAGCGGGGCCTCCGGTCGTGCGATGACATCCCAACTCGTGAGGAGCCCTTCGATCTGATCGAGGCTCTCCCGGTAGACCGGGAGTCGGCTGAACTTCGACTGCGCGACCACCCGCGCCACCAGGGCCGCATCCGCTCCGTGCTCGACGCCGACGATCTCCTCCCGTGGTGTCATCGCTTCGCGCACCAGCCGGGTGCCGAACTCCACGACCCCGCTGATGATGGCGCGCTCCCCCGCGGCGCCGACCCCCTCGACCTCCCCCTCCCGCAGCAGATCCTCGAGCGATTCCTGCGGCGTGGGTTCCACGCGCGGCACGGGGAGTCGCCGGTCGACCAGACGCGTCGCCAACACCGCCCAGGGTGCGACCATCCGCTCCACCACGCGCAGTGGGGGCAGGAGCACGGCCAACGTACCCGCCGGCCACCGCTTGGCGATCGCCCGCGGGAGGAGCTGCCCGAGGACGAGGAGCCCGACCGCCGTCAGGAGCAGGCGACGTGAGACGCTGAACGCCCCCGCGCCGACGCCGAGGCCGATCACCGCCCCTAAGGTGAAGACGGTCGCCGCGATCCCGGTGCCGGCCGCCACCAGCAACTGGTGGGGCCGCTCGAGGTAGAGCGCCGCGGTCGCCGCGCCGGCGAGCCGCTGTTCCGCCCAATGCCGGAGCCAGATCCGACTCACCGAGCGCAGGGCGGTCGCCGCCCCCGTGAGCAACCCGACGACGAGCACGAGGCCGACGGAGAGGACCCAGAGGCTCATGCGACCTCCACCGCGGTCTCCGCGGTGAGTGGCTCGAGATAGATCCGCTCGACCCGCCGCCGCACCACGCGCTCGATGACGACGCGATGGTCCGCGAGGATCAGCGATTCGCCTGCGGTGGGGACGCGCCCCAACACCTCCATCACGAGTCCGCCGACCGTCGAGACATCCTCGCGGGTGAGATCCTGTCCGAGCAGCTCGGAGAGCGCCTCGAGGGTGACGCCAGCGGAGAGCCAGAGTCGGCCGCCCGCGCCCCGCTCGATGTCGGGCCGCTCGACGTCGCCCTCATCCTGGATGTCCCCGATGATCAGCTCGAGGATATCCTCGAGCGTGATGAGCCCCGCCGTCCCCCCGAACTCGTCAAGCACGATGGCGATGTGCCGCCGCGAGGTACGGAACTCGCGCAGCTGCGCCTCGACCCCCTTGGTCGGCGGGATGTAGAGCGCCCGCCACCCGGAGGCCGGTTCGACGTCGTCGACGAGGGCCGCGAGGAGATCCTTCGCGTAGAGCACCCCGACCGGTTCGTCGAGCGAGCCATCGAACACCACCAAGCGCGCATGGCGCGCACTCCGGACCCGATCCGCGACCTCCGACCATGGGGTCGTCAGTTCGATCCCGATGATATCGACGCGTGGGACCATGATCGCGTCGACCCGCGTGTCGCGCAGCGAGAAGACCCCGTGGACCAGGATGCGATCGCCGCCGCCGGCCTCGGCTTCCGCGGCGACGACCTCGCGGAAGCGCTCCACGGCATCCTCCCGTTCCTCGATCGCATCGTCCCGCGACGGCGGCAACACCGCATGCAGGAGCCGGTCGCCCCAGATGCCGAACCGGACCACGGGGGCACAGAGCGTCTCGATCGCCGCGACCAGGTGGTGCACCCGGTCGAGCCCGGTCGACCCGGTCGCGTCGCCCGCCTCGCGCGCGGCGACCTCCGTCAGCATCACCAGCGCCACCCCCGCGACCACGACGACCGGGATCAGGTAGCGCGCCGGCACCCAGCCACTCGACAGCAGCGCCACGGTGGTCGCGGTCCCCGCGCCGAGCTGGGCGAGGATCCGCCCGAAGGCGAGGGCGCGATGCACCGACTCGCGGCGCGCGAGGAGATCACGCACCGCCGGCGAGGACGGAGGCTCCTCCTCGTCGAGGCTGAGGAGGGCGCTATCGGCGTAGACGCTTACCGCGGCGACCGCGGCGGCGAGTCCCGCGAGCAGGACGAGCAGGACACTCATGCGCGGAGCCACCGCTGCACGTAGCGCTCCTGACGCCGCCACATCGGGGAGGTGAGGCGTGCCTCCCCGTCCGGATGGTCGTAGCCCAGCACATGGAGCGTACCATGGACCACCAACCGCACGAGCTCCTCACGCACCGGACGGCCGAACGCGCGCGCATTCGCGCGTGCCACCTCGGGCGCGATGTAGATGTCCCCGATCGTGGCCCCGGCCGCGTCCCGGAAGCCGAACGAGATCACATCGGTCGGCCCCGTATGGCCGAGGTGCTGGCGGTTCATCGCCGCCATCCGCCGCGTGGTGAGGAAGGTGACCGAGAGGAGCGCGGAGTGGGCCCGTTCCGCGCGCAGCACCCCCTGCACCACGGCGGCGACCCGGGCCCGTGCGAGCGCGACCCGCACGCCCTCGGATTGCACCGCGACCGTCGGCCGGCTCACGTCCCCGCGTCCTTCGCGTAGGCCGAGACGATCTCGCGCACCAACCGATGCCGGACGACGTCGACTTCGGTGAAGTAGTGAAAGGCGATCCCCTCGATCCCCTGGAGGATGCGCTCCACCTGGAGCAACCCGCTCTCCTCCCGCTTCGGGAGGTCCACCTGGGTCTTGTCCCCGGTGATCACCGCGCGGGAGTTCACGCCCAGTCGCGTCAAGAACATCTTCATCTGCGCATTGGTGGCGTTCTGCGCCTCGTCGAGGATCACGAAGGCATCGGCGAGGGTCCGCCCGCGCATATACGCCAAGGGCGCGATCTCGATCACGCGGGTCTCGAGCGCTCGCGCGACCCGCTCCGGTGGCATGAGATCGTCGAGCGCATCATACAACGGCCGCAGATAGGGATCGACCTTCGCCTGCATGTCCCCGGGGAGGAAGCCGAGCGACTCCCCCGCTTCGACCGCCGGTCGCGCGAGCACGATGCGTCGCACCCGCTTCCGGGCGAGGGCGTCGACCGCCGCCGCCACCGCGAGATAGGTCTTCCCCGTCCCCGCCGGCCCGATCCCGATCACGATCTCGTGCTCGAGCAACTTCTCCATGTACTCACCCTGCCCCTGCGTCTTGGGCTGGATGATCTTGCGCACCCCGGGGAGCACGATGCGTCCGGGCGTGCCGCTCTCACGCGGCGCCCCCTCGAGTGAGAAGCGCAGCACATCGTCGGGATCGAGGGGCTGCCCCTGCCGTGCCTGGTCGATCATCCGCGTCGCCACCCCGCTCGCCTTCTCCACCACCTCCGCCGGACCGACCACGGTCATCGCATCACCCCGTAAGGTGACCCGCACCGGGAAGAGCTTCTGTAGCTCCGAGAGATTGGCGTCCCCCGCCCCCGCGAGGAGGAGGAGATCGGCCCCCTCGGTGGAGAGCCGGATCGTCTGGGTGTCGCCGGTCGAGGTCCCGTCGGTCATGCGTCCACCGGGCGGATATGCAACTCCGCGAGATCGTCCGTCGGCACCACGCTCGGCGCCCCCTCGAACAGCGCGCGTGCCGCCGTCGTCTTGGGGAAGGCGATCACATCACGCAGCGAGCTCGCTCCCGCCAGGAGCATCGCGATCCGATCAAACCCAAAGGCGATCCCGCCGTGCGGTGGCGCCCCGGCCCGGAGCCCCTCCAACAGGAAGCCGAAGCGGCGCTCCTGTTCCGCCGCGTCCCCGATGCCAAGCAGCGCGAACATCCGCGCCTGGACCGCGGGATCGCTCGTGCGGATGCTCCCGCCGCCGAGTTCGGTCCCGTTGAGGACGCAGTCATACGCGAGGGCGCGCCACGTCGCCGGCGCATCGGGTCGCGCCTGCATGTCCTCGGCGTTCGGCGCCGTGAACGGGTGATGCACCGCCGCGAGCGCCCCCGTCTCCGGATCCTGGTCGAACATCGGGAAGTCGAGGACCCAGAGGAAGCGTCGCGCCTGGGGATCGGCGAGCCCGAGCCGCGCCGCACACTCCTGCCGCACGCGATCGAGAGCGGGATTCGCGACCCGATCGGGCGCCGCGACGGCTACGAGGAGTTCCCCCTCGCGGAGCGCCAACGCGGCCTGTGCATCCGAGGCGAGGAACTTCGCAAGCGGCCCCTCGAGCGCGCTCCCCGTCCCCTTGAGTCGGATCAGCCCGCCGACGCCGGCGCCCTTCGCGATCGCTTCGAGTTCATCGACTTGCTTGCGGCTCCAGGCGGCGCCCCCGGGCACGCGGAACCCACGCACACGACCACCGGCCTGCAGCGCCGACTGGATGATCCCCGACTCGCTCTGCGCGAAGAACGCGGTGAGATCCTCGATCTCGAGCCCGTACCGCAGGTCTGGGCGATCGCACCCGTACCGCTCCATGGCGTCGGCGTAACTCATCCGCGGGAAGGGGGTCTCCACCGCGATCCCTGCCTCGGCCCACACGGCCGCGATCAAGCCTTCGGCGAGGGTGATGATGTCCTCACGCCCGATGAACGAGGCCTCGATGTCGATCTGCGTGAACTCGAGCTGGCGATCGGCGCGCAGGTCCTCGTCGCGGAAGCAGCGGGCGATCTGGAAGTAGCGGTCGAACCCGGCACACATGAAGAGCTGCTTGTAGATCTGTGGCGATTGCGGGAGCGCGTAGAACTCCCCCACGTGCATCCGACTCGGGACGAGGAAGTCGCGCGCCCCCTCTGGCGTCGGCTTGGTGAGGATCGGCGTCTCGAGCTCGAGATAGCCCTGGGCGCTCAGGTACTGACGCGTCGTCTGCATCAGGCGATGCCGGAGCACCAGCGCGTGCTGGAGCTCCTCGCGCCGGAGGTCGAGGATGCGGTGCCGGAGCCTGAGCTCCTCGGCCGGGAGCTTCCCGTCCTTGATCGGCGCCACGGGGAGCGCCGGCGTCACCGCCGGACCGACCACCCGGATCGCCGTTGCGCGCACCTCGATCGCCCCCGTCGCCATCTCGGGGTTGAGCATCTCCGCCGGGCGCGGGGCGACCGTCCCTTCGATCATCACCACGCTCTCGATCCCGATCGCCGCCGCCGCCGCGATCGTCTCCGCCGCCGTCCAGTGGGGGTTGAACGAGCACTGCACCACCCCGCCCCGATCCCGCAGATCGAGGAAGACCTGTCCGCCGAGGTCACGCGAGCGGTGGACCCAGCCGCCGAGCACGACCGAGGCCCCGACATCTGAGGGCCGCAAGGTGCCGGCGAGGTGGGTCCGCAGGGTGGTGGCGAGCGCCGCAGCTGTGGGAGTGGTCACGACGGGAGAGAGGAGAGAGAGGGACGGGGGTGCGCGCGGACCCGCGAGACGAGGGCGCCCGTGGTGCCTCCCAGGAGATCCGCGATCCAATCGGCGACGCTCGCCGAACGCCCCGGGATGTAGGCCTGGTGCAGCTCGTCGAGGCATCCGAAGACGGCGACGCAGCCGAGGACGATCGCGACGCGGCCCCACGAGGCGCGATATCGGCTCGCCCGAAGGAGGAGGTAGGCGAAGCCGCCGTACATGCTGAAGTGCACGACCTTATCGAGCCCACCGATGTCAGGGCCGACGGAGATGTTGGGCCAGGACGTCCCCACGAGGATGAGGGCGGCCCAGAGCAGCGCCGGCCAGAATCTCGACGGCCGTTCGCGGAGGGCGACAGGAGGTCCGACCAATGACATGAAGAGGGGTAAATCTAGTTCCCGCAGCGACTTGGTGGTAGGCGATCCGCATTGACCACCCCGACGGGAGCCGGTAGGCTTCGGGATGCAGAATCTGTTGGATCTCGTCCCGGCCGAGGCGGAGCGCCTCCTCCGGGAATTCGCCGTGACGCAGGGGGAGGCCGCCTACCGCGGGAGCCAGGTGGTCCCTCACCTCTGGCAGAAGCCGGTCGCGAGCTTCGAGGAGATGACCGACCTGCCGAAGGCGTTCCGGGAGCGGCTCGCGGCACACTTCACCCTCCCCCGCCTCCGCCTCGAGACAGAACAGCGTTCCACCGACGGGACCCGCAAGTTCCTCTTCCGGCTCACCGATGGGCAGGCGATCGAGACGGTCGCGATCCCGGACGAGGACCGGATGACCTTCTGCATCTCCTCCCAGGCAGGGTGTCCGCTGCAGTGCGCCTTCTGCGCGACCGGCGCCATGGGATTCGCTCGGAACCTCGCGGTGCATGAGATCGCCGGTCAGGTCCGCGAGCTCGCCCTGCTCGCCCCCCCGGTCCGCGCGACGAACATCGTCTTCATGGGGATGGGTGAGCCGCTGATGAACTGGTCGGCGGTCGATACCGTGCTCTCCGTGCTGAACGATCCGAAGGGGTTCGGCATCGGCGCCCGCCATATCACGGTTTCCACCGTCGGCATCCTCCCGGGGATCGAGGCGCTCGGCCGCCGCAAGGAGCAGTTCCGACTCGCGCTCTCGATCCATGCGCCGACCGATGCGCTCCGACAGACGCTCATGCCGGTGAACACCAAGTACCCGCTCGCCGAGGTGATCGATGCGGCGGCGGCGTTCGACCGCCGCGTGACCTTCGAATACGTGATGCTCGGCGGGGTGAACGATCGTCCGGACCACGCGGATCAACTCGCCGGACTCGCGCGGGCCTGCGGGGCCTTCGTCAACCTGATCCCGTTGCACCCGGGCGGGGCGATGGGCTTCACCCCCACGCCGCCGGAGGAGATCGCGCGGTTCGCCCGGCGCATCCGGGGCCATGGGGTGGAGGTGGCGATCCGGAAGAGCCGCGGGAAGGACATCGCCGCGGCCTGCGGCCAGCTACGGGTCGAACGCCTCCGGCGGCGGCCGCCAACGGGTCCCGATGATGATCGTGAGATCCAGGTAGCGTGAGGTATCGGGGCGCCGCTCGACGCGCGCCCCGTTGAGGGCCTGCGCCGCGAGTTCGCCCCAGGCGGCCTGACCACTGCGGACCAGCACGATCGAGCTGTCGGTCCGCTCGGGCGCATTCCCCGACGCGACGACGTCAAACCCGGCGGCGCGCATCGCCCGCGTCGCACGCCGCGCCAACCCGCGCGTCCCGGCCCCATTGAGGACCTCTACCCGGATCCGAAGGGATTCCGGGACCACCCGAGCGATCGTCTCGGTCGCGCCGACCGGCGCCCCACGCCCCTCCGTCTCGTCCGACGCGCCTGACGAGAGAGCGAGGCCGGTCCCGATGACGAGGACCGCCAGGACGAGCCACCCCCGCCAGCGACGCGGGATCATCGGACCGCGTTCCACAGCGCGACCGCTTCCGGAAAGAGGGCCTTCCCCTCGCGCAACGTCCACTCGAGTCGCATCCGAACCACCTGGCGGAAGACGCCATCGAAGTCGTGGGCGAGATGCTCCGCCAAGAAGGCCCGATCGGCCGTGAGGAAGGGGCGTCCAGGCTCCAGGAAGTCCGCCATATAGAGGGCGCGCCCAGCCCGCCCCCATCCCGCATACCCGACCGTGTGCCAGCGCACCGCGTCGAGCACCTCCTGTCGTGTCTCACCCCGGGCGATAAGCAGATTCGCGGCGGCCGGCCCATGCAGCACCTCGAGGGGGAGATCGACCGGTCCCGCGAGTCGTCGCAGTTCATCCGCCGGCGCATCCCGCAACGCGTCATGCAAGACCCCGACATCGTGCCACGCCGCGGCCTCGGCCGGGCCGAGGTGGAGGTCGTGCGCCCAGCGATCCAACAGGGCGACGACACGCACGATATGGGCCTGGCGTCGCTCACCGACCTGCGCCCAGGCGGGGAGGTCCCCAAGGGATGACGGAGACGAGGGGGTCACGGACGTGGATCCCGAGGCATGGGGCGTCAACGCGTGCACGAGGTGGAGGGAATGAACCGACACCGGAGGACGATGCATCGGGACCAAGGGTAAATGCCACGGTGCGGCGGAGGGCGTCGGTTGCGCTTCGCCATTTGTTCGGATACCGTTACTTCGGGACATCTTCGGGCGTCCTGTGTTTCGTAGGCGCGACGACCGACCACCCTTCCGACGGACCGGACCCATGCCGCTGACCAAGAAGCAACGCGAGATCCTGGACTTCCTCACGCAGTACGGGGAGGCACATGGCTATGCCCCGAGCTTCGAGGAGATCGCCGAGCGCTTCGGCTATACCTCGCTCGCGACGGTGCATGAGCACCTCACCAACCTCGAGCGGAAGGGCTACATCAAGCGCAGCTACAACGAGAGCCGCGCGATCGAGATCCTCCCCTCGGAGATCTTCCCCCGCTCCGTCGAACTCCCCGTCCTCGGCGCGGTCGCTGCCGGCCTCCCGATCGAGGCGTTCGAGGCGACCGAGACGATCGCCGTCCCCGAGGATTTCGTGCGTCGCCCGGGCGGACACTATGTCCTCAAGGTCCGCGGTAACTCGATGATCGAGGACCAGATCGCCGACGGGGACATGGTGGTCGTGCACGACCGCCCCGCCGCCGACAATGGCGAGATGGTCATCGCGATGGTCGAGGAGTCGGGCGCGACGGTCAAGCGCTACTACCGCGAGCGGGATGGGCGCGTCCGTCTCCAGCCGGCCAATGCCACCATGGCGCCCATCTACGTGCAGGAGAGTCAGGTGCGCGTGCAGGGGATCGTCGTCGGGGTGCTTCGGCGCTACTAAGGGCCCCCGTCGGATCACCCCGGGGCGGTCGATCGCGCCCGACCGACATCCCTCGTCGCGGCCCCCTCGCGACGAGGGATTTTCCTTGAAGTGCCCCCCCCGCCCCGGGTATCTTTCCCCGGATGGCGGAGCGCTGCGTGCAACTGGTCCTTCACTATGACGGGACCGCATTCGCCGGGTGGCAACTCCAACCCGGCCTCCGCACGGTGCAAGGCGTTCTCGAGGAGACGCTGGGACGCCTGCATGGCGCCCCGATCCGCGTCACTGGCGCGGGACGGACCGACGCCGGCGTCCATGCCCGCGGCCAGGCCGCCAGCATCGCGGTCGCGGCGCATTGGGAGCCTCAGCGCCTTCGGCGGGTCATGAACCAGCAGCTCCCCGGCGACCTCTGGGTGGCGTCCGCCCACGCGATGCGACCCGACTTCCATGCCCGATTCAGCGCCGTGGCCCGGCGCTACCGCTACCGCCTCGGCACGAGTCCGGAGGCGGGCTCCCCGTTCCGTCGGCGCTGGGCGACCCCATACGAGGGGGCTCCGCTCGACCGCGCGACGCTCGACTGGTGTGCCGCCCAGCTCCTCGGCACCCACGTCTTCCGCGGCTTCGCCGTCCGCGGGACCGCCCCCGCCGAGGATGACCACCGCTGCACCGTGACGCTCGCGCGGTGGATCGATGCCGCGCCCGATGAGCCCGGCGACCTCGTCTTCGAGATCCAGGCGAATCGCTTCCTGCACCACATGGTGCGCTTCCTCGTCGGCACGATGCTCGAGACGGCCAGCGGGAAGCGGACACGGGAGGCCTTCCGCGCCCTGCTCGTCGCCGAGACCAACGACGAGGTCGCCCCGCCGGCGGCTCCCACCGGGCTCTCGCTCGAGGAAGTCGCCTACCCCGCCGACCTGTACCTCCCGGCCTGATGCGCCTCTACCTCGCCACCGTCGATCCCGACCAGATCCGCTGGGCCCTGCAGTGTGGCCTGATCGACGGCGTCGTCGCGACGCCGGGGGTGCTCGCCGAGGAGGTCCCGCAGGCCGACCCCCTCGAGATCCTCACGGAGCTTGCCGCCCTCGCCCCGGTCCCGATCTTCGCGAGCGTCGGGTCGCTGACCCCGACCGAGCTGATCCGCGGGGCGCGCGCCCTGCGCCGCGTGTCGGAGCAGGTCATCGTCGCCATCCCCTTCGTCGAGGACGCGCTCCCGGCCTTCCGTCGCTTGAGCCGGGACGGGATCCGCTGCGCCGCGACCTTCGTGCATTCGGCCGCGCAAGGACTCCTCGCGGCCAAGGCGGGCGCGGCCCATGTGGTGGTCCCCGTCGACGCGCTCGACGCGATCGACCAGCCGGGCGAGTCGGTCCTCGTCCCACTCCGCACGATGCTCGACCGTGCCGCGCTCGAGTGCGACCTCGTCGCCGCCGGTCCGACCACCGCGCTCCGCCTCAGCGCGATGGGCGCCGCGGGCGCCGATGGGGCGGTCGTCACCCCGGACACGCTGCGCGGCCTGCTCAACCATCCCCTCACCGACCGCGCCGTCGACCGTTTCCTGGTCGATGTCGCCCGTCGGGCCCGCCCACGGCGCGCGCGATGACCCATCGGGCGCTCTGGCGTCGCGGGCAGCCCCTGCTCTTCGCGCTCCTCGCGGCCTGCGATGGCGCGACCCCATCGCCGTCGATCGCGCAACGTCCGGCCTCACGGGTGGCCCCTGGGGTGGCCGACAGCCTCACCGCCACGGTCGCCGCGAGCCGACGCACCGCGATCACCACCGCCGTGGCACAGGTCTCCCCCGCCGTCGTCACCGTGCAGACGGAACGGGTCGAGCGGACCGCCGCGACCCCCTACGACCTCTTCTTCGGCACGCGCTCCGGCGAGCAGGTCGCCGCAGGGATCGGCTCCGGCTTCATCGTGCAGGCGACTGGCGTGATCGTGACCAACGCGCATGTGGTCGCGGGGGCGAGCCGCATCAACGTCGCCCTCCGCGATGGCACGACATATCCCGCGACCCTCGTCGGTGCCGACGAGCTGAACGACCTCGCGGTCCTCCGCATCGACGCCACAGACCTCCCCGTCGCCCCGCTCGGCACCTCGCGCGATCTCCTGATCGGGGAATGGGTCGTCGCCATCGGGAATCCCTACGGGTTCCTCCTCGGCAACTCCGAGCCATCCGTCACCGTCGGGGTGGTGAGCGGGGTGGGCCGCAATCTCACCGGTCGCGGGGATGGTCCAGGGGTCTATGTCGACATGATCCAGACCGACGCCTCGATCAATCCCGGGAACTCCGGCGGCCCCTTGGTCTCGGCGTCCGGCGAGGTCGTCGGGGTGAACAGCTCCATCTATAGCCCGTCCGGTGGGTCGATCGGCCTCGGCTTCGCGATCCCGATCGATCGCGCGCGCCGTGTGGCGGAGGATCTGCTCGCGCACGGGAGTGTGCGGCGCCCCTGGATCGGGGTGAAGGTCGAGCAGACGCAGGCGACGGCGGCCCGCGGCACGCTGAACGCCGGCGCGACGATCGAACGGATCGTGCCCGGGAGTCCAGCCGAGGCCGCCGGACTCCGCCCCGGCGACATCATCACGCGGAGCCGCGATCGCGTCGTGCGGAACGCCTACGACTGGGAGGCGGAGCTGCTCGACCTCCGCGTCGGCGAGAATGCCACGCTCCTGGTGCGCCGTGACAATCGCGAGCGGCGCGTCACCGTCGCGGTGAAGGATCTCCCCGACGCGAGTGCCGAGCGCGTGGCGGTGCTCCGTGAGCTCCAGCTGATCTCCCTCACCCCGGCGATCCGCGTCGAGCGGGGGATCCGCTCCGCGCAGGGGGCGGTCGTGGTACAGGTCTCCGATCGCGTCGCCCAGGCCCTCGGCCTCCGCGCCGGCGATGTCATCGTCCAAATCAACCGCACCCCCGTCGCCGATGCGCCGCAGGCGGCGCGCCTCCTCGAGGGCGCCGGCGGCGGCGGACCGGTGCGGATGTTCGTCGAGCGTGCCGGGATGGTCTACTCCACCGACTTCCGTATCCGATGAGTCACGACTCCTATCGCTCCCCGCTGGCCGAGCGCTACGCCTCGCAGGCGATGCTGACGCTCTTCAGTCCGCAGACCCGCCATGGGCTCTGGCGTCGGCTCTGGCTCGCCCTCGCCGAATCGGAGCGCGAGCTCGGGGTCGCGATCCCCGAGGAGGCGATCACCCAGATGCGCGCCCACCTCGACGATATCGACTTCGCGGCCGTCGCCGAGTACGAGCGTCGCTTCCGACACGATGTGATGGCGCATGTCCACGCCTTCGGGGATGTGGCCCCGGCGGCGCGCGGTGTGATCCACCTGGGCGCGACGAGTTGCTTCGTCACCGACAACGGCGACCTGATCCAGATGCGCCGCGGATTAGAGCTCCTCCGCGGGCGGGTGATCGCCGTCCTCCGCGCGCTCGAAGCCTTCGCGCGCACCTGGCGCGACCTCCCGACCCTTGGGTACACCCACTTGCAGTCGGCGCAACTGACGACGGTGGGCAAGCGCGCGACGCTGTGGATGCAGGACCTCGTGCTCGACCTCGCCGATGTGGAGCATCGCCTGGCGACCCTGCCGCTGCGGGGGGTCAAGGGGACGACGGGGACGCAGGCAAGCTTCCTCGAGCTGTTGGGTGGCGATCACGCCAAGGTCCGGGCACTCGATACCGCCGTCTGTCATCGGATGGGGGTCGCCCACTCGATCCCCGTGAGCGGGCAGACCTACTCGCGCAAACTCGACGCGCACATCCTCGACCTCCTCGCAGGGATCGCCACGAGCGCGGCGAAGTTCGCGAGCGATCTGCGGATGCTCCAGGCGTTCGGGGAGATCGAGGAGCCCTTCGGAACGGAACAGATCGGCTCGAGCGCGATGGCGTACAAGCGGAATCCGATGCGGTCGGAGCGGATCAATTCCCTCGCGCGGTTCGTGCAATCGGTCGCGGGGACGGCGAACCAGACCCATCAGGTCCAGTACTTCGAACGAACCCTCGACGACTCCGCCATCCGACGGCTCACCATCCCCGAAGCCTTCCTCGCCACCGACGCGATCCTCATCCTCATGGAGAACGTCACGAGCGGGCTCGAGGTGCACCCGGCCCGGATCGCCGCGCGGATCGCCGAGGAGCTGCCCTTCATGGCGACGGAGTCGTTGATCGTACAGGCGGTGAAGGCGGGGGGCGACCGTCAGAAGGCACACGAGGTGATCCGCCGGCACTCGATCGCGGCGGCCCGGGCGATGAAGGACGAGGGGAGCTCGAACGACCTCCTCGACCGCCTGGCCGCCGATCCCGCCTTCCCGGTCTCGGTGGACGCGATGCGCACCACGCTCGAACCCTCGCGCTTCATCGGGCGGGCGGCCGCGCAGGTCGATGACTTCCTCCGCGAGGTCATCGACCCGATCCTCGTCGCCGCCGGCGAGGCGGGTCCCGCCACGGAGGCGGTACGCGTATGACCCCGGTCCTCGTCGGCGAGACGCAGCTCCCGCTCCCGTTGCTCCGCCGCGGGAAGGTCCGGGACGTCTACCTCGTCGATGCCGAGCGGGTCCTGCTCGTGACCAGTGATCGGGTGAGCGCCTTCGACGTGGTAATGCGGGAGCTGGTCCCGTACAAAGGCGCGGTGCTGACCCAACTCACGACGTGGTGGCTCCGGCAGTTCGAGGGGGAGATCGCGCATCACCTGCTCTCCAGCGACGTCGCGGAGATCATCGCGGCCATCCCCGCCCTCGCCCCGCATCGGGAGGTGCTGGCTGGGCGCTCGATGCTCTGCCGTCGCACGACGGTCTTTCCGGTGGAATGCGTGGTGCGCGGCTATCTCGCGGGCTCGGCCTGGAAGGAGTACCACACGCATGGGACGCTGGCGGGCGAAGCGCTCCCGACTGGGCTGCGCGAGAGTGACCGCTTCGACCCGCCGATCTTCAGTCCGGCGACCAAGGCCGAATCGGGGCACGACGAGAACATCACCATCGCGCAGATGCGTGCGGTGCTCGGTGACGCGGCCGCCGCGACGCTCGAGCGGTTCGCCCGTCTGGTCTATACCCGAGGGCGGGCCCTCGCGGCCACCCGCGGGATCATCATCGCGGACACCAAGTTCGAGTTCGGGGCCACCGCGGACGGGACGGTCCTCCTGATCGACGAGGTGCTGACCCCTGACAGCTCGCGCTTCTGGCCCGCGGACCAGTACGCCCCCGGTGGCCCGCAGCCGAGCTTCGACAAACAGCCGTTACGTGATTGGCTCGATGGTGAGCGTCGCGCCGGCCGGTGGGATGGCCACGCTCCGCCCCCTCCCCTCCCCCCCGAGGTCATCGCGGCGACGAGCCAGCGCTACCTCGACGCCTTCACGCGCCTCACCGGCGCTCCTCTCGACCATCCGACTCTGCCATGAGCTTCGCCCGCGAAGGGATCCCCTTCATCCTCATCGCGGCGGCGCTCGCCGCCGCCGGCTACACCGCCGCCCTCGCCCGCCGGTCGTGGCCCCTTTGGCTCCTCGCCTTCGTCCTGACGCTCCTCGTTCTCTGGGTCGCCTACTTCTTCCGCGATCCGGAGCGCACCGGTCCGCGGGGGGCGTCCCTCGTCATCTCGCCGGCCGATGGACGCGTGATCGATATCCGCGAGGTCGATGAGCCGTCCTTCCTCGGCGGCCGCGCGATACGGATCTCGGTCTTCATGAACGTCTTCAACGTCCACGTGAACCGGTATCCGGTGAGCGGGACGGTGGCGTACGTGCACTACAACCCCGGGAAGTTCATCAATGCCGCCGCCGACAAGGCCTCGCTCGAGAACGAGCAGATGTCGGTCGGTGTCGAGACCGGGACGCACAAGGTGCTCTTCCGGCAGATCGCGGGGCTCATCGCCCGCCGGATCGTCACCTATTCGCAGGTCGGGGACACAGCGTCCCAGGGCGAGCGCATGGGGCTGATCCGCTTCGGCTCCCGCGTCGATGTCTTCGTCCCGGTGGGGAGCACCGTGCGGGCGAAGCTCGGGGAGACGCCACAGGCCGGCGTGACGGTCCTGGCGGAGCTCCCCTGATGGCGCGCCGGCGCTTCCCCCGCCCCTCGATGGTGATGCTCCCGAACGGGTTCACCCTCGGGAACCTCTTCTTCGGGATCTATGCGATCGTCTCCGCCTCCCGCGGGGATCACATGCTCGCTGGGTGGTGCATCGTGCTCGGCGGCTTCTGTGACGCGATCGACGGCCGCATCGCCCGGGCGACGAACTCCGGATCCCCCTTCGGCGAAGAGCTCGACTCCCTCGTCGATGCGATCTCGTTCGGGCTCGCACCGGCGCTGATGATCTATTTCGCCGAGTTGAACACAACCAAGTGGGACTGGCTCTTCGTCTTCTTCTTTGCGGCCTGCGCGGTGATGCGCCTCGCGCGCTTCAATGTCGAAGAGGCCGGCGAGGAGACCAAGGCGGCCTACTTCACTGGCCTCCCGAGCCCTGCGGCGGGCGGGACGCTCGCGACCTACTACTGGTTCAGCCAGACCCCGCTCTATCATGACCTGTTCGCCGGCTGGCCGTGGGAGACGATCCTCCGCTGGCTGATGCTCACCCTGAGCTTCTTGATGATCAGCTCGGTGCCGTATCGCGCGTGGCCTCGATTCAGTTTCCGGACCCTGGAGGGGACGTTCGGCATCCTGCTCCTCTTCTCCTCTATCGTGGCGCTCTTCGTGATGCCCCAGGCCTTCTTCTTCCCGGTCGGCGTCGCCTACGTCGTGCTCGGGATCGTCATGGCTCTGCTCCGTGGCGCCTTCGATCTCCCCTCCCCGCTTGTCGCGGCGGGGCCGTCGGACTCCTTCTCGTCCCATCCCGAGGATCGTACCCCGTGACCCGTTTCACCGTCAGCGTCAAGATCGTCCCCCGCCATGGCCTGCTGGACCCGCAGGGGAAGGCCGTCACAGATGCCCTGCACACCCTTGGGTTCGCCTCGGTGCGCGATGTGCATGTCGGGCGCCTGCTCGTGATCGACCTTGAGGCCGCGGACACCGCGGCGGCGCAGGCGAAGGTCCGGGAGATGTGTGAGCGCCTCCTCGCCAACCCCGTCACCGAGGACTTCGTGCTCGCGGAGATCGCCCTGGCATGAAGGTCGGCGTCGTCACCTTCCCCGGCTCTAACTGTGACGAGGATGCCCTCCTCGCCGTCCGCGAGCACCTGCACCTCGAGGCGGTCCCGCTCTGGCATAAGGACCACGACCTGCAGGGCGTCGATATCGTGATCCTCCCGGGGGGCTTCAGCTACGGCGACTCTCTGCGCGCAGGGGCGATCGCCCGATTCGCCCCGATCATGCAGGAGGTCGCCGCCCATGCGAAGCGTGGCGGCCCGGTCATCGGCATCTGCAACGGGTTCCAGATCGCCTGTGAGGCCGGCCTCCTCCCGGGGGCCTTGCTCCGCAACGATCATCTGCAGTTCCGATCGATGCCCGTCACGCTCCGCGTCGAATCGACCGCGACCGTCTTCACCCGCGATGCGTCGATCGGCGCCTGCCTGACGATGCCGATCGCCCACGGGGATGGGCGCTATACCGCGGACGAGGCGACCCTCGATCGCCTCGAGGGGGAGGGGCACGTCGTCTTCCGCTACGTGGATGCCACGGGCCACCCCACGGCGGCCGCGAATCCGAACGGCTCGCTCCGGAATATCGCGGGGGTCTGCAATGCCTCCGGCACCGTCGTCGGCCTCATGCCACACCCGGAGCGTGCGCTCGACTCCCTCCTCGGCTCTACCGACGGCCTCGTCCTCTTCCGCTCCTTGCTGGCCCTCACCAAGGCCTGATCCTCTCTGCCTTCCCCTTCATGACCGCCCAGCGCACCCCGTCCTCGGCTTCGTCCGGTGCCCGTCCCCGCCCCGGTGATCCGACGATCACACCGGCCCTCGTCGCCGAACATGGCCTCACGATGGATGAGTATGGCCGTCTGGAGCGGATGCTCGAGCGCACCCCCACCTTCACCGAGTTGGGGATCATCAGCGCGCTCTGGAGCGAGCACTGCTCCTACAAGCACTCGCGCCCCGTCCTGAAGACCCTCCCGACCCAGGCCCCCTGGGTCCTGCAGGGCCCCGGGGAGAACGCCGGGGTCATCTCCATCGGCGACGGCCTCGCCATCGCGTTCAAGATCGAGTCGCATAACCATCCGTCGGCGGTCGAGCCCTACCAAGGCGCCGCCACCGGCGTGGGGGGGATCCTGCGCGATGTCTTCACCATGGGCGCGCGTCCGATCGCGATGCTCAACTCCCTTCGCTTCGGCTCCCTCGAGACGCCGCGCGTGCGGTATCTCGTGGCCGGCGTCGTGAAGGGGATCGGTGATTACGGGAACTGTGTCGGCATCCCCACCGTGGCCGGCGACGTGATGTTCGATCCCGCCTACGAAGGGAATCCCCTCGTGAACGCGATGTGCGTCGGGCTCCTTCGAGAGGAGGAACTGATCCGCGCGAAGGCCGAGGGGGTCGGCAACTCGATCATCGCGGTGGGCGCGCGGACGGGGCGCGATGGGATCCATGGCGCCTCCTTCGCCTCGGAGGACCTCTCGGCGGAGAATGAGGCCAAGCGCCCGCGCGTCCAGGTCGGCGACCCCTTCACCGAGAAGTTGCTGCTCGAGGCCTCGCTCGAACTGATCCGGAGTGGCCACATCGTCGCGATCCAGGACATGGGGGCGGCGGGGCTCACCTCCAGCAGCGCCGAGATGGCGGAACGCGGGGACGTCGGGGTCACCATCGATACCACCAAGGTCCCGGTCCGCGAGACGGGGATGACCCCGTACGAGATCCTCCTCAGTGAATCGCAGGAGCGGATGCTCGTCGTCGCGAAACGCGGCCATGAGGCGGAGGTGCAGGCGATCCTCGCCAAGTGGGATCTCGTCGCCGAGGTGATCGGCGAGGTGATCGCGGAGCCGGTGTATCGCGTGACCGAGGGGGATCGGATCGTCGCGGAGTTCCCCGGCACGCGCCTCGTCACCGACTGCCCACAGTATCATCCGGAGGCGCGCGAGAGTGAGGAGGCGATCGCCCGACGCACACGGGACGTCGCCGCGACCCCTCCGAAGGCGGAGGAGACGGACCCGATCTGGACGCTCGAGCGACTCCTCCAATCGCCCACGATCGCGAGCAAGCACTGGATCCATCGGCAGTACGATTCCACCGTGCGCACGGGGACGGTGAGCGGGCCTGGCGCCGGGGATGCCGCCGTCATCCGGATCCGAGGCACCACCAAGGCGATCGCGGTGAAGACCGACTGCAATGGCCGGTACGTCTACCTCGACCCTCGGGTCGGCGGCCGGATCGCGGTGGCGGAGGCGGCGCGGAACGTGGCCTGCACCGGCGCGACCCCGCGCGCGATCACCAACTGCCTCAATTTCGGGAATCCCAAGAAGCCCGAGGTCTTCTTCCAGTTCCGTGAGGCGGTCTACGGGATGGGAGACGCCTGTCGCGCGCTCGAGACCCCGGTGACTGGCGGGAACGTCTCCCTCTACAATGAGAATCCGCAGGGGGCGGTCTACCCCACCCCGACGATCGGGATGGTCGGCGTGCTCGACGACGCCGCCCACGCCACGCGGATGACCTTCACCACGCCAGGGGACGCCATCGTCCTCTTGGGCGAGAACACCGACGAGCTCGGTGGCTCGGAATATCTGAGTTGGATCCACGGCCTCGTTGCCGGGGCCCCGCCGCACTGCGACCTTGACCGCGAACGGGCATTGATCGGGACGATCCTCGAGTCGATTCGTGCGGGCCAGGTCCGCTCCGCCCACGATTGCGCCGAGGGCGGGCTCGCCGTCGCCATCGCGGAGTCCTGCATGGGCGACCGGGCACACCCGACCGGGGCGACGATCGACCTCACCACGTGGAGCGCGCTCCCAATGCGCGCCCTCCTCTTCGGCGAGGCGCAGGGGCGCATCGTCGTCTCCACGGCGCATCCGGAGGCGGTATGCGCGATCGCCGCACGGCATGGCGTCCCCGCGCGGGTGATCGGCTCGGTCACGACCGCCGATCGGGGCCTCAGCCTCGCCACCAGCCAGGGACGCTGGACCGCCCCGATCGATCGCCTCGCTCCGGCGTACCACGAGGCGATCCCGCAGGCCATGGCCCGAGCGGCCGCCGAGACGGTCACCGAGACTGCCGGAGGGACGCGCTGATGTGTGGCATCTTCGGAATCTCCGGGCACGCCGATGCGGCGGCCCTCACGCACCTCGGCCTCTACTCCCTCCAGCACCGCGGCCAGGAGTCGGCAGGGATCGTCGCGGTCAAAGACGGCGCCGTGAACGTCCTCCGGGCCATGGGACTCGTCTCGGACAAGTTCTCAGCGGAGTCGATGCGCACGTTGGCAGGCCCGGTCGCGATCGGCCATACGCGGTACTCCACCGCCGGCTCGAGCACGATCGAGAACGCCCAGCCGGCGCTCGTGCGCTTCAAGGGAGGCCATATCGCCCTCGCGCACAATGGGAACCTCACCAATGCCACCGAGGTGCGCCGGTCCCTCGAGGACGAAGGGTCGATCTTCAGCTCGACCATGGACTCCGAGGTGATCGTCCATCGCCTCGCGCGCGCGCGGGCCGCGCGCCCGGAGGAGAAGCTCGCCGAGGCCTTGGACGGCATCGAGGGCGCCTACTCCCTCCTGGTCATCATCGGCGACACGCTGGTCGCGGCGCGCGATCCGCTGGGGTGGCGTCCCTTGGTGATGGGTCGCCTGAACGGCGCGACCGTCTTCGCCTCCGAGAGCTGTGCCTTGGACATCGTCGGCGCGACGACCGAACGAGAGGTCGCCCCGGGCGAGATCATCGCCGTCGAGCCCTCGGGGGCGGTGCGCACCATCCAGATGCCATCGGCGCCGGAACAGCGCCGATGTGTCTTCGAGTACGTCTACTTCGCGCGCCCGGATTCCCGCGTCTTCGGTGGGTCGGTCGACCGCGCCCGTCGAGCCCTCGGCCACCGGCTGGCGCAGGAGCACCCGGCGCCTGGGGCGGATTTCGTCTTCTCGGTCCCAGACTCCTCCAACTCGGCGGCCCTCGGCTTCGCGGAGGCGAGCGGACTCCCGCTCGAACTCGCCCTGATCCGCAATCACTATGTGGGACGCACCTTCATCCAGCCCACCCAGCAGGGGCGCGACGAGAAGGTGAAGGTCAAGTACAACGCCGTCCGCGAGATCCTCGCCGGGAAGTCGGTGGTGATGGTCGACGATTCGATCGTCCGCGGGACCACGACGCGGGGGCTCGTCTCCCTCGTGCGGGCGGCGGGGGCCCGCGAGGTCCACATGCGGGTGTCGTCCCCCCCGATCACCGGGCCCTGTTATTACGGGATCGACACCCCCGACCGGGAACAGCTGATCGCCGCTAACCATTCGGTGGAGGAGATCGCGCGACGGATCGGCGTGGACTCGCTGGGCTACATCTCCCTTCAGGGGATGCTCGGCTCGGTCCCCGACGGTCCGTCTGGCTTTTGTCACGCCTGCTTCTCTGGCCAGTACCCCACGCAGCCCCCGACCGTCCCCGAGAAGCTCCGCCTCGGCTAAGGTCGACCCGGCGTTCACACCTCTCGGAGGTTCGCTGTGCAGCAATCCGTCTTCTTCTTCGGGAACGGTTCCGCCGAGGGTACCAAGGACGACAAGGACCTCCTGGGCGGGAAGGGCGCGAATCTCGCGGAGATGACGAACCTCGGGGTCCCCGTCCCCCCGGGGTTCACGATCGGGTGCCCCCTCTGTGACCACTATCTCCGGCACGGGAAGGCGCCGGAGGGGCTCCGCGAGGAGGTCGAGCGAGCCCTGACCCGCCTCGAGGCGGCGACGTCGCGACGCTTCGGCGACCGTCACAATCCCCTCCTGGTCTCCGTGCGCTCCGGCGCCCGCGTCTCGATGCCCGGGATGATGGAGACGATCCTCAATCTCGGCCTGAACGACGAGACCGTCCTCGGACTCGAGACGCAGAGTGGGAATGCGCGCTTCGCGTACGACTCCTACCGTCGCCTCCTGCAGATGTACGGCGATGTGGTGCTCGGGGTGCCGATGCATGACTTCGAGCACCTCCTGGCGGCCAAGCGCCTCGTCAATGGGGTGAAGACCGATGCGGAGCTCCCCGCGGAGGCCCTCAAAGCCCTGGTGATCGAGTACCAGCAGCTCATCCAGTCCGTCACGGGCGCCCCCTTTCCCGCCGACCCACGCGTCCAGCTCTGGGGCGCGATCGAGGCCGTCTGGCGCTCGTGGACGCTCAAGAAGGCGGTCGATTATCGGCGCGTGAATGGGATCCCGGAGACGCCGGGCACCGCGGTGAACATCGTCGCGATGGTCTTCGGGAACCTCGGTGACGATTCGGGGACGGGGGTGGCGTTCACCCGCGATCCCTCGACTGGGGCTCGGCGCTTCTACGGCGAGTTCCTCGTCAACGCTCAGGGCGAGGATGTGGTCGCTGGCATCCGCACCCCGCTCCCGATCGAGGAGATGGCGACGCGGCTTCCGCAGGCCTATCAGGATCTCCTGCGCACACAGTCGCTCCTCGAGCGACACTTCCGTGATATGCAGGACCTCGAGTTCACGGTGGAGCGCGGGACGCTCTACCTCCTGCAGACCCGCACGGGGAAGCGCACGGCGGCCGCGGCGGTCCGGATCGCCTGTGACCTCGTGAACGAGGGACTGATCTCCCGCCCCGAGGCGCTGCAGCGCGTCCCGGCGCACCAACTCGACCAGCTGCTACACCCAGTCATCGATCGCGCGGCCAAGCCGACCGCGCTCTGCGCCGGCCTGCCGGCGAGCCCCGGCGCGGCGAGCGGGATCGCCGTCTTCGATGCCGACACGGCGGAGTCCCGTGCGGCGCAGGGGGATGCGGTGATCCTGGTCCGCGACGAGACCACCCCGGAGGATTTCCACGGGATGGTGGCCGCTAAGGCGATCCTCACCGCCCGTGGCGGGATGACCAGCCATGCGGCGGTCGTGGCCCGGGGCATGGGCAAGTGTGCCGTCGTCGGCTGCTCGGTGATCAAACTCGACCTGAGCAACAAGCGCTTCCTCGTCGGCGAGACCGAGATCCATGAGGGCGATTGGATCACCCTGGATGGTGGCACGGGCGAGGTCTTCGTCGGGGACCTCCCGACGATGCCCAGCGAGGTCATGCAGGTGAATGCCGGCACGCGGAAGGCCGACGAGTCCCCGGTCTACCGTGGCTTCGCCGAGCTCCTGGGGTGGGCCGACGCCCGTCGCCGACTCAAGGTGCGGGCCAACGCGGATACGCCGCACGATGCGCGTGTCGCGCGCGGCTTCGGCGCCGAGGGGATCGGGCTCTGCCGCACCGAGCATATGTTCTTCGACGGCGACCGCATCCACGCCATGCGAGAGATGATCGTCGCGCACGACGAGATGGGGCGGCGTCGTGCGTTGGCGAAGCTCCTCCCGATGCAGCGCGTGGACTTCGAGGGGATCTTCGAGGCGATGGATGGGTTTCCCGTGACGATCCGTCTCCTTGATCCCCCGCTCCACGAATTCCTCCCGCACGGCGGCGAGGAGGCTAAGCTCCTCGCGCGGCGCGTCGGGCTCACCCGGCGCGACCTCATGCGCGTCGTCGAGACACTGCGGGAGACCAACCCGATGCTCGGGCATCGGGGATGCCGCCTCGGCGTGACCTACCCCGAGATCACGGAGATGCAGGCACGGGCGATCTTCGAGGCAGCAGTCGCCTGCGTCCGCCGCGGGATGATCGTCCTCCCTGAGGTGATGATCCCCCTCGTCTCGACGGTACAGGAGTTCTCGCACCAGCGGGCGATCGTCGATCGGGTCGCGGCCGAGGTCTTCCAGGTCCACGGTCTCCATGTGAAGTACCTGGTCGGGACGATGATCGAACTCCCGCGCGCCGCGCTCACCGCCGCCCAGATCGCCGGCGCGGCGGAGTTCTTCTCCTTCGGCACGAACGACCTCACACAGACCACCCTCGGCCTCAGTCGCGACGACGCGGGCCGCTTCCTGCCGCACTACGTGGCGCAGGGGATCTATCCAGACGATCCCTTCCAGGTCCTCGATGTCGAGGGGGTGGGACAGCTCATCACCATGGCGACGACCTCGGGCCGTGCGGCGCGGGCGAGCCTCAAGGTGGGGATCTGCGGCGAACATGGCGGCGAGCCCCGCTCCGTCAAGTTCTGCCACCAGACCGGGCTCGACTACGTGAGCTGCTCGCCCTTCCGCGTCCCGATCGCTCGACTCGCCGCGGCCCAGGCCGTCGGCGGCTAACCCTCCGTCCCCACCGATGAGCGTCGTCCACGAACTCCTCTCGCTGCTCGAACTCGAACCACTCGAGCACAACCTCTATCGCGGCCGGAATCGCGACCTTGGGACGGGACGGGTCTTCGGGGGGCAGGTCTTCGCACAGGCGCTCGTCGCTGCGCGCAAGACGGTGCCGGATGGCCGGGAGGCGCATTCGGTGCACGGCTACTTCCTGCGCGAGGGGGATCTCACCACCCCGATCGTCTATGTCGTCGATCGCCCGCGGGATGGGCGGAGCTTCACCAGTCGACGCGTCACCGCCATCCAGCACGGGGAGGCGATCTTTCACCTCTCGGCGTCGTTTCATATCGAGGAGCCGGGCCTCTCCCATCAGGTATCGATGCCTGAGGTCCCGCCACCGGAGTCGCTGACCCCTGAGCTCGACCTCATCCGAGCGCAGGCAGAGAAGCTCCCTGCACCACTCCGCGCCATCTGGACGCAGGACCGTCCGATCGATGTGCGGTCGGTCACCCCGAGGGATCCCTTCGAGCGACCGGTCGCCACGGGGCCTGAGACGGCACGGCGTCAGGTCTGGTTCCGCGTCGTAGAGCCGATCGCCGATGCCCCCATCCTGCATCAGGCGGTCCTCGCCTACGCCTCAGACTACGGGTTCCTCCCCACGGCCCTCCGCCCCCACGGGATCGGCACGAGGGATCCGCGGCTCCTGATCGCCTCGCTCGATCACACGATCTGGATGCATCGCCCCTTCCGGGCGGACGAGTGGCTCCTCTATGTGTGCGACGCGCCGTCAGCCGAAGGGGCGCGAGGCTTCGTGCGTGGCGAGGTCTTCACCCGCGAAGGGGTCCTGGTCGCCTCGGTGGCCCAGGAAGGGCTGATTCGCCTGCGCGACCGCTAGCGCGCCGGCAGCGATGCCAGCACCCGCCGCATCCGCGCGATCTCCGCGCGTTGATCGGCATCCACGTCGCTCGCGAAGGCAAAGATCTCGGAGCGCTGCGCCGCATCGTCCGAACCGAGCAGGGTCCTCACCATCACGAGGGCGCCCTCATGATGCTGGATCATCCCTTCAAGGAAGCGCCGCTCGAATTCGAGCCCCGTCGCCCGCGTGAGCGCAACCATCGCGTCGGGGGAGAGCATCCCCGGCATCGCCCCATGCGACATCGACGCATGCCCCATCTCGCCATGCCCCACGGCGGCATGATCCTGCGCCTCGGACACCGCGCGGCCATGCTCGGCGAGCCAGTCACGCATCCATTGCATCTCATCACGCTGGGAGACATCGATCCGCTCGGCGATCAACCGGAGCTCGCGACGCGTGGTCCGCGTCGGGACCAGCGCGACCATCTCCACCGCCTGGGCATGATGCGCGATCATCCCTTGGAGGAAGGCAATGTCGGCCGCACTCGGCCGAGTGAGCGGTGCCGTGGCGGCAGCGGGGGCTGTCGCCTGTCCGGCATGGCCCGCGTGCCCCTGCGCCGGCACCACCGCCGGAGCAGTGATGCCGAGCAGGAGCCCGAGGATCTGACGTGGGGTCCACATACGAAGTGGAGGCGGGGAGATTCGAACTCCCGTCTTACATGAGATCTTCCACAGCGTCTACGCGCGTATCCCGCCGATTGATGTCTCCGCACGCTGGCCAGCGGGCCGCCCACGTGCGGATGAGTTCACTGTGGTCTCGTCCTTCGATGGTGAACGCACCGTCGGACCAGCCCAGATTTGCGATACCCATGTGTCGCCCCGGGCGGGCTACGACGTGGGCACTGCTGGGGTAAGGCTAGGCCTTACGCAGCGAGAGCGAAGTTGTTGTTCGCAGTTGTACAGTTCCCGAGGGTTTTACCAGGGACCCGAGGACCTGGGCGCGCAGCCATGGAGCCACCCACATAATCGAAACCGGTCGCCCCCTGAGCTACGCCGAATACTAATCCGCTCAGCCCCGATTGTTCAACGTATCGAGGATCCGGCCCGCCGCCACCGCCCCTCCGAAGCCGTTGTCGATGTTGCAGACGGTGACGCCGGCGGCGCAGGAATTGAGCATCGTGAGGAGCGGGGCGAGCCCCTGGAACGCCGCGCCATACCCGATGCTCGTCGGAACCGCGA
>JBMTXT010000013.1:0-26641 GCA_049453775.1 Gemmatimonadaceae bacterium | reverse complement strand
CGAGAACGATCTGCGCGATGCGCTCTTCGCGCGGCTCACGACCCTCGATAGCGCCTGGTTCGGTCGGACGCGCACCGGGGAGATCATGGCACGCCTCACCAACGACCTGACCGCGGTGCGCATGGCGGTCGGCCCGGCGGTGATGTATCTGACCAACACGATCTTCGGCGGTCTCTTCGCGCTGGGGTTCATGGTCGCGATCAGCCCGCGCCTCACAGGCCTCGCGCTCATCCCGATGGTCCTCCTCCCGGTGGTGATGTTCCGCCTAGGCAAGGTGACCCATGATCGCTTCGAGCGGGTCCAGGCCACCTTCGGCGACCTCACGACCCTCGTGCAAGAGCACCTCGCCGGGATCCGCATCGTGCGCGCCTACGCCCAGGAGCAGGCGGAACGGGCGCGCTTCGAGGCGGTGAGCGCGGAGTATCTGCGGCGCAATCACGCCCTGGTCGTGCTCAACGGCCTGATGAATCCCGCCTTCACCCTCCTCGCCGGCCTCGGCGCCGCCATCGTCCTCGGCGTGGGGGGGAGCATGGTGCTCGAGGGCGCGCTCACCGTGGGGACCTTCGTCGCCTTCGGGCTCTACCTGAGCAATCTCACCTGGCCACTCATCGCCTTGGGGTGGGTGACGAATCTCTTCCAGCGAGGCGCCGCCTCCTGGGGACGGATCCTCGAGATCCTCGATGCGGATCCCGCCATCACCGACCCCGTCGCCCCGCGGGTCACCGCCACCTTACCCCCATCGACGGCCGGCCGCACGATCACCTTCGAGGGAGTGACGTTCGCCTATCCCGAGGCAAGCGGCGCGCCGGGCCGCCCCGTCCTCCGCGACCTCACGCTCGCGATCCCCGCCGGCACGACCTTGGGCGTGGTCGGCGCGACGGGGAGCGGGAAGTCCGCCCTGCTCGAGCTCCTCCCCCGCCTCGCCGACCCCACACAGGGCGTCATCCGACTCGACGGGGTCGATCTCCGGGACCTCCCGCTCGCCACCCTTCGCGCGGAGATCGGCTTCGTCCCGCAGGAGAGTCTCCTCTTCAGCGAGACCATCCGGGACAACCTCCACTACGGGACCGATGATGACGACGCGGTCCGCGAAGCCACCCGCGTGGCGCAGCTCACGGAGACGATCGCGGGCTTCCCGCAGGAGGAGCAGACGATGCTCGGCGAGCGTGGGGTGAACCTCTCCGGTGGGCAGCGCCAGCGCGCCGCGCTCGCGCGCGCCCTCGCCCGGCAGCCGAACGTCGTGATCCTCGACGATGCCCTCGCCGCGGTGGACACCCAGACGGAGGCGGCGATCCTCCGCGAGCTCCGCACCGCCCTCGCCGGACGGACCGCGATCATCGCCTCCCACCGGATCACCGCGGTGCGCGAGGCGCAGTGGATCGTCGTCCTCGACGAGGGGCGGATCGTCGAACAGGGCCGGCACGACGACCTCGTGGCGGCCGGCGGTCGCTATGCCGCCCTGCTCGAGCGCCAGCGCCTCGAGGAATCGCTCGAGGCCGCCTGAGACGAGGGCGTGTGACGCCGAGGGGCGTCGCGCCGGTCAGATCCGGTTGGCGATGAAGTCGGGCGTCAGCGCCTGCAGCCAGGTCGAGAGGATCGTGAAGCGGTTCGTCACCATGAGCACCCCCACGCTCACCAGCATCCCCCCGGCGAACCGGTTCACCCAGACCATCCGGTGCCGCACCTTCGCGAAGAGGACGAGGAAGCGGTCCACGGCGAGCGCCGCCGCGAGGAAGGGCACCGCGAGCCCCATCGAGTAGGCCGCGAGCAGCACGAGCCCGCGCTGCAGATCGGCCTCGTTCGCCGCCATCGTCATGATCGCACCGAGGATCGGCCCGATGCAGGGCGACCACCCCGCCCCGAAGGCGATTCCCACCAGCAACGTCCCGAAGTACCCGAGCGGCTTGTTCGCGAGATGCACACGCGTATCGCGCGCGAGCACTCCGAGGTTCAGGACCCCGAGCAAGGACAGCCCAAAGAGGATGATCAACACGCCGCCCACTCGACTGATCACCTCGCGCGATCGGAGCATCAGCTGCCCGAACATCGTTGCGCCCGCACCGAGGGCAAGGAAGATCAATGAGAAGCCGATCACGAAGACCACCGCATGTTGCAGCGCCTCGCGCCGCGAGTGCTGCAGATCCTCGAGCGACATCCCCGTGATGAAGGTGACGTAGCTCGGCACGAGCGGGAGGACGCAGGGGCTCAGGAAGCTGAGGAGCCCCGCGCCAAAGGCCACCAGGAGCCCCGCCGGTCCATAGATCCCCTCGGTCATGCGTCCCCCTGGATGCGGGCCGCCCCACCGGCCCCACGTTGACAGCTCCCACAGATCCCATGGATCACCAATCGATGCCGCAGCGGGTCGATGCCGTTGCCGCGCGAAGCCACGCGACTCGGCGACGATCGTCGTCATCCGCTCCAACCGCTCGTCGCGGAACTCCTCGACACGCCCACACTGCGTACAGACGAGGTGCTCATGGTGGGGGATGTCCCGCGCCGGCTCGAACCGCCGGAACCCCTCCCCGAAATCACGCTCGACCACCAGCCCACTCTCGAGCAGGGTGTCGATCGTCCGATAGACCGTGGCCGTGCCCACCGCGGTGCCGCGCGCCGCGACCGTCTGCGCGATCTCCTCCGCCGAGAGGTGCCGATCCGAGCCCAGCACCACCTCCGCGATGGCGAGCCGCTGCGCGGTCACGGGGAGATTATGGTCGCGGAGATACGCGACGAAGCGGTCGACTACGCGGCGGTCCGACACCGGGCGTCGGCCAATAGGGTCCGCACCGCCTCACCCTCGAGCCGCTCCGGCTCCGCCGCCTCATTGGCACGCGCCTTCACGCCGGCGACCACCGCCTCGACCGTGATGAGCGGGGCATCGGCCTCCGCCACCACCTCGTGCGTCCACCGACCGCGATCGGGCCCCTTCCGGGTCCAGCGGTACCGCGCGCTGAACACGACATGCCGGGCCTGCGTCGCATCCTCCGGGGTCGCCGCGATCACCGCGACCCCCGTCTCGATCGGGCCCTGCCGGATCGGCGGGAAGAGATGGATCTCCGCGATCCGCTCGTCGGGGACCACCTCGGCGATCGCGAGGAGGAAGCGCTCACGGGCATCCGCGGCGAGGGCCAAGGTCTCATGTGCCATCGGGGAAAGATCGCCCCGCGCCGCCCCCTACAGCAATGCGACGGGGTCGCGATCGATGGCGAGGCGGAGTCCCCCGGCGGCCGGGACCTCGAGCCCGTCGGCGAGCCCCCGCAGGAGCCGGGTGAGGGGGCCGACCTTCTCCGACTTGAGGATGACATGCCAACGCCAGCGGGTCTTGATCCGGTCCACCGGGCAGGGCGCTGGCCCGAGGATGGTGACGCCGAGGCCGAAGCGCGCCTCGGCCTCCACGCACCACCGGGCCACCGCGGCCGCGAAGGTCGCCACCCCCACCTCGTCGAGCCCACTCACGATCAGGTTCGCGAGTCGTACCGTCGGCGGATAGGGCGGGCTCTCGCGCGAGGCGAGCTCCTCGGTCGCGAAGGCGAGGAAGTCGTGGGTCGCCGCATGGCGCACCGCGTGGTGCCCCGGGGTCCGCGTCTGGATCACCACCTCGCCCCCCTTCGGCCCGCGCCCCGCCCGCCCCGCCACCTGACTCAGGAGCTGGAAGCTCCGCTCGCTCGCCCGGAAGTCGGGGAGATGGATCCCGACGTCGGCATCGATCACTCCGACGAGGGTCACATTCGGGAAGTCGAGTCCCTTCGCGATCATCTGCGTCCCCAACAGGAGGTCGACCTCCCCGCGTCCCACCCGCTCCAGGATCTCGGCGTGCGCCCACTTCCCACTCGTGGTATCGGCATCCATCCGCGCGATACGCGCGGTCGGGAAACGCTCGATCAGCCACCGCTCCACCTGCTGGGTCCCGAGCCCCCGCTGCCGCTCCATCGCCCCGCCACACTCGGCACAGGGGTGCCCCGCCACCGCCTGATGTTGGCAGTAGTGGCAGACCAAGCGCTCCGGCGTGCGATGGTAGGTGAGCGAGATCGAGCAGTGGGGACAGACCGCCACATGTCCGTCGGCACACTGCACGAAGGGCGCGTACCCGCGACGATTCAGCAGGAGGATCGCCTGCTCCCCGCGCGCGAGCCGATCACGGATCGCCGCCTCGAGCGGTGCTGACAGCACCTGTCGGCGTGCCCGCTCATCGGGGAGCGAGACCTTCCACTCCTGCCGCAGATCGACCACGCGCACGGCAGGGAGCGCCCCACCCCCCACACGCGCGGGAAGCGCACAGAGCTGGAGCCGTCCCTCCTGCGCATTCCGCCAACTCTCGAGACTCGGGGTCGCGCTCCCGAGCACACAGCGCGCCCCCGCCTCGCGCGCGCGGATCAGGGCGACCTCTCGGGCATGGTAGCGCGGCGCCTCTCCTTGCTTGTAGCTCGCCTCATGCTCCTCGTCGACGATGATCGCGCCGAGGTCGGGGAGCGGGGCGAAGATCGCCGAGCGCGCCCCCACGGCGATCCGCTGCTCGCCCCGGCGGAGCGCGCGCCAGGCATCGAGGCGCTCCCCGTCGGAGAGACCCGAGTGGAGTACCGCGACGAGATCGCCGAAGCGCGCGCGGAAGCGCTCCACCGTCTGCGGGGTGAGAGCGATCTCCGGCACGAGCACGATCGCGCTGCGCCCCTCACGGCGCACCACCTGCTCCAGCACCTCGAGATAGACGAGGGTCTTGCCGCTCCCGGTGATCCCATGCAGGAGGACCGCCGCCCCCGGCGCCCCGGCGAGGATCGCCTCGATCGCGGCCTGCTGCGCCTCGGTCGGGCGAAGCGCGGCCCCCGCCGTCGGTGCGCGCCCCCCGGCGCGCGCGGCGAAGGGATCGCGGCGCACCGTCGCCGATTCGATTCGCGCGACCCCTTTGCGCACGAGCCCGTCGACGACCGCGCTGGTGCAGCCGAGCTGACGCAGGAGATGCGGGACCGAGACGCGTCCCCCCAATGACTCCAGGAGCTCATAGGCCTGCCGTTGCTGGGGCGCCCGCGCGAACGCCGCGTCACGCGCCTGGAGCGTCGGCAACCCCCGGTCGAGCACGAGCACCCGCTCGGTACGTCCGCGCGGCGACGGCGTTCCCGCCTGCCCGAGCGCCACCGGCAGCGCCGCGCGGCAGACGAGGCCCAGCGAGACCACATGGTAGTCCGCGATCCACCGACAGGTCGCGAGCAGATCGGCGGGGAGCGCCGGCACCGCATCCGGGACGGCGAGCACGGCCTTGGGCACCGACTCGCCGAGCGACGCCCCATCGCTCGGCCCCACACAGATCCCCACGACGCGCCGGTGGCGCACGGGGACCACGACCCGATGCCCGGGGGCGATCGGTGCGTCAGCGGCGTAGGTGAAGGTCTGGCGAAGGGGGAGCGGGAGCGCCACCTCGATCAGGTGCGGCGATGACGCCATCTAGATCAGGCCGCGCCGGTTCAGCACCCAGAGGAGTCCGCCGCCGAGGCCCAGCTGCACCGCCAACATGATCCAGAACCCGTTCGGCAGCGTGGCGAGGGGGACCGAGACGAAGTTCATCCCCCACATCCCACTCACCACCACGAAGGGCACGCTGAGGGTGGCGACGACGGTGAGCCCCTTGGTCACCAGCCCCATCCGGTTGGAGACCTGCGTGAGATAGGAGTCGAGCGTACTCGAGAGGAGGTCGCGATAGCTGTCCAACGTCTCGGTCAATCGGATCACATGATCGTAGACATCGCGGAAGTACACCTGCGTCTCCGCGGCGAGATAGGGGGTCGGACGATTCTGGAGGATGTTGAACACCTCGCGCATCGGACCTACGTGGCGCCGCAGCTGGAGCACCAGTCGCTTCACGCTGAAGATGTCGCGCAACGCCTCCTGCTCGAAGTGCACGAAGACGCGCTCCTCGAGCCCATCGATGAAGGCATCGACCTGCTCGAGGATCGGGAAGTAGGCATCGACCGTCGCATCGAGGACGTCGTGCAGGATCCGCCCCGCCCCTTTGGCGAGCGGCTCGGGGGCCCGCGCGATCCGCTCCATCGCCGCCTCGACCCCCGGCGCGTGCGGCCCATGCGCCGTCACCAGATAGTTCGGGCCGAGGAAGCACCAGAGGTTGAAGGTCTCCACATCGAACTGGTCCGGCGTCTCCTCGACGAACCGGACCCCGCGCACGACGCAGAGCAGATAGGTCGGGAACTCCTCGAGTTTGACGCGCCCCTCGGTGGAGGTCGTGTCTTCCACGCTGAGCGGATGGAAGCGAAACGCCGTCGTGAGCAGCGCCTGCTGCGCGGGACTCCGCAGATCGAGGTCGACCCAGAGCGTCCCCGTCCCTGCGGCGACGATCGCCGCGAAGCGCTCCGGATCGAGATCACGATGCAGGGTCCCGCCCTCGTCGCGGTACCATGACCGCGGGGCCGATGGTGCGGCGACGACCAGCGGGGTCGCCGGCTCCGGCGGGAGGACCGATGCCGACCGATGCCGCCGGCTCCGCCGGAGCCGCGGGGGCGTCGGGTGCGAGCGCTTGCGAGCCATGCCTCGAAGCTACTGGAGCGCGGTCAGGTGGGCGACCACCGCCTGCGCCACCCGCTCAGGGACGTAGCCCCCCTCGAGCGCGCTCACCACTCGTCCACCGCACCACCGCTCGGCGCGCGTCACCACCGCACGCGTCAGCGCGGCGATGTCGTCGATCTCCAGCGTGAACCCGCCGAGCGGATCCCCTGCCAGGCAGTCGAATCCCGCGGAGAGCAGCACGAGGTCGGGACGCCACCCCTCGGTGGCGGCATCGACCGCCCCCAGCAACGCCTCTCGGTACCGCGCGGCGGCGAGCCCCGGTGCCATCGGGACGTTCCAGACCGAGCCATGCGGCCCGCGGTCCTCCGCCGCCCCTGACCCAGGGTACCAGGGCCACTGATGCATCGAGACGAACCGGATCGTGGGATCGTGCTCCACCAGCGCCTGCGTCCCATTCCCGTGATGCACATCCCAGTCGACGATGAGCACCCGATCGACCCCAGCACGACGCGCCGCATGCGCGGCGATCGCGACATTCCCGAAGAGGCAGAACCCCATCCCCTGGTCGCGCAGCGCGTGATGACCCGGCGGCCGGACCGCCGCGAAGGCGCGCGCGGCGCGACCGTCGAGCACGCGCGCCATCCCCTCGAGCACCGAGCCGGCCCCCGCGATCCCCGCATCCCAACTCCCCGCACTCACCACGGTATCGGCGTCGAGCCGCCCCCCGCCCTGCGCGGCGAGCGTGCGCACGCGCGTCACATAGGCGGGGTCATGCGCCAGCGCGAGCTCCGCCTCGGTCGCGGCGCGCCCCTCGAGGAGCGCCAACGACATGAAGAGATCGGGATGGTATTTCAGGGCACTCGTGATCGCGCGGATCCGGCCGACATGCTCCGGGTGATGCCACCCGGTGTCGTGCCGCCCCACATCCGCGTGGGAGATGAAGGCGAGGCTCATGCGCGGCGCCCGCCGGACGGGCTCAGCGGACCGGCCGCTTGTGCCGGAAGGTCAGCAGGAAGGTGGAGCCCTCGCGTGCTCCCGCGGCGCGCACCGACCCCTCCTCGTGCACGACCTCATGCCCGCGCAGCTTCATCACGTAGTCCCTCGACGGATAGAGCCGCTGCCCGAAGGCCTCGAGAGCGGCGCGCTTGAGCGTCGCCACGGAGGTCTCGACGCCGCACCGCACCGCGATCGTATCCCAGAGCTCGGGCATCTGCACCCGCACCCGAATCGTCTCGCCCCCAGTGGTCGCCTCGGGGGCGCCCACGGTGAGGACCTCGGGCCGCGCCCGCAGCGCGAGCACCGTCCCACTCACGACACCACCCCCGTCGCGGCATCGACCGCCGGCGGCAGCCCGGTGAGGAAGAGCGCGACCTGCGCATCGAACATGTACGACGAGGCGCTGACCACGGTGCTCCCATCCCCTGCCACGGTCGCGGCGACGGCGATCTCCTCCCCGCCCTGGCCGCGGAGACTCATCCAGGTCGGCCCCTCCTTCTCGAGGAAGGCCGCATAGATCCCGGATTGCCGAGAGAAGAACTCCTTCGCCGCCGCCAACACCTCGGCGGGGGGAAGGCTCGTGCGCTGCTGCTGCAGGGTGCGTCCGGTCTGTTGATGTCGCATGGGGAGTCGTCGGGTGGGGGAGACCAGAAATCTAGAGCGGGTCCATCCCGGCGACAGCGGCCTCGGCCCGGCGCACACGCTCGGCGAGCGCCCCGCGCTCGACCATCGCCGCCATGAGGTCCGCTCCCGCTCGGAGCAGCGCACGGGTCCGCCCCGGCACCGTCCCGGCCTCCGGGAAGTAGACCGTCAACGCCCCATGGATCCCCGCATGGGTCAGGAGCGGCACCGCCGTCACCGCATGGAAACCCAGCTCCGTCGCGACCCCCTGCCACTCGACCAACGTCGGGTCCGCCTGCACATCGGCGATCTCGATCACCCGGCGCTCGGCCACCGCCTCGCCACTGGGGCCGCGCCCGACCTCCACACGGAGCGCTCCCAACCAGGGGCGCACGGCCTCCGGCCACCCATGCGCGGCCGCCAACTGCATCGCCTCCCCCACGGGGTCGAGAAGGAAGACCGATCCGACCGTCGCCTGCACCGCCGGACAGAGCCGATCCAGCGCGAACTGCAGCGCATCACGAGGTCGCTCGGCCTGGGTGAGCGCCTGGGTCAGGTCGCGCAGCAGGGCGACGTCCGCCCCCTCCGGCCAGGGCGCGACCTCCTCCACCGGTCGCTGCCACCGCTGCCGGCGCATCAGCCGGAGAGGCGCTGGGTGAAGGCCTGCTGGAGGCGCATCGTCACGGGGCCCGGCCGCCCATCGCCGATCGGTCGGCCATCGAGGGCGACGATCGGCTGCACATCGGTCGTCGTCCCAACCACCATCAGTTCGTCGACGGCCGGGAGCGCCGAGAGCGCGGTCACCTCCTCGCGCACCGGGATCCCGAGCCCCCGCGCACAGTCGAGCACGACCGTCCGCGTGATGCTCGGCAAGACCGCCGTGGAGAGCGGGGTCGTGCGCAGCACGCCGTCGTGCACGACGAAGACCGTGGTCGCCGCCCCCTCGGTGACGCCGCCGTCCCGATGGAGGATCGCCTCGTAGCTCCCCGCTTCGGCGGCGGCCTGTCGTGCGAGGACGGGGCCCAAGAGGTTCACCGTCTTCAGGTCGCAGCGCGCCCAGCGGAGATCGGGATAGGTGATCGCCGTCGCCCCATTGGCGCGCATCGCGCGATCGGGGACGAAGCGCGAGGCCACCGCGTACACCGTCGGGACCGTCCCAGCGGGGGGGAAGGCGTGTACCCGCTGCGCCGCCCCGCGCGTCACCTGCAGGTAGATCGTCGCCTCGCCCGTGGTGAGGTCGTTCTCGGCGAGGAGTCGCTCGCAGACCGCACGCAGCGTGGCACTCGAGGCGAGCGCCCCCGCCTCGATGCGCAGTCCCGCCAGCCCGTTCGCCAGGCGCTCAGCGTGCCCCTCCCACTCGAAGAGCCGCCCCGCGATGGCGCGGACCACCTCGTAGATCCCATCGCCGAAGATGAATCCCCGATCGTTCGCGGGGATCAGCGCCTCCGCCTCCGGGACGTACCGCCCGTTGAGGTAGACCGTGGTCACCCGACCAACCGCGAGTCGGCGCGCGGGTGATCCGCCTCGAGATACCGGGTCAGCACCTCGGCCACCTGGGAGGTCGCGACGCGGATCTGTCCCATGTCGTCGCGGAAGCGGATCGTCACATCGTCGTTCGCGGTGGAGTCCCCGTCGATCGTGATCCCGAAGGGCGTCCCCGCCTCGTCCTGGCGGCGGTAGCGGCGCCCGATCGCCCCGGCCTCGTCGTAGAAGACCGGGTAGCGCTTGCGCAGCGCGGCGGCGAGCCGCTCCGCCATGTCCGGCTGGCCGTCCTTCTTGGTGAGCGGGAAGACCCCCGCCTTGATCGGGGCGAGGGCGGGATGGAAACCGAGCACCGTGCGCCCCTCCTGCTCCCCCTCCACCACCTCTTCGCGCAGCGCGTTCACCAGGATCGCGAGCGTCACGCGATCCGCGCCCACCGAGGTCTCGATCACATACGGGAGGTAGCGCTTGTTCTGCACCTGATCCACGTACTCGAGCTTCTTGGAAGAGCACTCCTGATGCTGCCGCAGGTCGAAGTCGGAGCGATTGTGCACCCCTTCGATCTCCTGGAAGCCCAGCGTGCCCCCGAAGTCGAAGTTGATGTCGAAGGCCGCGCGCGCGTAGTGCGCGAGCTCCGTGTCGGTGTGCTGATGGAACTCGAGCCGGTCGCGATCGAGGCCAAGCCCCACGTGCCACGCGAGGCGGGCCTCCTTCCAGCGCTCGAACCACTCCATGTCGGTGCCCGGCTCGACGAAGAACTGCATCTCCATCTGCTCGAACTCGCGCGTGCGGAAGATGAAGTTCCCTGGGGTGATCTCGTTGCGGAACGCCTTCCCGATCTGCGCGATCCCGAACGGCACCTTCTGACGCGTCGCCTGCTGCACGTTCAGGAAGTTCACGAAGATCCCCTGCGCCGTCTCGGGGCGCAGGTACACCACCGAGGCCGACTCTTCGACGGGCCCCATGAAGGTCTTGAACATCAGGTTGAACTGCCGCGGCTCGGTGAGCTCGCAGTCGGTGTGCTCGCCTGGCCGCTTCGAGGGCTTTCTCGGACAGGCCGCGTCGCTGAGCTTGTCGGCGCGGAAGCGCGCCTTGCACGCCTTGCAGTCCACCAGCGGATCGGAGAAGCCGCTCACATGGCCCGAGGCCTCCCAGACCTTCGGGTGCATCAGGATCGCGGCGTCGAGCCCCTCCACGTCGTCCCGCTCGCGGACCATCGCGTTCCACCAGCGCGCCTTCACATTGTTCTTGAGCTCGACCCCCAGCGGCCCGTAATCCCAGACCGAGCCGGTGCCCCCGTAGATCTCGGAGGACTGGAAGATGAAGCCGCGCCGCTTGGCGAGGCTGACGAGGGTGTCGAGGACGTCGGGACGGGTCATGGGCAAGAGAAAGGGAGCCGACCGGAATCTAATCCGAGACGGCCCCCCTGGCGGCGCTCAAGGCTCAAGGCTGAAGGCTGAAGGCTAACGGCGTTCAGCCTTCAGCTTTCAGCCGATATCCTCGCTGCCCCTTACGGCTGCTTCTGCGTCTCCTGGTACCGCTTCACCTGCGCATCGAGTTCCGCGTACGCCTGGGTGGCGCGCATCCGCGAGAGGAGCTGCTCATTGGCACGGATCCGCTGCTGCAGCGCGACCGCCGCCGGTCCCGACGGGAGCTCCATGAGGGCGAAGACCCGGAACTGCGTCCCCTCGTTGCGGATCTCCTGCTTCGCCATGCGCGAGCCATTCACCGTCTGCATCACGATCCCCTTGTAGACGACGCTGAACTGCTCGAGGATCTGCGCATCGGCCCCGGAGCCCGTCTCCTCCTGGAAGCGCTTCGACATCCCCTCGAAGCGCGTCTCGAGCTGCTGCGCCAGCGCGAAGCGCCCATCGGACTGCGCCTTGTCGATCGCGAGCTGCATGTCGCGCGACACCGCGGTCACCGGGGCATAGATGATGTTCGAGTCGACCGGCGGCTTGATGAACCAGGTCGGCACCCCGAGCGCGGCAGCGTTCAGCTCCTCCGGGGTGGGCGCGGTCTTCGCGTTCTTGGACCCACCACAGGCCGCGACGATCATGAGTACCGCAACGAACCACAGTGCACGACGCCAGGACATTCGAACCTCGATGCGAGCGAGAGAGACGATCGACCGGGGGGCCGACCGGAGGGGACGACGGAAGGAAGGTAGTCGCCCCGGGGACGAGACAATTAGGACCTAGGTCACAATCGGCGGCGGCCGACCCGGCCCCCCCGGGCGCCCCGCGCGCGGTCAGACGAGCCCGATGATCTGGTCCCGACGCGTCCCGACACTCACATACTGCGCCGGGCACGCCACCAGCGCCTGGATCCGATCCAGATAGGCCCGCGCCGCCTTCGGGAGATCGGTGAGTGACCGCGCCGCGGCGGTCGAGGTCTGCCACCCGTCGAACCACTCGTACACCGGCTCGATCCCATCCAGATCGGCGAGATCCCCGGGGAACTCCGTCATCACCTCCCCCGCCACCCGGTACCCGGTGCAGAGGCCGATCCGGTCCATGGTGTCGAGCACATCGAGCTTGGTGATCGCGAGCCCGGTCAACCCATTCACGCGCACCGCGTAGCGCACCACCACGGCATCGAACCACCCGCACCGCCGTGGACGCCCCGTCGTCGCGCCGAACTCGTTCCCCAGGGTCCGCACATGGTCTCCGAACCCCTCATCGAACTCGGTCGGGAGAGGGCCGGCGCCGACACGCGTCGTGTAGGCCTTCACCACCCCGAGCGCCGCATCGATGCTGCGCGGGGAGATCCCGACCCCGATCGCCGCCCCCCCCGCCGTGGTGTTCGACGAGGTCACATAGGGATAGGTGCCATGGTCCACATCGAGGAGCGACCCCTGCGCCCCCTCGAGGAGCACGGCCGCCCCCTGGTGCTGCGCCCGACTGATGGCGAGCCCCACATCCTCCGCCACCGCGAGGAGCCGCGGCGCGATCCGCTCGAGCGCGGCCAGCGTGAAGGCCGCGTCGGCCCGCTTGCTCGATCCGAACCCGGCGAGGATCTGATTGGCGTGCTCGGTCCCCTTCTCCACCAACGCCCGCAGACGCGCGGGGTGCCGCAGATCGAGCACGCGGATCCCGCGCCGCGCGACCTTGTCTTCGTAGGCCGGGCCGATCCCCCGCCCCGTGGTCCCGATCGCCTTGCTCGCCGCGCTCTCCTTGTCCACGAGCTTGTGGTACGGCATCACGAGATGCGCCCGATCGGAGAGGTAGAGCCGCCCCGCGACATCGACCCCCGACGCGACCAGACCATCGACCTCCTCGAACATCCCCTCGGGATCGAGCACCACCCCATTCCCGATGGCGCACCGCACCCCGGGGTGGAGGATCCCGCTCGGGACCTGGTGGAGAACCGTCGACTCATCCCCGACATGGACGGTGTGACCGGCGTTGGCGCCCCCCTGGTAGCGGACCACCCAGTCGGCACGCTCGGCGAGGACGTCGACCAGCTTCCCCTTCCCCTCATCCCCCCCCAGCCCGCCCCCGATGACGAGGGTACGGGTCGAGGTATCGAACATCGTGCGGGGCTCCGAGCGCGAGTGATGGGCACAAAAAAACGCCCCGGGCATCTCGGGGCGTTGGCGAAATCTAATCGTGCTTACCCCCTCGCACAACGAGTAAAGCGGCAGGAAATCCGTTATTCGCCGGCAGGAATAGCGTTAATGTATCGTCAAATTGCCTAGCGACTATGCGCCTTCGTTATTTTCACGGAGGTATAACGACCGGTAACAATCTTCGGTCGCATGCGAGACACACTCGGCACCCCATCTGCAGGCATTCGGATCGAGACCTTCCCGGGGCTCCGGATCGCCAGGACCGATGAACGGAACCGGCGCGAGGTCCCCGTCCCGGTTGGAGAGAAGCCCGGCGTCCTCTTGGTCCTCCTCGCCCTCGCCGGGGAGGGAGGCATCCCCCGCGTCACCGTCCGGAGCCTCCTCTGGCCCGACACCTCGGAGGCCAACGGCTCCAACAGCCTCCGCCAGGCGCTCTTCCGCCTACGGCGCGCCCTCGGGGCCTCGGCGGTCGAAGACCGGACCGGCCGGCTCTATCTCCGCCTCCCCGGCGCCCTCGACGTGGTCGCGGCCGCGCAGCGCCGCGACGGGGGGGACCTCGCGGGGGCGCTGGACCTCATGGCGACCCCGTTCGGTCACACCCTCGATGTCGCTGGACCGGCCCTTCGGGATTGGCTCCAGCGGTATCGCCTCCAACTGGATCAGCGCCTCGAGGGGCTGATCCGGGCCTCCTGGTCGCCGGAGGCCTCGAGCGCCGTCCTCGCCATGCTCCAGTCGGCGGTCCCGATCGTCCGTCGACTCCTCCCGTCCTCCCTCGATCTGCTCTGGATCCAGCTGGAGCTGGATGCGCTGCAGGGGGATGGCGCGGCCTTTGAGCGCCACCTCCAGGAGTTGCGCACCCTGCAACGCGGCGCCCCCGCCGATCCCTCGGACGCGGCGCGGCTCACCGCCCTCCGGCAGCGCCTGACCACTGGCGCGGCGGCGCCACAGCTCCGCCCCCCCTCCCTCCACGAGGAGGCCCTCCGGGCGCTCCAGCGGCGGCTCGCGACCACGGCCCAGGCCGGCGGAGTGCTCTGGGTGACGGGACCTGCGGGGATCGGGCGGTCCCACCTCCTCCGAGAACTCGCCTTCCGCGCGACCCCCAACGGGTTCCGGGCGGTCACGCTGGCGCCGACCGATGGGGTCCCCGGGCTCCCCACCTCCTGCTGCCGCGATCTCGCGGTCGCGCTCAGCGCCCTTCGCGGTGCCGCCGGACTCGATCCCCGCTACGCCCCCATGGTCGAGCGACTCGCACGCGGCACGCTCCATCCCATGAACGGCGAGGCGGCCGAGGCGGTCCTCGATCTCGCCGTGGCCATCACGGCGGAGGGCCCCCTCCTCCTTCTGATGGACGATGCGGAGCAGTACGATGGGCGGGAGCTCCAGGCGGTGCTCTCCGCACTCGACGATCAGCGCCCACGCGGGCTCCTCGCCGTCGTCTCAGCCCCCTCCCACGCCATCCCCGCGCGGCTCCCCTCACCCCCCATCGTGCTCGCTCCTCTCGGGCGGGACGGCGTCCGCCAGATGGTCGATGAGCTGGCGCGCCTCCCGGAGACCCCGTGGGGCGACGGCCTGGTGGATGGATTGCTCGGGGCCAGCGGCGGGATCCCACGTCGCATCCTGCATCTCCTCGCGACCCTCCTGCGCGAGGGGCTCCTCCTCGAGCGGCAGGCCGGGTGGGCGTTGGGCGGATCGCTGGATGGCCTACAGGATCGGCTGCGTCAGCTGACGCCGAACGGCGCCGGTCGCTAAGGGTCAGCGATCGGATTCAAAGAAATCGATCTCGATCGCCGTACCCTGGATCGGCACCGCGACCTCCGGTTCTCCCTCATATACCCGCTGGACGCGGCGCCCCCCGAAGTCGGACTGGGCCTGCTGCGTGCGATACCAGCTCTGCACATACCGATCATAGTGGATCACCCCGGTGCGCCGCAGGCGCTGGATCTCCGCCTCCGTCAGCGAACTTGCGAGATCGTTCCCATCGCCCCAGATGGGAAGCCCTGCCACCCAGTTGGTCGCAGAGAAGAGATGCTCGACCGAGTCCTCCCCGCGGAAGAGGAGGAGGAGATGGTGGTGACCGGGACGCGGGGCGGCCGCCACGTCGAACTCGACGGTCTGCCAGGCATCGATGACCGGCCGCGGGAGCCCCCCGAGGCGAATCACCGAGCGCTGCGGGTCGAGCCAGGTCGGCCCCGCCCCGACGACGTAATTCGCCGTGGACCCTGAGGTGGTATACGAAAAGGTGAGTTCGACGTGGAGGGGGGTGCCGACCGGAATCCGGGTCGTCAGCGTGGAGTCGAGAGTACGTCCGTTGATCGACGCACGGATGACGCGGATTCCATCTTCGACCTGGCCGATCATCCCATGGATCACGGAGGAAGTCCCGAGGATGAGTCCGGTCCCACGGAATTTGAGCCGTTGTCCCACCGCCTTCGGGACCGTCCCCGCCGAATCGAGCGCGTAATCGACCAACGCGAGCCGCTGGAACTGGGCGCGGCCGTCCTCGAGTGGGATGATGGTGTCGCCGATGAGGCGCGTCCCGGCCTGCGGTATCACCTGGACCTTGCCGTTGAGGCGCAACCGGCGCCCGAAGCCATCGTACACCCCCACCCGGGGCTGGACCTGGATCGTCCCGAGACGTTGGCGCGGATAGGCCTCGCCGAGGGGCTCGACCTCCAGCCGTAAGCGGGGCCAGAGCATGACGAGTGACGCCACCACGAGGAAGCCTACCAGCGAGGCCGCGGCAGAATACCAGGCGAGTTCGGTGCGCGACCGACGGGCGATCCAGCTCATCGAACTAAAGAGGTGCGCCTCCCACTCGGGCCGCGCCGCCGCAAGAGCCAAGCGATTCGCCAGCCGGCGCGCTGAAAGCCGCTGCGTCCGACGCCACCGCGCGTCGCGGGTGAGCGTTGCCACGGCTCCCCGCGCCAACGCCAGGTCCTCTCCCTCCGCACAGAGGAGGATCAGATGCTCCAACGTCGGAAGATCGACGGTGGGCTGGGCGACCCACCACCGGACTGCCGCACGCCGGACCTCCGCGCGTGCCGTCGGATCGTCTGCGGCGCGGACCGCCTCGGTGATGGTATCGTGCGCGGTCGCCCAGGCACCGGTGCGGAGGACGACGAGTCCCGCCGCCTCGAGCGCATCGAGGGTGACGCCGCACGCCGCATCGGAGGCGTCCATCGAGAGGGCGCGCGCGATCCCGCGGAGCGCATGATCCCTGAGCGGACGCCCCCACACCGAGAGGATCCGCAAGAGGAGCTGCTGGGTGGGGGAGAGCGCGCTGAACTCGACGGCGCGCTCGCGGGCCTGGGTCACCCGGGCGAGGAGGTGCCCCGGGTCCGTCGTCGTCCACGCCCCACCCTCAACGCGTAGCGCCCCCTCGCGCCGCAACCCGCGCACGAGCTGGATGACGAGCTGCGGGACGCCGCCGCTCGCCGCGACCAGCTGGTCGATGAACCGCCCTTCCCACTCCGCTCCGAGCCACTGCGCCTCGCGCTCGAGCATCGCGCGGATGTCGGAATCAGTGAGCATGGGGAGGTCCACCACCTCGACCCCATCCGCCCCGCTGAGGATCGGCGTCCACGCGGCCAACAGGAGGAGGAGTCGCGTCTCGCGAAGGCGCGGGATCGCTCGCAGCACGACGAGCGTCTCTGGATCCGCATGCTGCGCATCATCGACGAGGATCGAGATCGCGCGGCGCTCCGCGACGGCCGCCACGAGATCGAGGAGCGCCTCCTGCCGTCGCCGCATCCGGTCCCCCTCCGCGATCGGCGCGACCTCGGCGGCGGGGAACACCGTCCGTAGCTCGGGGAGGAACTCCACCAGCGTCGCCGCGGTCGCCGCGCTCACCCCCAACGCACCGGGCAGGGCCGCCAGCGCGCGAACGAGCTCGGTGAGACCCGCCGAGGGGACGTGGCGCATCGCGGCCAGGAACCGGACCCGCACGCTCCGCGCCCCGCGTAACCGTAGTCGGGCGTCGAACTCATCGAGGACACGCGTCTTCCCTGACCCCGAGACCCCCACGAGCACGATCGCCCGAGGCGTGCCGAGGCGCGCCTGCTCCGCCGCCCCGATCAGGTCCGCGAGGAGAGCGTCGCGTCCCACCAACTCGGCCCCGAGGGCCCCGAGCGCGGCCGCGTCGAAGGGGCGCCCGCCGGTCCCGGGGGCGGGCTCACGCGCCTCACGCACCCGCGCGAGCCGCTGGACCAGTTCGGCCGGCAGCGCCTCCTCCGGCTCCCCGATCTGATCGGCGAAGGCCTCGATGACCCGCTGCGCATCAGAGCGCCGTCCGCTCGCCCCCAAGGCATCGAAGAGCAGTCGGACGCCATCTGCCTCGTCCGGTTCCGCCGAGCGGATCGCGCGCGCGAGCGCTGTCGCCCGGGTGATGTCCCCGGCCTGCAGCGCCTCGGAGACCGCCTGCTCCATCGCGGTCACGTAGTCCCGCCGCAGTCGGAGTCGCTCCGCGCCCGCCCAGCGCTCGAACTCCGCCCCGACGCGCGGCTCCGTGGCGAGGAAGGGACCTCGATACCACGTCACCATCTCATCCACATCGCGACGCCGCACCGCACCGAGGAACCGCTCACGGTCCGTCACCACCGCCCCCTCGGCCAACTGCACCGTCTCCCGCGTGGCGATCACCGCGGACTCCCCGAGGAGACGATGCAAGGAGGCGATCGCCTGTCGGAGCGAGGCCCGCGCCTTCTCCGGCGCCTCATCCCCCCAGAAGAGGTCCGCGAGCTCCGCGCGCCGTTGCGGCGTCTCGCGCCGGATGGTGAGATGCAGGACCAGCGCGAGCAGCTTGCCGGCCCGGTAGACGATCTCGGTCGACCCATCCTCGCGCACCCGCTCGAGGAGGAGATCGCCGAAGGTCCGGAGGTGCAGGGGGGCGGTCATCGCGATGCGACGGGGGACGGTGGGGACTGGCGACTCAGGCGAGCAGGGACTCGACCGTCGCGCGCCCCGCCGCATCGAGCGGGAGCAGGGGGAGCCGCGGCACGCCACCGGCCCGTCCCACGACGTCAAGGGCGGTCTTGACCCCCGGCACCCCGAGTTGGCCGACGATCACCTGCGCCAGGGGCTTCAGGCGCGCCTGCGCCTCTGCCCCCGCCCCGACATCCCCCGCCCGATGCGCGGCAAGGACGGCCCGCGTCGGTCCCGCCGCGAAGGTGGAGACGGCGAGGATCCCCCCACGGGCGCCCGCGACGAGCGCCTCGTGAAAGACCGCCCCATTCCCCGTGAGCACCGTGAACGCGTCACCCTGTGCGCGCAGGAAGCCCGCGAGCATCTGCGCATCCCCCGAACTGTCCTTGATCCCGATCACATTCGGGTGCGCCGCCAGCTCGGCCACCAATTCCGCGCTCAACGCGAAGTGCATGTACTTCGGGATGTTGTAGAGGATCACCGGCACCGGGGCAGCATCCGCCACGCGCTGGTAATGCGTGCGGAGCGCCTCGACCGTCATCGCATTGGCATAGTAGTGCGGCGCGACGACGAGGACGGCATCGGCGCCCGCCGACGCCGCGTGGACGCACCGTGCGATGCACTGCCTGGTGGATTCGGCGCCCGTCCCCATCACGAGCCACCGGTCGCGCGGCACCCGATCGCGCGCCACCGAGAGGAGCGAGGCGCGCTCCTCCTCGGTCAGGAGCGCCGCCTCCCCGGTCGAGCCGGCGACGACGATCCCATCGAGGCCATCGGCGAGATGCGCCGTCAGGTTCGCGGCGAACCCGTCGAGATCGAGTCCCTCGCTCCCCGCGATGAAGGGGGTGGTGACCGGGGCGAGGATCCCGCCGAGGGTTTTCGACATCAGGGCGCTCCCTGTGAGGTGGTGATCGCGGCGGCATCCACGGTCGAGGCGAGCCCCATGCGCTCCCGGACCGCGGTCATCGTCTCACGCGCCACCATGCTGGCGCGTCGTGCCCCATCGGCGAGCAAGGCATCGACCCGTTCGGGCTCCGCCGCGAGCGCGGCGGCGCGCGCCTGGATCGGCGCCAACTCCGCGGTGAGATGCTCGTGCAACACCTTCTTGCACTCGATACACCCCCATTGGGCGCCCCGGCACTTGGTCTCCACCTCAGTCACCACCGCAGCGGGCGAGAAGGCGCGATGGAGTGGGTAGATCGTCTTGCATCGATCCGGCTCGCCCGGATCCGTCTTTCGGAGACGGGCCTCATCGGTGACGGCGGGGCGCAACTTGTCCCAGACCACCGGCGGCGGATCCAAGAGCCCGATCGTGTTGCCGAGCGACTTGGACATCTTCGCCTGCCCATCGAGCCCGACGATGCGCCGCGTCGGGGTGAGCTTGGGCTGCGGCTCGGGGAAGTAGGGGGCCTCGGGAGCGAAACGCGCATTCCAGTTGCGCGCCACCACCCGCGAGAGCTCGAGATGCTGGACCTGGTCCTCCCCGACCGGCACGATGTCGGCCCGGTAGAGGAGGATGTCCGCCGCCTGGAGGACCGGGTAGTTCAACAGCCCCGCCATCACCTGCTCCTGCTTGCTCGACTTGTCCTTGAACTGGACCTGTCGCTCGAGCTCGCCCAACGGGGTGATGGTATTGAAGATCCAGGCGAGCTCGGTGTGCTCGGGGACGTCGGATTGGACGAAGACCGTCGCCTTGGCCGGGTCGAGCCCGGAGGCCAGGAGGGAGATCGCCATCTCCCGGGTCCGCCGCCGGAGCTCATCGGGCGTGTAAGGGACGGTGATGGCGTGGTAGTTTACGATGCAGAAGAACGATTCCTGCTCGTGCTGCAGTGTGACCCAGTTCTTGACCGCTCCCAGGTAGTTGCCGATATGGAGCTCGCCCGAGGGCTGGATCCCGCTGAAGATGCGTGCCATCTCGGGAAGCTACGGGACGACCAATGGGCATTCAACAGGAGCGCGGGGCGCTCCTCGACCTGATCACGCAGGCCGCCGAGGCGGGGGCCGCGGTCATCCGTGAGGGGGCGAGCCGCCTCGGGACGATCGACTGGCAGTCCAAGGGGCCGGGGGACTTCGTCTCCGAGGTCGACCTCCGCACCGAGGAGGCGATCCTCGCCCGCCTCCGCCCCGCCCTTCCAGGCGTCACCATCCTCGCCGAGGAGTCGGCGTCGAGCGTGGGCGCCGAGGCGCGCCGGGGGCGCTGCGTCGTTATCGATCCCTTGGACGGGACGACCAACTTCCTCCACGGCTTCCCCGAGTACGCGGTCTCGATCGGCGTGCTCGACGATGGCGCCCCCGTGGCCGCGGTCGTCCTCCATGTCCCGCGGAACGAGCGCTTCACGGCCACGGCCGGCGGGGGGGCCTTCATCGGCGAGCGGCCCTGCCGCGTCTCCACCATCGCCGACCCGCAGCGTGCGCTCATCGCCTCCGGGTTTCCCGCCAAGGACCCGCACGACCTCCCGCTCTACCAGCTGCAGCTGGCCCGCGTGATCTCGGGGGTCCCTGATGTGCGGCGCGCTGGCGCCGCGCGCCTCGACCTCGCGAACGTCGCCGCCGGCCGCTTCGAGGCCTTCTGGGAGGCGAAGCTCGCCCCGTGGGACTTCGCCGCCGGGATGCTCCTCGTGACCGAGGCCGGTGGCCTCGTCTCCACCGTCGATGGCGATCCCCTGGATCCCACGCAGCCCAGTAGCGTCCTGGCCGGCAATCCGGTGCTGCACCCCTGGCTCCGTGAGCGCCTGCACGATCCCCTGCACTCCCCCACTCCCGTCGTCCCACCTCCTGCCTGATCCCGCATGTCCTTCGTCGAGTGCGTCCCCAACTTCTCCGAGGGCCGTCGCCCCGAGGTCATCGCCGCGATCCGTGACGCCATCGCCGGCGTCCCGGGCACCGTCGTCCTCGATGTCTCGAGCGATCCCTCGCACAACCGCACCGTGGTCACCTTCGTCGCGCCAGTGAGTGCGGCCGCCGACGCCGCCTTCGCCGGCATCGCGACCGCAGCCACGCTGATCGACCTCAACTCACATGAGGGAGAGCATCCGCGCATCGGGGCGACCGACGTCTGCCCCTTCATCCCCCTCGAAGGGACCTCGATGGAGGATTGCATCGCCTTGGCCCGCACCCTCGGCGAGCGGGTGGGCCGCGAACTCGCCATCCCCACCTTCCTCTACGAGCGCGCCGCCTCACGCCCCGATCGCACGAATCTCGCCGACATCCGCCGCGGGGAGTTCGAGGGGGCCAAGACCGCGATCGGCACCGATCCGAACCGCGTCCCCGACTTCGGCCCCAACGCGATCCATCCCACCGCTGGCGCCACCGTGATCGGCGCGCGTCCCTTCCTCGTCGCCTTCAACGTCTACCTCGGCGGCAAGGAGAACATCGCCGTCGCCAAGGCCGTCGCGAAGGCGGTGCGCGGCTCCTCAGGAGGCCTGAAAGGCGTGAAGGGGCTCGGCCTCGAGGTCGATGGGCAGGCGCAGGTCTCGATGAACCTCGTCGACCTCGACGCGACCCCGCTGCACCGCGCCTACGAGATGGTGAAGATGGAGGCCGAGGCCCTCGGTGTGACGCCGACGTGGAGCGAGGTCGTGGGGCTCGTCCCCGAGCGCGCGCTCTTCGAGACGGCGGCGCGGCATCTCCGCTGGCGCACCTATTCCCCCGATCTCGTCTTGGAGCGTCAGGTCCGCTCGGCGGCCTCCGGTGGGGTCTCCCTCGCGGGGTTCGTCGGTGAGGTCGCGTCGAGCGCGCCGGTGCCCGGCGGTGGCTCCGTCGCCGCGCATGCGGGGGCCCTCGGCGCCGCCCTCGCGCAGATGGTCGCGGGGCTCACCGTCGGGAAGAAGAAGTACGCCGCCGTGGACGCCGAGATGAAGGAGATCGCGATCCGCGCCGCATCGCTCGTGCGGCGCCTCGGCGAGCTCCGCGTGGAGGATGCGCAGGCCTACGCCAGTGTGAGCGCGGCGTATCAGCTCCCCAAGGAGACCCCGGAGCAGCAGACCGCCCGCGAGGTCGCGATCCAGGCCGCCCTCGTCGGCGCGGCGAGGCCCCCCCTCGAGACCGCGCGCTGCTGCGCCGAGGTCGCATCGCTCGCCGCCACCTGCGCCGAGCAGGGCAACACCAACGCGGCGAGCGATGCCGGCGTCGCCGCCCTGATGGCCGAGGCCGCCTGCCGCGGCGCCGCGTACAACGTACGGATCAATGTGGTGGCGATGCCCGATCGGACGGCAGGCGCGCCGCTCGCGGCGGAGGCACAGGCATTGGTGGCGCAGTGTGCGGCGGACGCCGCGCGTGCGTCAGCTGCGGTGGAGCGACAGCTGGCTTAATCGAGCGTCGTCAGGATCCGCGGCCCCTCGGCCGTGACGGCGATCGTGTGCTCGAAGTGGGCGCTGAGCGCGCCGTCGAGCGTCACGATGGTCCACTTGTCGGCGAGCGTCCGTGTCGCCGCCCCCCCCGCATTCACCATCGGCTCGATCGCGATCGTCATCCCCGCCTGGAGCTTGGCGCCGCGCTTCGGCTTCCCATGGTTGGGGACCTGCGGCTCCTCATGCATGCTCGTCCCGACGCCGTGGCCGACGAGATCGCGCACCACGGTGTACCGCGCGCGCGTCACGACCTCCTCCACCGCATGTCCGATGTCCCCGATGTGGTTCCCCACGCGCGCCGCCTCGATCCCGGCGTAGAGCGAGCGCTCGGTCACATCGAGGAGGCGTTGCGTCTCGGGAAGGATCGCCCCCACGGGATAGGTCCAGGCCGAGTCGGTATGGAAGCCGCCGAAGTGCACGCCGATATCGACGGTGACGATGTCCCCCGCGGCGAGGATGCGGCGCGGCGAGGGGATCCCGTGCACGATCTCCTCATTGATCGAGATGCAGGCCGACGCGGGAAATCCGTAGAGCCCCTTGAAGGAGGGCGTCGCGCCGGGATGGGAGCGGATGAAGGCCTCCACCATCGCGTCGATCTCGAGCGTCGTGATCCCCGGCACGATGGCGGGGCGGATGTGGCGATGCGTGGCGGCGAGGATCCGCCCGCCCGCCGCCATCGTCTCGATCTCGCGTGGGCTCTTGAGCTGGATCACCGGCCGACGGCGGCGAGCGCCCGCGCCGTGACGGCGTCGAAGGCGCCGACGGCGTCGATGTGCTGCACATTCGCGCCCTGCGCGACATACCAATCGAGCACCGGGGCGGTCTGCGCCTGATAGACGCGGAGGCGATTGCGGATCGCCTCGGGCTCATCGTCGGCGCGGCGGACGAGGGTCCCGCCGCATCCATCGGGGCACGGCGTCCCCGGCTGCATCCCGGTGAAGGGCTTCTGGGTTTGATCGCAGGTGGTGCGCCCCGAGAGGCGCTCCACGAGCACGTCATCCGCGATGTCGAAGGTGAGCACCACATCGACCTGGGTGCCGAGCTCCTGCGTGGCCGCAGCGAGGCCCTCCGCCTGCGGCACCGTGCGCACCACGCCATCGAGGATCGCCCCCGCGGCGTAGGCGGGCTGCGCGAGCGCTTCCTTGATGATCCCGAGGATCACCGCGTCGGGGACGAGGTCGCCCCGATCCATGAATCCCTTGGCCTCGAGCCCGAGGCGCGTCCCCGCCTTCACCGCGGCCCGGAGCACATCGCCGGTCGCCAGCTTGGGGACGCCGAGGGCCGCGGCGATCCGCTCCCCCTGGGTTCCCTTGCCAGCGCCCGGCGGGCCGAGCAGGACGACGAGCATCGCAGGTCTCAGCGACTCAGAAGCCGCCGACGCCGGCGTTCCGCCCACGGAACCGGATGCGGCCCTTCTTCATGAATCCATCGTACTTACGGAGCAGGAGATGCTGCTGGACCTGCGCCATCGTGTCGAGGGCGACCCCGACCACGATCAGGAGCGAGGTCCCACCGAACTGGAACGGCACCGCGAAGAGATCGGCGAGCCAGATCGGGAGGAGCGCGATGAAGGTCAGGAAGATCGCCCCGGGGAGGGTGATCCGCGTGACGATGTCCTGGATGTGATCGGCGGTCTTGGCCCCCGGCTTGATCCCGGGGATGAAGCCCCCCTGCTTCTTCAGGTTCTCCGCCACATCCGCCGGATTGAAGATGATGGCGGTGTAGAAGTAGGTGAAGAAGACGATGAGGACGGCCGAGAGGACGAAGTAGAGCCAGGTCCCCGGCGCGAGGTAGTCCGCGACATTCGCCAGCGCCTGGTTCCCGGAGAACTGCGCGATGGCGCCCGGGACGACGATGAGCGACTGCGCGAAGATGATCGGCATCACGCCCGCCGAGTTGAGGCGGAGCGGGATGAAGTTCTTCGCCGCCTCGCGCTGCCGGCCCTTGGCCATCGTGCGCTGCGGGATCTGGATGGCGATCCGGCGCGCCGCGAGGGTGATCGCGACGACGCCGGCGACCACGCCGATCATCACCGCCGTCATGGCGAGGAGCGAAAGGAGCGAGACCGCGCCGGTGCTGACGAAGCCGAAGGCGCTCCCGATCGACGGGATGAATCGCTCGACGATCGAGAAGAAGATCAGGAGCGAGGCCCCGTTCCCGAGGCCGCGCTCGGTGATCTGCTCCCCGAGCCACATGACGAAGAGGGCGCCCGTGGTGAGGAAGAGCACCATCTGCAGCGTGAAGCTCGTCCCCGGCGTGACCACCGCCCCGGTGACGCCGGCCGTGAAGAGCGCGTAGCCGTACGCCTGCACCGCCGCCAGGGCGACCGTGAAGTAGCGCGTCCACTGCGTGATCTTCTTCCGCCCTTCCTCGTCCTTCTGCATCTTGTCGAGCGTCGGGATCACCGCCGCGCCGATCTGCATGAAGATGCTGGCCGAGATGTAGGGCATGATGCCCAGGGCGAAGATCGTCGAGCGCGAGAGGTTCCCGCCGACGAAGAGGTCGTAGAGCCCGAGGAGCCCGCCGCCCTGGTTCTGCTGGAAGAACGCGATCATCGCGTTCACGTCCACGCCCGGCGCCGTCACATGCGACCCGACCCGGTAGACCAACAGGATCAGGAAGGTGAAGGTGATCTTCTGCCAGAGCTCCGGCGTGCTACGGATGTTGCCCAGCGCGCCGAGCGCGTTCCCCTGTGCCATCGGTTAGGCCTCGACCGTCCCGCCGGCCGCGACGACCTTCTCGCGCGCGGTGGCGCTGACCTTGATGCCACGGACGGTGACCGCCCGGGCGATCTCGCCATTGGCGAGGAGCTTGACCGGGCCCGCCGACGCGCGCACCAGCCCCGCCGCGGCGAGGGTCTCGACGGTCACCTCGCTGCCGGTGAGGCGCGCGAGGTCGTCGAGGCCGACCACCTGGGCCGCCTCACGGAAGGGATTGGTGAAACCCCGCTTCGGGACGCGCCGCGTGAGCGGCATCTGCCCGCCCTCGAAGTGCGGCTTGTTGCCGCCCGGGCCGTGATGGCCCGCGCGCGCCTTGATGCCCTTGTGGCCCTTCCCGGACGTCTTCCCGGTGCCGGAGCCGGGGCCGCGCCCGAGGCGCTTCCGGTTCCGATGCGACCCCGGCGTCCGCGCCAGGGTCGAGAGGGTGATCTTCTCGTCGCTCATTCGGTTATTCCTCCACCGGCGTCACGGAGACCAGGTGCCGGACGCGCTTGATCATGCCACGGAGCGCGGGCGAATCCTGATGCACCACCGACGCCTGGTGGTGACGCAGGCCGAGGGCCTGCAGGGTGTCATTCATCTTCTGGTTGTGTCCGATCCCGGAGCGAACCTGCGTGATCCGGACCTTCCCGGTGGTCAGCGTGTTCGGCTCGGTGTGCTGCGGCCCGCGCGTGCGGTGCCAGACGAAGGTGCGCGGCATGTTACACGGCCTCCTTCGACTTGGCGCGCGACTTGTACGGGAGCGAGGCCACCTCGACCCCGCGCTCGCGCGCGATCTGCTCCACCGTCGTCAGGTTCTGCAACCCGTCGAGCGCGGCGAGCACCATGTTGTGCGGATTGGTCGAGCCCAGCGACTTCGTGAGGATGTCGTGGATCCCAGCGCACTCGAGGATCGCGCGCACCGCGCCCCCGGCGATCACGCCGGCGCCGGGCGCCGCGGGCTTCATCAGGACCTCCCCGGCCCCATGCTTGCCCACGATCTCGTGGGGGATCGTCGCCCCCGTCATCGGGATGGTGACCATCCGGCGGCGGGCCCCGTCGACGGCCTTGCGGACCGCCTCCGACACCTCGTTCGCCTTCCCCGTCGCCACGCCGACCTTCCCCTGCCCGTCGCCGACGGCCACGAGCGCGTTGAAGGAGAAGCGCCGACCGCCCTTCACGACCTTCGCGACGCGGTTGATGGCGATCACGTTCTCGAGGAGATCCGACCCCTCGCGCTCCTGGCCCGGCGCGCCGCCGCGGCCGCCATCGCGGCCCCCGCGCCCACCGTCACGGCCACCGGGTCCACGCCCGCCGCCCGGACCGCCACGGCCCGCGCCCGGGCCGCCGCGTCCGCGACCGCCACCAGGACCCCCACGGCGCCCACCCGGCGCCCCCATGCCACCTGTCGTCTCAGCCATTTAGAACTCCAACCCGCCTGCGCGGGCTCCGGCGGCCACCGCCTTCACGCGGCCGGGATACTGGTATCCACCGCG
>JBMTXT010000012.1:0-26906 GCA_049453775.1 Gemmatimonadaceae bacterium | reverse complement strand
TTCGCCCCCTGCACCTGCCCCTGCTCCGACGGACCGACCTGCTTGGAGATCAGCCCGAGCAACGAGGGATTGAAGAGCCCCGCCGGCGCATAGAGGACGGCGCCGAGCCAGAAGATCGGGACCGAGGTGGCGAGCCCGTAGGTCGCGAAGCCGACCGCGCCGGCGATCGCGCCGATCCGGAGTGCGGTGCGCTCGCCGAGTCGCTTCACCAAGGGACGGACGAGTCCGCCCTGCACGATCACGTTGAGCACGCCGACGACTGCAAGCGAATAACCGATCGCCTTTGCCTCCCAGCCGAGCACATACCCGGCCCACAACACGAAGACGCTCGGGAAGACGGTGTGGCCAATCGCATAGAGAAGACTCGCTGCGGCGAGCCCGAAGAGCTCGTGATGGCGTCGTAGGAGCTGCAAGGAGCCGATGGGATTCGCGCGCACGAGAGCGAAGGGCGCCCGCCGCTCGGGGGGATGGGACTCCGGGAGGACGAAGATCCCGTAGAGCGCGTTCACGAGCGCGAGCACCCCCGCGACCAAGAAGGGGAGCCGCGGATTGGTCGCGCCAAGGAGGCCGCCGAGGGCGGGGCCGATGATGAAGCCGAAGCCCCAGGCGGCGCCGACGAGGCCGAACGCCCCCGCCCGCTTCTCCGGCGGGGTCACGTCGGCGATGTACGCCGTCGCGGTGGTGAACCCCGCCGCCGTCATCCCCGAGAGGACGCGCCCGATGAAGAGCCAGGTCAGGGAGGGGGCGAACGCCATCAACAGGTAGTCGAGCCCGAGCCCGAAGATCGAGATTAGGAGCACAGGGCGCCGGCCGAAGCGATCGCTCAGGGCGCCGAGGAGGGGGGAGCAGATGAACTGCATCGCCGCCCAGGTGGTCCCGAAGATCCCGTACCAGGTGGCGGCCCGAGCGGTATCGCCGCCGAGGAATCCCTTGATCAGCTGTGGGAGGACGGGGATGACGATCCCGAACGCCACGATATCGAGGATCATCGAGGCGAAGATGAACGCAAGGGCGGCCTTGCGGCGTTCAGTCATAGACCGAAGAGTAATGCGCCTGGGACCGCTCCGCCGTGCACGGGGTAGGATCCCGAACCCTCACCCTCGAGTGTGCCTGATGACCGACCGTCGCTCCGACACCCAAGCCTTCGACACCGGCTGCGATGGCGTCTGTGAACTCGATGCCACCGCCTCGGGGCCAGATCGTCGGACCTTCCTGAGAGAAGGGTTGATGGCCGTCGCCGCGCTCACCGCGGTCGCCGGGAGTAGCGTCCCACTCGAGGCGATGACGCGCGGCTATGCGGCAGGGGCCGCGTCGGGCGGCGCGACGGTCACCTATCCCATCCCGACCACCGACGGCGCGACGATCGACCGCGCCAATCAGGTGATTCTCGTCCGCTACCAGGGGATGGTCCACGCCCTCGCGCGCGAATGCCCACATAAGGGGACCATGGTCGATTGGCAGCCCGCGCAGAACCGGCTCTACTGCCCCAAACATAAGAGCACCTTCACCGCGAACGGGACGCGGATCCAGGGCAAGTCGCCACGGAGCATGGACCGGCATCCGGTGAAGGTCGAGAACGGGATGCTCGTCGTCGACACCGCGACGGTGATCGAAGGCGACGTTGCCACCTGGGCGACCACTGGGGTGAAGGTCGGGTGAGACCGACCGGGCGCGTCACGCGATCGCACCGGCGCGCCTCCTGATCCCTACCCCGCGACCTCGCGCTCGACCGCGGCCCGCAGGATGCTCATGAAGTCCTGCGCATTGGTCACCACCCCGATCGCCTGGTGCGTCCCTCGGTCCTTGAGCTTGCTCACCAGGAACTCGCTGGCGTCGACGCAGATCGTCGGGAGCTCACAGAGCCCCCGCTGCGGATCCTCGTAGTACGCCGGGAGCATGTTCCCCACCGCGATCGAATGCAGCGCGGTGGCGATCATCACCGCCATCGTGGCCTGGGTGGTGTGCGCGCGCGTCGCCTCCTGCGCTGCGATCATGTCGGTCAGCACATCGGGCAAGGGCCCATCATCACGGAGCGAGCCCGCGAGCACGTAGGGGATCTCCTCCACCACACAGGCGTGCATGATCCCACTCCTGATCGTCCCGTCCGCCACCGCGGCGCGGATCGATCCCGCTCGCCGCACTGCATTGATGGCGCGCATGTGGGCGGCGTGCCCCCCCGGCGTCGGCTCCCCCTGACTCGTCATCCCGAGCGTCGTCCCGACGATCGCCGCCTCGATGTCGTGCACCGCGACCGCGTTCCCCGCGAGCAACGCCTGCACATACCCGTTCCGGATGAACCAGACGAGATTGTCACGGGCGCGGGAATGCACGAGGGCGGGCCCCGTCACCCAGAGCACGTACCCCCCGCGCCGCTTCTCCTCGACGAGCATCTGGGCGATCGCCGTATAGTCGATCGGCTTCTCGCGCGAGACCTGGCTCGACATGAAGTGAAAGCCCTCCTGCGCCTCACCTGCCTCGACGAATCCCTGCGCATGGACCAACACCCCCTCGCGCCCATCCTCCGCCACGCCGACGACGACCTCGTCCCCGGCGCGGACGCGCCGCCCCTCGCGCACCCACCAGTCGCCCACCCCGTCGCGCACGAGCACCCCATCCATCCGCGGCTCCTTCGGCATCACCCACCGTCCGTCCCGCTCCTTGATGTAGGTCGGGAGATTCGTAGTGGCGAAGAAGCCATCGGGGAGGACGCCATCTCGCTCGACCTGCACCGTACGCGCGGGCGGGGCCTGCACCAGCGAGGCGGCGGTGAAGTCAGGGGCGATGTATCGGAGGGTCGGCGGCATACGAGGGGCCTTCGTGCTTAGAGGATGCGCTTCCCACAGGCGCTCAGGATCAGCTCACAGGCGATCTCCGCCGTGCGATTTCGCTCGTCGAGCACCGGATTGACCTCCACGAGGTCCATCCCGATCACCTTCCCCGTGTCGGCGAGCATCTCCATCGCGAGATGCGCCTCACGATAGGTCATCCCCCCCGGCACCGCGGTGCCGACCCCCGGCGCCTCGTCAGGATCGATCACATCCATATCCAGTGAGACCCAGATCCCGGCGGTCTCCTCTGAGACCCGCGCGATCGCCTCCTCCATCACGGTGCGCACCCCGCGCTCATCGAGATGGCGCATGGTGAAGGCGGAGAGGCCCCAAGCGCTGATGTGATGCGTTTCTGGGACGTCCAGGTCCCGGAGCCCGATCAACGCGACATCCTCGGCGCGCAGCGCGGGCTTGGTACCGGCGATGCTCCGCATCGCCTTATCCCCATGCCCGAGCAGTGCGGCGAGCGGCATTCCATGCACATTCCCCGACCGTGAGGTCGCCGGAGTGTTGATGTCGCCATGCGCATCGATCCAGAGCGCCCCGAGGCGGCCATCGCGCGCCCCCAGATGCGCGGCAGCGCCGGCGATCGATCCCGCCGCGAGTGCGTGATCCCCACCGAGAAGCACCGGGAAGGCCCCCGCCTCGAGCGCGGCCCGCGTCGCATCGGCGACCGCGGTGCAGACCTCGGTGATCGCCCCGAGGTAGCGCGCCCCCCGTTGCGCCCCCTTCGCCGCATCCTCACGGAAGGGCACGGCGACATTCCCCATGTCCTCGACGGTGTGGCCAAGGGTCATGAGCCGGTCACGGAGATCGGTGTAGCGGACGGCGGAGGGCCCCATATCGACCCCGCGCCGCGAAGCGCCGAGGTCCATGGGGACACCGATGATGCGGATGGTCGACATGGGACGGAGCCTACATCATGCCCCGACGCGCGGAACCCCTCGGCATAGCCATGCAGCGCTTGCACGCCCTATGCATGGCGGGCGGCATGATTATCCCTCGCGCGGACTCAACGCGAGCCCCACTGCGACGACCGCGAGGGCCCCGATCACATTGTGCCAGAGGAAGGCGACCCGTGGGGCGAAGACACTCACCGTCCCCACCGTCGCCATCCCGGCGAGTAGTCCATAGAAGGCGCCCCGTCCCCGCGCGCGGGGGATCATCGCCAGCAGGAAGACGCCAAGGATCGAGCCGTAGAAGAAGGAGCCAAAGCGGTTCACGACCTCGATCAACGAGCCGAGGGTCGCGGCGAAGGTCGCGACGACACAGGCGAAGAGCCCCCAGAGGACCGTCGACCATTTGGAGGCGGTGAGGTAGTGCGCCTCGCTGGCATCCGTCCGCACGCGCCGCCGATAGAAATCGACGATCGTCGCGGTGCTGAGCGAATTGAGCTCGGCCGCCACGCTCGACATCGCCGCCGCGAGGACCGCGGCGAGGAAGAGCCCGACGAGTCCGATGGGGAGGTGATCGAGCACGAAGCGCGGGATCACGTAGTTCACATCCCGCGTCGGACCGCTCACCACCTTCCCCACCTCGGCTAACGCGATGGCCCGAGTGATCCCCGCGTCGCGCTCGCTCGCTTGGAAGGCATCGATCGCGAGGGACTCCGCCGCACGATCCCCGGCGTCGCGCGCCGTCGCGATCGCCGTCGCCGCCTCACGCCGGGCCGCCGTTTGCGCCGCATACGTGTCCTGCAGTGAATCGTAGGTCGCCGAGGCCGAGGCTCGCATCGCGCGCTCATGCGCGGGGTTGTGGTAGAGCGGGGCCGGCTGAAAGACGTAAAAAAGGAAGACCAGGACGCCGAGGAGGAGGATCAGCGCCTGCAGCGGGATCTTCCAGTACGCGCTCATGAGGAGTGAGCTCCGCGCCTCATCCACCGACCGCGCGGTGAGATACCGCTGCACCTGGCTCTGGTCAGTCCCGAAGTACGAGAGCATCAGGAAGGTCCCGCCGATGAGCCCCGACCAGACCGTGTAGGGATCGCTCAGCGAGAAGGAGAAGTCGAAGGTCCGGAGCCGTCCCGCCGCACCGGCGACCGCCAGCGCATCATCGAGCGGGACGGGGAGCCGCGTGATCAGGACGATCGCCATCGCGATCACCGCGGTGACGATCACGACCATCTGTTTCACATCGGCCCAGGTCACCGCCTGCACCCCACCGAGGACGGTGTAGAGCACCGTTGGGAGCCCGATGATCGCGACGCTCCACGTGAGGGGGACCCCTAAGACCGCGGAGAGCACCACCGCCGGTGCGGAGATGATCGCCCCGCACGACATCCCGCGCGAGAGGAGGAAGAGGAAGCTCGTCAGCGTGCGGGTCCGCGCATCGAAGCGCCGCTCGAGATACTCGTAGGCGGTGTAGACCTTGGCCTTGTGCAGGAAGGGGACGAGGGTCACCCCGAGGATCACCATCGCGAGCGGGAGCCCGAAGTAGAACTGGACGAACTTCAGACCGTCGGTCGCCCCTTGCCCCGTGGTGCCGATCAGCGTGATCGCGGAGAGCTGCGTGGCCATGACCGAGAGCCCGACCGCCCACCAGGGGAGGCTCCGGTTCGCCATGAAGTACCCCTCGATGTCGACCGTCCCGCGCGCACGGCGCAGCCCGTCCCAGACCACATAACCGAGGTAGGCGACGACGATCGCCCAATCGAGCCCGTGCATCAGCGGATCAACCCGGGTAGCGGCGCTGGAGGAACCAGAGCACGAGGAGGGCGACGACCTGCATCGCCATCACCCGGAGGAGGGTGGCACGGAAGCGCGTCGACATGGGCGGCCTTAAAGATAGGGCGAGAGGAGCCGCGCGAGTCCGTCGCGCACCTTGATCCCGAACGGCCGGCCGTCGAGCTCCTCGAGCGTGACCTCGCGGCTCTGGGCGATCCGGGCCTCCACCAGGTCGGCGAGCGCCCCGGCACAGCTCGGGCAGTAGAGCTCCACATCGAGCTCGAAGTTGAGCCGCAGGCTCCGCGGATCCCAGTTGGTGGAGCCCACCAGCGCCCAATGGCGATCGACCACCATCACCTTGCTGTGATCAAAGGGCCTCGGCGAGAGGAAGACGCGGCACCCGGGCCGCAGCACCTGCCAGAGCTGTGCCGCCGCCGCCCACCCCACCGGGACGATGTTCACGTGCGCCGGGATCACGATCCGCACCGCCACCCCACGCAGCGCCGCCACGGAGAGGGCGGTGATCAGCGCGGGATCGGGGAGGAAGTAGGGTGTGACCACGGTGATCGACTCCCGCGCCATGTCGATCGCGCCATGCAGCACCTTGGAGAGGACCTCGAGGTCGCCGTCCGGCCCATCGGTGATCACCCGGGCGACCGTCCCCCCGACGTCGGTGAGCTCCGGATACCAGGCCGGCCCGTCCAACACCTCCCCGGTGCTGAAGACCCAATCCTCGGCGAAGGCATCCTGGATCTGCGCCACGATCGGGCCGGCGAAGCGGAAGTGCAGGTCCCGGGTCGGTCGCGTCGGGCCGATGGCGTGGAGGTTGTCGCGGCGGATGTTGGTCCCACCGGTGAAGGCGAGGGTCCCGTCGACCGTGAGGATCTTCCGGTGGTTCCGAAGATTGAAGAAGGCGAGCCCCGCATGACGCAGCTGCGGCGCGAAGAGCTCGGCCCGCACCCCGGCCTTCCGCAGCGCGATGTGCGCGCGCGGCCAGGTGTAGAGGGAGCCGAACCCGTCGACGAGGACGCGCACCTCGACCCCGCGGCGGTGCGCCGCGATCAGCGCCTCGATGATCGGGCGCCCCGCCTCGTCATCGGCGAAGATATAGGTGGAGAGGGCGATCGAGCGCTGCGCCCCCTCGATCGCCTCGCGCATCGCGGGATAGCAGGCGTCGCCGTCCTGGAGGAGGCAGACCTCGTTGCCGCCGACGATCGGGCGCTCGGTGAGCCGGTCGCCGAGCTGCGCCTGCGCCCGCAGATGCGTGTCGGCGAGGACCTGCCGCTTCCCGTTCGCGATCCGCATCGCCGCCGTGGTCGAGAGCGGGAGGCGACGGCGACGCCGGTGGAGGACGCTCGCCCGCCGCTTGATGCGGTTGAGCCCGAAGGCCGCGTAGATCACCGCCCCCACCCAGGGGGCCAGCCAGATCAGCCCCACCCATCCGATCGCCGCCCGGACATCGCGCTTTCGGAGCACGGCGTGCAGGCTCGCCACGACGCTCATCACGAGGGCGAGCGCACCGGCCGCGTAGGGCCACCAGACGGGGAGCGAGTGGAGGAGGGCGCGCACGGAGGGAGAGAGGTGACCTGGGCCGATGTCCCGAGCGGACCTTCCCAATGTAGTTTGGAGCATCACCCCTGTCGCCCCGAATCGGGGCCCCCGAGGAGCCGATCATGGTCGTGACCTTCACCGTCAATGGGACCCCCCGCACCGCCGACGTCCCCGCGGACATGCCCCTCCTCTGGGTGCTGCGCGATGTGCTCGACCTGAGGGGGACGAAGTTCGGCTGCGGGATCGCCCAGTGCGGCGCCTGCACCGTGCACCTCAACGGCGCCGCCACCCGCGCCTGCCAGATCCCCGCCTCGGCGGTGCAGGGGCAGCAGGTCACGACCATCGAAGGACTCTCCCCCGACGCCACGCACCCGCTGCAGCTCGCGTGGCAGGAGCTCGACGTCCCGCAGTGCGGGTACTGTCAGGCGGGACAGATCATGCAGGCCGCCGATCTCCTGACCAAGCATCCGAATCCCACCGACGCCGACATCGATGCGGCGATGGTCGGGAACCTCTGCCGCTGCGCGACCTACCAGCGGATCCGTGAGGGGATCAAGCGGGCCGCGGTGCTCAAGCGCGAGGGGGCGAAGCCCGCGGCGCGGCCGGCGGCGCGGCGTCCTGGGGAGGATTGATCGATGACCGATCGCCGCACCTTCCTCCGCGTCACCTCGCTCGCGGGTGGGGGCCTCCTCATCGGCACGCTGATCGATCTCGACGGCGCCGGGGCGCTCTGGGCCGCTGAACCCGCCCCGGGGGCGGCCACCCCATTCACCCCGAACGCCTTCATCCGCATCACCCCCGAGGGCGCGATCACCATCGTCGCCAAGAACCCGGAGACGGGCCAGGGGATCAAGACGATGCTCCCGATGCTCATCGCCGAGGAGCTCGATGTGGAGTGGCAGGCGATCACGATCGAACAGGCCCCGCTCGATGAGGCGAGATACGGGCGCCAGTTCGAGGGGGGGAGCACCGCGACCCCCACCCAGTGGGAGCCGCTCCGCCGCGCGGGGGCCGTCGGTCGGCAGCTCCTGCTCGCCGCCGCCGCGCAGACATGGAAGGTCCCGGTCACCGAGTGCACGACCGAGCCGGGCGTCGTCGTCCACGCGGCCTCGAAGCGGCGCCTCACCTACGGCGCCCTCGCGACCACCGCGGCGACCCTCCCCGTCCCCGATCCCGCCTCGGTCCCGCTGAAGGATCCCAAATCCTTCCGGATCATCGGTCGGGCGACCCCGAACATCGACAACGCGAAGATCGTCCGCGGCGCCCCGATCTTCGCGATCGACGTCACCGTCCCCGGGATGCTCCACGCCGTCTACGAGAAGGCCCCGGTCTTCGGCGCGAGGGTCGCGCGCGCGAACGTCGATGAGGTGAAGAACGCGCCCGGGGTGAAGCAGGTCTTCGTCCTCGAGGGCGGGACCGCCCTCAACGGCCTCATGCCCGGCGTCGCGATTCTCGCCGACACCACCTGGCATGCCCACGCCGCACGCCGTCGGCTCCGCGTGAGCTGGGCCGCGCACCCCACCGCTGCACAGAGCTCCGCCGACTTCGCCGCGCAGGCAGAGTCGCTCCTCGAAGGGACGCCGGCGCGGGTGCTCCGCGCCGATGGCGATGTGACCGCCGCCTTCGCGCGCGCCGCGAAGGTGGTCGAGGCGCGCTACGAATACCCCTTCATCGCCCACGCGACGATGGAGCCGCAGACCTGTACCGCGCGCTTCGCCGATGGTCGGATGGAGATCTGGGCGCCGAGCCAGACGCCGGAGAATGGCCGCCAACTCGTCGCCACCACCCTCGGGATCGCCCCCGCCGCGATCACGGTGCATCAGGTCCGTGGCGGCGGCGGCTTCGGCCGTCGTCTCAACAACGACTACATGGTCGAGGCGGCGGCGATCGCCAAACAGGCCGGCGTCCCGGTGAAGCTCACCTGGAGCCGCGAGGACGACATCCGGCACGACTTCTATCGGCCCGCCGGGTGGCACGGCCTCCGCGGCGCCCTCGACGCCGACGGCCGCATCATCGGATGGAGCGATCACTTCGTGACCTTCGGCGAGGGGGAGCGCTTCGCCCCCTCCGCCGGGATCCAACCCACCGAGTTCCCCGCGCGCTTCATCCCGAACTTCTCCCTCGGGAGCTCGGTCATCCCCCTCGGCGTCCCCACCGGGGCGCTCCGCGCGCCCACTAGCAACGCGATCGCCTTCGTCTTTCAGTCGTTCATCGATGAACTCGCCCATGCGGCGGGGACCGATCCCCTCGCCATGCGACGGCAGCTCCTGCAACAGATCCAGAAGCCGGAGGGCGGCACGATGCCGGCCGGGGCCATGGACCCAAGCCGGATGCTCGGCGTGCTCGATCTCGTCGCCGAAAAGTCGGGATGGGGCACGCGCACCCTCCCCAAGGGGAGTGGGATGGGGATCGGCTTCCACTTCAGCCATCGCGGGTACTTCGCCGAGGTGGCGGAGGTGCGCGTGAGCCCGAGCGGCGATCTCCGCGTGGTGAAGGTCTGGGCCGCGGGCGATGTGGGGAGCACGATCATCAATCCGAGCGGCGCGCTGCAGCAGGTGCAGGGGTCGGTGCTCGACGGGATCGGGGAGGCATTGAAGCAGGAGATCACCATCGACGCCGGCCGCGTCGTCCAAGCGAACTTCAACGACTTCGAGCTCCTGCGGATCAACCAGGCGCCCCCAGTCGAGGTGCACTTCCGTACGACCGACTTCCCTCCCACGGGGATGGGAGAACCGGCACTCCCACCCGTGATCCCGGCGATCACCAATGCGATCTTCGCTGCTACGGGGAAGCGGGTACGCTCGCTCCCGCTTTCGCGGCATGATCTCGGGTGGGCATGAAGCACTGGCTCGAGACGCGGCAGGTCCTCGCCGCGATCGCGGCGGCCCGTCAGGCGGGTCACGCGGCGGCCCTCGCCACGGTGATCCGGGTGCGCGGGTCGGCGTATCGCCATGCGGGGGCCAAGCTCGTCGTGCTCGAGGATGGGTCGTACATCGGCAACGTGAGCGGGGGCTGCCTCGAGGGGGATGTGCGTGAGACCGCGCTTCGCGTGATCGCCACGGGCGAGGCCGAGCGACGCACCTACTGTGGCGGGAGCGATGAGGTCTTTGCCTGGGACCTCGGCGTGGGCTGCGAGGGCGAGGTCGAGGTCTTGATCACGCCGATCACCGACGACATGGCTGCCGAGCGTGAGGCGATCGCGCGGGAAGAGGCGTTCGCGGTGCTCACCCCGATCGCTGGGGGGCGGCGGCGCGTGACGACCGCCACGGAGTGGCTCGCCGGAGGCTCGCGCCTCGTCACGATCGACGACCGCGAGTGGTTCGTCGATGCGCTCACCCCGCCCCCGCGCCTCCTCGTCGTCAGCGGGGGCGACGATGCCGTGCATCTCGTCCGCCTCGCCGACGCGGTGGGGCTCCGCGTGGTCGTCGCCGACCGTCGGCCCGGACTCCTCGCCCCCGAGCGCTTCCCCGCATCGGTGCGCCGCGTCGAGACCGATGCCACGCACCTCGCCGAGCATGTGGTCCTCACCGCGCAGGACTTCGCGGTGGTGATGACCCATCACTACGCCGACGACACCGCGTACCTGCGCGCCCTCCTCACGAGTCCCGTCGGCTACATCGGGATGCTCGGCCCACGCGCCCGGACGGAGCGCATCCTCGGCGTGCTCCGCACCGAAGGGCCGATCGATACCGCGCGGCTCTACGGCCCGGTCGGGCTCGACATCGGGACCGATGGGGCCGAGCAAGTGGCGATCGCGATCCTTGCGGAGATCCTCGCGGTGCGGAGCGGCCGTGCGCCCCGGTCGTTGCGGGAGCGCCGCGCACCGATCCACGCCAGCAGCGACGAGCGGTGAGATGCGGATCGGCGCGGTGATCCTCGCGGCGGGCGCCTCCACGCGGATGGGGCCCACCACCAACAAACTCCTCCTCCCCGTCGAGGGCGTCCCGATGGTGCGCCGCACCGTCGCACGCGTGCAGCTCGCGGGGATCCGCGACATCGTCGTCGTCACCGGTCATGAGGGGGACCGGGTGCGCGCGGCCCTCGCAGGTCTCCCCTGCACCTTCGTCGAGAGCCCGGACCCCACGGGCCCGACCAGTGGATCGCTGCACGCGGGGCTCCGCGCCTTCGGACCCGAGATCGATGCCACCCTGGTGATGCTCGCCGACATGGTGCATGTCACCACGGCGATGCTCGCGACCCTCGTCGCCTCGGCGCGCACCACCGACGCCCCGCTCGAGGTCTCGCGCTACGGCGAGGTGCTCGCGCCCCCACTGCTCTTCCGCCGCGCGCTCTGGCCCGAGTTGCTCGCCTGGCATGGCGAGGGGTGTGGGAAGGCGGTGGTCCGCGCACATATTGCCGAGGCGAATGTGCATGACTGGCGAGAGGCGCGCCTCGCGGACATCGACACGCCGGACGACTACGCCGCGCTCACGCGCTGATCGGCGCATCAGCGCAGATCGATCGGCGCACCATTTACTCGAGGACGCGCGCCGCCTCCTCCGGGCGGAAGACGACGCAGACCTCGCTGCGCCCACGGAACCGATGCCGGTTCCGGGCGATCACCCCGTAGACGGCATCGCGGATCGGGCGTGGGACCACGAGGCCGAGGGTCCCAAGCGCACCCCAGACGCCCCCGAGATAGCGGGCCGCGTGGAGGGCGGCGGTGGAGTGCGTGATCACCTGCTCACGCCCACCGTCGGACTCGACCCAGAGGAGCGAGCTCACCTCGGCCAGTCCGGGGTGCCGCGCCTCGAGCGCGCGCCCGGCCGCGCCCGCGCGCGGGGCGAAGCGCAGTGTGCGTCGACGACGGTCGCGCGCGAGGAGGAACCGCACCGACCGGGCACAGAAGGCACAGGTGCCGTCGTAGAAGAGGATCGGGCCGGTGCCGGCCATCGCTGGCGCTGGAACCTTCGGATTCGCCACGGAATCGGTCACCCTGCATCTTATCACGGATGACCACCTCAGCGCCCACCCTGCCTATGCTCCCCATGCGGGACGGCACGCGCCTCGCCCAGCGGCGCTGGGCCCCCGCCGGTCCAGCCAAGGGGACGGTGCTCATCGTCCACGGGCTCGGCGAGCACAGTGGTCGCTACGCGCAGGTCGCCGACGTCCTCACCACGCGTGGATGGCACGTCGCCGCCTACGATCTCCGCGGCCACGGCCACTCCGAGGGCCGCCGCGGCGCGATCCGGCAGGCGGACGATCACCTCACCGATCTCACCACCGTCGTCGATGCCGTCCGTTCCTCCCCCCTGACCCCTGACACCTGTTTCCTGCTCCTTGGGCATTCCATGGGGGGCGCCTTCACGGCGCAGTTCGCCGCGCGTGCGGTACGTCCCATCGACGGACTGATCCTCTCCTCGCCGGCGCTCGATCCAGGACTCACGACCTCCCAGCGGATCCAACTCGCCATCGGGCGCACGCTGACGCCAGGCCTCGCGCTCTCCAATCAACTCGATGTCACGCGGCTCTCGCACGATCCCGCGGTCGTGGCCGCGTATCTCGCCGATCCCCTCGTGCACGACCGCGTCACCCCGCGACTCGCGCAGGCGATCGTCGAGGCCGGCGCCGAGGCGATCGCTCAGGCGCCGCACTGGACCATCCCGACCCTGCTGTTGTGGGCGGGGGACGATCGCAACGTCGCGCCGGCGGGCTCGGCGCGCTTCGCGGCGCGGGCCCCGAGCGATCAGGTGACCGCGACCATCTTTCCTGCGATGTTCCACGAGATCTTCAACGAGCCGGATCGCGCGCAGGTCTTCGCCGCACTCGAGACCTGGCTCGCCCGTTTCGGAGGAGGCACCCATGCGTAGACCCCTGAGCCTGCTCGCACTGATCATCGGCATCACGGCCTGTGACCAGACGGTCCCGCCCCCCGATCGGATCTTCGTCAACGCCCGCATCTGGACCGGGGACGCCACGAACCCCGAGGCCACCGCGCTCGCCCTGCGCGGCGACACCATCGTCGCCGTCGGCACCGACGATTCGCTCCGCACCCTCGCGGGACCCGCGACCATCGTGGAGGACCTCGGCGGACGTCGCATGCTCCCGGGGTTTCACGACGCGCACTGGCATCTCCCCACCCGCCGCACCGCGGATCTGAATGGGGCCGAGGATGTCGCGGAGCTGATCGCGCGCCTCGAGGCCTTCGCCGAGGAGCTCCCGGCGGATGCCTGGATCACCGGCCGTGGATGGACGCCGCAACGCTTCCCGGGACGCACCCCGCATCGCCGGTACCTCGACGCCGCCTTCCCGACGCGCCCCGTGCTCCTGACCGATCGCGATGGGCATCAGGTCCTCGCCAACACGGCGGCGCTCCAGCGGGCAGGGATCACGAAGGACACCCCCGTCCCTGTGGGCGGCGCGATCGTCCTGGATCCCGATGGCACGCCGACCGGTCTCCTGCAGGAGACGGCGATGCCCCTCGTGCGGAACCAGCTCCCCGCCCCGACCGCGAACGAGGTCTACGCCGCGCTCCGCTATGAGATGCACCGCGCCGCCGAGCGGGGGCTCACCGCGCTCCAACTCGCGCAGGGGATGAGCGCCACCGAGGACTCCGCGATCGCCCGCGCGCTGGCGGAGGATTCCCTCCTCGTCCGCTTCCGGGTCGGGGTCCCCTTCAGCGCCACCGTCGCCGACTCCACCCTCGAGCGCTACGCCGCGCTCGTCCGCGCGCAGACCGGGCCACTCATCCGCTACGGGCTCGCCAAGGGGATGCTCGACGGTACCATCGACGCGGGCACCGCGGGGATGCTCGAGCCTTATAGCGCGGGCCGCCGCGACCTCGGCCTCCTTCGCTGGGACGTCGATACGCTGCGGATGACCATCGCGCGCTACGATCGCGCGGGGCTGCAGGTGGCGCTCCATGCGATCGGGGACCGGGCGATCCGCATCGCCCTCGATGCCTATGAGCAGGTCCAGCGGGCGGGGGGGCGCCGAGACGCGCGCCATCGGATCGAGCACCTCGAGGTCCCGCACCCGACCGACCTCCCACGCTTCAAAGCGCTGGGGGTGATCGCCTCCACGCAGGCGATCTTCGCGACCCCCGATGCCACCGGGCTCGGCAACTATCTCACGATGCTCGGCCCCGACCGTGCCGACCGACCGATGCCGTTCAGGTCACTCGACGACGCCGGCGCGATCCAACCCTTCGGCAGTGACTACCCGGTCTTCCCGATGAATCCCCTCTGGGGGATCTACACCGCCGTGACCCGGCAGCTCGATGACGGGACCCCGTTCGGCGGATGGAATCCCGAGCAGCGGATCACCCTCGAGGCGGCGCTCCGCCACTACACCGCCGATGCCGCCTACGCCGCCTTCCGCGAGCAGGAGATCGGCGTGCTGAAGGTCGGGATGCTCGCGGACTTCGTCGTGCTCTCGGAGGAGATCTTCGACGTGCCGTCGGTGGTGCTGATGCGCGCGACCCCGGTGCTCACCGTGATGGGTGGGCGCGAGACCTACAGGTCGACGTCCTTGGTCTCGCGCACGAAGAGCGCTCCGACCACCAAGGTCAACGTGGCGATGATCACCGGGTACCAGAGCCCGGAGTAGATGTCACCGGTCGCGGCGACGATCGCGAACGAGGTCGTCGGGAGGAAGCCGCCGAACCACCCATTCCCGATGTGGTACGGGAGCGACATCGAGGTGTAGCGGATCCGCGCGGGGAACATCTCGACGAGCGCCGCCGCGATCGGGCCGTAGACCAACGTCACGTAGAGGACGAGGATCCAGAGGATCAGCACCACCATCGGCGTATCGATCCGCTCAGGATCGGCCGCGGCGGGATACGCCGCCTCGGTGAGCCGCGCGGTGAGCGCCGCATCGAAGGTCGCCTTCGTCGTTGCGTCGGCGACCGTCGCGTCGTAGGCCACGATCTCGTGCGCCCCGATCCGCACGAGGGCGGCCCCGGTCCCCTCCCTGTTCCGGTACGGGATCCCCCGCTTCACGAGCGCCGCCTTGGCGACATCGCACGACGAGGTGAAGGCGCTCGTCCCCACCGGATTGAACTGCACCGAGCACTCGGCGGGGTCGGCGACGACCACCACCGGGGCCGCCACCTGCGCCGCCTCGAGCGCCGGGTTCGCGTAGTGCGTCAGGGCCCGGAAGAGGGGGAAGTAGGTCAGCGCCGCGAGCGCACACCCCGTGAGGATCACCGGCTTCCGTCCGATCCGATCCGAGAGCTTCCCGAAGATCACGAAGAACGGGGTCGCGAGCAGCAACGAGACCGCGACGAGGATGTTCCCCGTCTGGAGATCGACCTTCAGCGTCTGCGTGAGGAAGAAGAGCGTATAGAACTGCCCCGTATACCAGACCACCGCCTGCCCCGCGGTGAGCCCGAAGAGCGCGATCAGCACGACGCGCAGGTTCGGCCACGAGCCGAACGACTCCCGGAGGGGCGCCTTGGAAGTCGTCCCCTCCGCCTTCATCGCGCGGAAGACCGGCGACTCCTCGAGCGCGAGCCGGATCCAGACCGAGATCCCGAGGAGCACGAGCGAGACCATGAACGGGATCCGCCACCCCCACGCGGCGAACGCCTCGGCGCCGAGCACCACACGACAGGTGGTGATCACCAACAGCGAGAGGAAGAGCCCCATCGTCGCCGTCGTCTGGATCCATGAGGTGTAGCTCCCGCGCTCCCCCGGCGGCGCATGTTCAGCCACATAGGTGGCGGCCCCGCCGTACTCCCCGCCGAGTGCGAGGCCTTGGAGCAAGCGGAGGAGGATCAGGATGATCGGGGCCGCGATCCCGATCTGTGCGTACGAGGGGAGGATCCCGACGACGAAGGTCGAGACCCCCATGAGGAGGATCGTGACGAGGAAGGTGTGCTTGCGGCCCACGAGGTCGCCGAGCCGTCCGAAGACCAGCGCCCCGAAGGGGCGCACCGCGAACCCGGCCGCGAAGGCGAGCAGCCCGAAGATGAACGCCGCCGTGGGATTCACCCCCGAGAAGAACTGCGCCCCGATGATCCCGGCGAGCGAGCCGTAGAGATAGAAGTCGTACCACTCGAAGATCGTGCCGAGGGACGAGGCGACGATCACCTTCCGGGCGTCGCGCGTGGTGTCAGGGATCAGGGCCATGGGCGGGAAGATGCCGCGACCTGCCGACTGCCGCGAGCCCCTGTCACCTGACCCCTGTCACCTGACCCCTGCCGTTCAGGGGTTCAGCCAGTACGAGAACTTCACCAGCAGCGTGTTGTTCGGATGCGCGGCGAAAAGCCGCCCCAGGTCCTGGCGCGGCGCGAAGGGCCCAGGATTCGCCCCATCCCCGCGCCCCTGCTGCCAGACGAGGAAGAGCTGCGATCCCAGCCGGTACTCCCAGCGGAGCACCACGTTCGAGTTGAACTGCCGGCTCGTGAACGCCCCGAACGACCCTGCCACCGGGAGGTACGGCTGGAACCGATCGGCGTAGCGCGGGGCATCGGGCGCGACGATCTCCCGGCGATCGGTGAATGACCCCGCCGAGACGAAGGGCTGCGCGTAGATCTGGAGACTCACGGTCGGCGTCACCGTCACATTGAGCCGCGTGGTGATCGCCAAGGTCGACTGCGCGAGCCGGGCGACGGTGAAGTGGGTGGTATCGCTCAACACCGCGCCGTAGTTGGCGAAGTGCTGGCTATCATCGACCCGACGCTCGAATCCGGTGCCGAGCTCGAGCTGGGTGCGGGTCCCGATCCGTCCGTTGAGCCCCACCTGCGCCGAGGCCTGCCAGGAGCGGCCGTCATCGCCCCGCGCGACCTGCAGATCGGCGGTCGGTTGCAGCGTACGGCGCAGGTCTCCCTCGAACTCGACGGAGAAGAGTTCGCTGCGCGACATCCGCAGTGCCGGTCCGCCCCGCGCGCAGGTGATGCAACGGGTGGCCCCGAGATTCCACGTGGTGTAGTAGAGCTCCACCCCCCAGAAGTTCGTGAGCTCCGCCCGGCCGAAGAGCGCCACCGAGGACCCGGTCGGGAGCCCTCCGGTGGTCCAATGTTGCTCGGCGTTCAGGCTCACGTTCCCGCGCCGGTACCACGCGGAGGGCTGCACCGAGGCGAACGAGAGCTGGTTCCGCAGCATCGCGTCGTTGACGAGGACCACGAAGCCCAGGTCGTTGAGCTCCGTCCCGGGCTCCGCGTAGCGGGTGATCGTCTCCCACCGCACGCGCCCCGCATAGCGCCGGAGCGTCAGCGAGTGGACGCCCCCGTCCATGAGGGTGCGCGTCGAGTCGTAGGTGAACTCGTTCCCGGGTCGCTGTGCGTAGTGCACGCTCGTGAGCTGCGTGCGGCGCATCGCCGCCTCGCTCCCCCGCACCACGCTCCGCCCAGAATAGCCGGAGATCTCCCAGCGCTCGGCGAACCGGTGGTATCCCTGCAGCAGGAGCGTCGAGGCATCTCGGCGCAGGAATGGCTCGGTATCGTCATCGAGGTCGCGGATCATCGACGTGAGCATCGTCCCGATCTGCGAACGCCCCTCACGGAAGTCCTGCACGAATCGCCCCACGAGCGTCGCGGTGCGCGGTTCGATCGTGCGGCCATTCTCCCCCGTCTCCTTGGCGCTCGAGACCGCGACGAGCCCGAACTGGGCCCCGCTCTCCAGGCGCCCCGTCACCTTCGCCGCCGCCTCGATCCGACTGAACAGGGGGTCGCGGACACTCGACCGTAGCTGCGGGGTGCGCCCCAACCGCCGCGTGTAGAAGATCCCCTCGCAGGGGCCCCCGCAGCGGAAGAGATTCCCACCCTCCAAGAAGAAGGGCCGCCGCTCCTCGAAGCGGATCTCGAACGCCGAGAGGTTGATCACGGCGGGGTCGGCCTCGACCTGTCCGAAGTCGGGATTGATCGTCGCATCCAACGTCACATTCGGCCCGAGCCCCGCCTTGAGATCGAGGCCGACGGTCTGTTGCTGCGGATGGCGCCATCCGCCCCCCACCGCCGGCTCAGTGACATTCTTCGTCACCGCATAGGGCATCACCTCGATCCGGCGCGCGCTCCCGACCCCTTCGATCCCCACCAGGTCCCCGAGCTGTGAGGCGAAGGTCTGCATCGAGCCTCGATACGTGGGCCAGGCATCCCGCTCTCCGTACCGCGCCACATCGCGCCAGATCCCGAAGCCGAACGTCAACACCTCGGCGGGGGTGTAGCGCAGCTGACTGAAGGGGATCGCGTACTCCGCCGTCCATCCGAGGGAATCGGTCTGCACCGCCACATCCCAGACCGCATCCCACGAGCCATCCTCTTGGACATCGTTGGTGATGTTGGCGTCACGCTTCACCCCCGCGGGGTTCACCATGAACTGCATCCCGCTCCGGCGGTCGTGGAAGCCATCGATCACGACCTTGATCCACTCCGAGGGCGTCCGGACATCCCGGCGACTGAGCAGCGAGACCAACGAGTCGGGGCGGGGATCGTACATCCGGAGGAAGACGTAGACCGCCCGATCGTCGTACGCCACCTGGAAGGTGGTGCGGAAGCGAGCCGGCCCCGCCTCGACCGGGACGAACTGGCGGAAGTCATCCGTCAGAGGCGCGGTGCGCCAGACCCCCTCGCGATCATGTCCGTCGAGCGTGATCGCGGTCGGGGTGCGGACGGCACGCGCCGTGGGGACCCCGGACGCGGGGGTCTGGGCGGTGAGGCCGGTTGGCAAGAGGAGCGCGAGCAGCGCACCGGCGGCGCATCGGATCGATCGCAGAGAGGTCACGGCATCCTTACGGGCGAGCCGACGCGAATGTTTGCCGAGGCACCCTCACCACTCGCGATGGTTCACCCAGCGGTCCACGATGCGCGACGCCATCCGCGTCACGTTCCGCTCGACACGGGCACGATCGACCAAGAGACTCGGGGTGGGAAGCGCGTGCAGATCGCCCATCGAGTGGAACGCGAGCGGTCAGCCGTCGAGGTACGGCGACGGGCCGTCGTCTTGGCCGAAGAGCTCGCGCGCGGACTTGCGCGGCTTCCCGCCGCGGCCGGCCCGCGCCGGCAACGCCGGTCGCTCATGCGCCGGCAACAGGTCCTTCACCATCTCAACCAACTGATGGCTGAGATGCTGGCCGTATTTGTACATCGCGACCACCCGCGCGCGGCTCGCCAGCAGGAAGACGAGGATCGGTTTGTCGGCCTTGGCCGAGTTGCAGGTCTTGCAGCTCAGGACGAGGTTGTCGCGCCGGTCGTAGGCGGTGAGCCCCTTCCGCGGGGTGACATGGTCGAGCGTGATCGACCGCTCGGCGACGGTCCGTTCGCAGTAGGCGCAGACCGGACCATGCTGGTCGAGGAGCCACCGGCGGGTCTCGGTATAGGCCGCGCGACCGGTCGGGAGGGAGGTCAGGGTCGGCTGCCGCTTGGCGCCCCCCCCACCCCCGCCCCGTCCGCGGCGGCGCTTCTTGGCGCTCCCCGCGGCTGGCTTCGCCCCCTCCCCTCCGCGGCCACCCGACCGCCCCCCGGTCTTTCGCATCCATAAATATAGCACCGAGAGAGCCGCCCGATCCTGGCCAGAGCCCTGTCCTAGACAGGTGGTTCCCCGGGACGACCACTTCCTTGATACTTCACCCGTTCGGGGATAGCGTTGCCCCGTCGCCAACCCCGGAGGGGACTGCGTGCGCGTGCTGGTGGTCGGAGGGGGACCCGGGGGGCTCTATGCCGCGCTCCTCCTCAAACGTCGACACCCGAAGGCCGAGGTCGTGGTCGAGGAGCGGAACCGCCCCGACGACACCTTCGGCTGGGGGGTCGTCCTCTCCGATCAGACCGTCGGCAACCTCCGCACCGCGGACCCCGAGAGCGGCGCCGCGATCGGCGCGGCCCTCCACCGGTGGGACGACATCGCAGTCCATATCAGCGGCCGCACCCACCGCTCCGGCGGCCATGGCTTCAGCGGCATCGGCCGCAAACGCCTCCTCCAGATCCTCCAGCAGCGTTGCCTCGCCCTCGGCGTCACCCTCCGTTTCGAGACCCCGGTACCCGACGCCCTCGAACAGCGCGTGCACGACGACGCGTTCGACCTCGTCATCGCCGCTGATGGGGTGAACGGCACACTCCGCGATCGCTACGCCGCGACCTTCCGCCCCGAGATCGATCGCCGCCACTGCCGCTATACCTGGCTCGGCACCCCGCGTACCTTCGACGCCTTCACCTTCGACTTCGTCGAGACCCCGCATGGCTGGTTCCAGGCCCATGCGTATCAGTTCGACGAGGGGATGAGCACCTTCATCGTCGAGACGCAGGATGCGACCTGGGAGCGCGCGGGGCTCGGCCAGATGTCTGACACCGAGAGCCGCGCCTTCTGCGAGCGCCTCTTCGCGCATCGGCTCGAGGGCGCGCCGCTGATGTCCAACGCCGCGCATCTCCGCGGCTCGGCGCAGTGGATCCGCTTCCCCCGTCTGACCTGCGCCTCGTGGGTGCACTGGATCGCCGACGGCGCGCGACAGGTCCCGGTGATCCTCTTGGGTGACGCCGCGCACACCGCGCACTTCTCCATCGGCTCGGGGACCAAGCTCGCACTGGAGGATGCGATCGCGCTCGATGCGATCCTCGCCGCGACCCCGCATGATCTCTCCGGTGCGCTCGCCACGTATCAGGCGACCCGCTCGGTCGAGGTGCTCAAGCTGCAGAACGCGGCGCGGAACTCCACCGAGTGGTTCGAGCATGTGGATCGCTACGCCTCGCTCGCGCCGGAGCAGTTCGCCTACTCCCTCCTCACGCGCTCGCAGCGGATCTCGCACGAGAACCTCCGCGAACGGGATGCCGCCTATGTGGCGGGCTTCGAGCGCTGGTTCGCCGAGCGGACGGGGCTCACCCTCGCTCCCGAATCGCGCCCCGTGCCACCGGTGCTCACCCCCTTCACCCTGCGTGGGGTGACCCTCCCCAATCGCGTCGTCGTCTCGCCGATGGCGCAGTACTCCGCGCACGAGGACGGCACACCGAGCGATTGGCATCTCGTCCACTTGGGCGCGCGCGCGACGGGTGGGGCGGGACTCGTGATGACGGAGATGACCTGCGTCGCCCCCGATGCGCGCATCACGCCCTGGTGTCCGGGGCTGTGGGACGAGGGGCATCGCGCGGCGTGGCGCCGCATCGTCGACTTCGTGCATCAGCACAGCGCGGCCAAGATCGGGCTGCAGCTCGGGCACGCCGGCGCCAAGGGGGCCACCAAGAAGATGTGGGAGGGGATCGATCGTCCCCTCCCCGACGGCGGGTGGCCCCTCATCGCCCCCTCGGAGACGCAGTATCTCGCCGGGATCTCGCAGACCGCGCGCGAGATGACGCGCGCCGACATGGAACGCGTCCGCGAGGAGTTCGTCCACAGCACGCGGCTCGGCGCGGCGGCCGGCTTCGACTGGCTCGAGCTGCACGCCGCGCACGGGTATCTCCTCTCCGCCTTCCTCTCCCCGCTCACCAATCGCCGCACCGATGGCTACGGCGGGTCCCTCGAGCACCGGCTCCGTTTCCCACTCGAGGTCTTCGCCGCGATGCGGGCCGTCTGGCCCGTCGATCGCCCGATCTCCGTGCGCATCTCGGCGCACGATTGGATGGCGGGCGGGAACACCCCCGATGACGCCGTCGCCATCGCGCGCGCCTTCAAGGGGGCCGGTGCCGATCTGATCGACGTCTCCGCGGGCCAGGTCGTGAAGGGAGAGAAGCCCGTCTTCGGCCGCATGTGGCAGACCCCCTTCGCCGATCGGGTGCGCCAGGAGGCGGGGATCGCCACGATCGCCGTCGGCGCGATCACCGATGCCGATCAGGCCAACGGGATCATCGCCGCCGGTCGCGCCGATCTCGTCGCGATCGGCCGTCCCCATCTCGCGAACCCCGCCTGGACCCTGCTCGAGGCGGCCCGCCTCGACTATCCCGGCACCGCCGATCTCTGGCCCAAGCAGTATCTCGCGGGGCAGTCGCAGCTCGAGCGACTCCTCGCGCGCGACCGCGCGGCGCGTGCCGCCGCCGAAGGCGCCCCCCCGACTGGAGAACTGATATGACCCCGCTGCGTGGACGCCACGCCGTCATCACCGGCGCCAATCGTGGGATCGGTGCCGCCATCGCGCACCACCTCGCCGGTGCCGGTGCCGATCTCACCCTCTGCGTACGGACGCCGTCGAGTGCGGAGCCACTGGTCACGGCACTCACCGCGACCGGCGTCCGCGTGCGCGTGGTGCAGGCCGACATCCTCGATGCCGCCGCACTGCGGCGCGCCTGCGCCGAGGCGGCGGCAATCGCCCCGGTGGACATCCTCGTGAACAACGCGGGGACGGCGGAGACCGCCCCCTTCCTCAAGTCGGACGCCGCGCTCTTCCAACGGATGATCGACACCCATCTCATGGCGCCGGTGCACGCCGCGCATGCGCTGCTCCCCGCGATGCTCGAGCGCGGCTGGGGGCGCATCGTGAACGTCGCGAGCATCGCGGGCTTGGGGGGCGCGGCCTACATCACCGCCTATGCGGCCGCGAAGCACGCCGAGGTCGGGTTCACCCGGGCGCTCGCCGCGGAGTGTGCGCCGAAGGGGGTGCTCGTGAACGCCGTCTGCCCGGGGTACGTGGACACTGACATGGTGCATGGCGCGGTGCAGAAGCTCAGCGCCAAGACGGGGCTCTCCGCGCAGGACGCGATCGCCGCGATCCTCCGCGATGCGGGGCAACCGCGGCTCGTCACGCCGGAGGAGGTCGCCGCCGCCGTCCTCGCGTTCTGCCTGCCGACGACCACCGCCTCCGGCGAGTCCCGCGCGCTTCTGGGAGCGGAGGCATGAGCGAGCCCGGTCGCCCGATGGCGGGGCTCGCCCCGACGCACTTCGCCTGGTCGGCCAGCGCGGACGGGCGCGTGGCGACCATCACGCTCAACCGCCCCGAGCGGAAGAACCCGCTCACCTTCGAGTCATACGCCGAGCTGCGCGATACCTTCCGCGCCCTGGTCCACGCGACCGATGTCCGGGTGATCATCCTCACCGGCGCGGGCGGCAACTTCTGCTCCGGGGGCGATGTCCACGAGATCATCGGTCCGCTCACCCGCATGACCTCGACCGAGCTCCTCGAGTTCACGCGGATGACAGGGGCCCTCGTGCAGGCGATGCGCGACTGTCCGCAGCCGATCATCGCCGCGGTCGATGGCGTGGCCGCGGGGGCCGGTGCGATCCTCGCGATGGCCGCCGATCTGCGGATCGCCACCGCGCGCGCGACGACCGCCTTCCTCTTCACGCGTGTCGGGCTCGCCGGCTGCGACATGGGGGCCTGTGCGCTCCTCCCGCGGATCATCGGGTTGGGCCGCGCCTCGGAGCTTCTCTACACCGGCCGCTCGATGAGCGCGGAGGAGGGGGAGCGCTGGGGCTTCTACACCGCGATCGTGTCACCGGAGGTGCTGCAGGAGGAGGCGATGCAGCGCGCCCGTGCGCTCGCCGACGGCCCCGCGGCCGCACATGCGGTGACCAAGCAGATGCTCGGCGCCGAATGGAACGTCGGGCTCGAGGAGGCGCTCGAGATGGAGGCCCAGGCGCAGGCGCGCCTGATGGAGACGCAGGATTTCCATCGCGCCTACGAGGCCTTCGTCGCCAAGCGGCGCCCCGTCTTCGAGGGGAACTGAGATGACGACTCACCCGACCACGCATCTTGACTGGCCCTTCCTCGACGCGAGCCATCGCGGGCTCGCCGAGCAGGCCGCGCGCTGGGTGGCCACGCAAGCGATCGACGACACCGACCCTGACACCGCCTGTCGCGCTTGGGTGCGCGCGCTCGGTCAGGCGGGATTCCTCCGTCACGCCGTGCCCGCCCCGTGGGGGGGCGCGCATGCGACGATCGCCTCGCGCGACCTCTGCGTCCTCCGAGAGACCCTCGCGGCGCATCACGCCCTCGCCGACTTCGCCTTCGCCATGCAGGGGCTCGGTGCCGGCGCGCTCGCGCTCGCCGGGGATGAGGCGCTCAAGCAGGGCTGGCTCCCCAAGGTCGCGAGTGGGGAGGCGATCGCCGCCTTCGCCCTCTCCGAGCCGAATGCCGGGTCCGACGCCGCCGCCCTCACCATGCGCGCCACGCGGGTCGAGGATGGGTGGCGACTCGACGGGGAGAAGATGTGGATCTCCAACGGGGGGATCGCGGACTTCTATTGTGTCTTCGCCCGTACCGATGACGCCGCCGCACCCGCCAAGGGGATCACCGGCTTCCTCGTCCCCGCGGCCACGCCAGGCCTGCGCATCGCCGAACGGATCGATGTCATCTCCCCGCATCCCTTGGCGCGGCTCGCCTTCGAGGGCTGCGTGATCCCTGATGCGCATCGCCTTGGCGCTCCCGGCGAAGGCTTCGCCCTCGCGATGCGCACGCTGGATATCTTCCGCGTCTCCGTCGCTGCGGCGGCGGTGGGCTTCGCGCGCCGCGCGCTCGCCGAGACCCTCGCCCACGCCGACGCCCGCGCGATGTTCGGTGGGACGCTGAGCGCGCAGCCCCTCGCCCAAGCGATCCTCGGCGATATGGCCACCGATCTCGACGCGGCCGCGCTCCTGACCTACCGCGCCGCCTGGCAGCGGGACGTCCAGGGCGGCCGGACCACCGGGGTCGCCGCCATGGCCAAGCTCGGGGCGACGGAACTCGCGCAGACCATCATCGATCGCGCCGTGCAGCTGCATGGCGGCGAGGGGGTGCGCGTCGGGCGGATCGTGGAGCGGCTCTATCGTGATGTGCGCGCATTGCGCATCTATGAGGGGGCGAGCGAGGTCCAGCGCCTCGTGATCGGACGGGAGACGCTTCGCGCCGCACGGGAGACTCGATGACCACCTTCCATCCCACCGGACACCAAGACGGCTGGGCCCGCGCCCAGCTTCCGCCCGTCGCCGAGTGGCCCGTGCTGCATCTGCACGCGCCCTATGACTACCCCGCCCGTCTCAACTGCGCGACGCGTCTCCTCGACGACGCGATCCGTGAGGGCCACGGCGACCGCATCGCGCTCGTCGTCCCCGATGGCGCGGGGGGGTGGCACGAGGTCACCTATGCGACCCTCGCCGCGGATGTCGATGCCCTCGCTCATCTGCTGACCGGTGAGCTCGGGCTCGTTCCGGGGAATCGGGTCCTCCTCCGCGGCTTCAACGATCGGTGGATGGCCACCGCCTGGCTCGCGGTGATGAAGGCCGGCCTGGTCGCGGTGACGACGATGCCGTTGCTTCGCGCCACCGAACTCGGGGTGATCCTCGAGCGCGCCGGCTGTGCCGCCGCGCTCTGCGATGCGACCCTCGCCGCCGAACTCACCGAGGCGGCCCGCACGCGGCAGGTGCCGGTCCATACCTGGGGCGGGAGTGACGCGGCGGACCTTGGCGTGCGGAGCGCACACCATCGCCGTCCCTTCACCCCCTGCGATACCGCCAGCGACGACGTCTGTCTGATCGCCTTCACCTCGGGGACCACCGGCGTCCCCAAGGGGTGCATGCACTTCCATCGGGATGTGCTCGCGATGTGCGACGGCTTCGCCGCACAGGTCTTGGGTCTCACGAAGGACGATCGCTGCATCGGTACCCCGCCCTTCGCCTTCACCTTCGGGCTCGGGGGACTCCTCTGCTTCCCCCTCGCGGCGCGCGCGAGCACCGTCCTCCTCCCCAAGGCGACACCGGAGTCGTTGCTCGAGGCGATCGCCGCCACCCGCGCCACGGTGACCTTCACCGCGCCGACCTTCTATCGGTTGATGGGGCTCGCCATCCGGAAGGAGCCCACGCGCTTCGACACCACCTCGCTCCGATGCTCCGTCTCCGCCGGCGAGGCACTCCCCGATGCCACGCGTACCCTCTGGCGCGAGGTCACCGGGATCGAGATGCTCGACGGGATCGGGGCCACCGAGCTCATCCACATCTTCATCGCCGCCGCGGGGGCGGAGGTCCGGCCGGGTGCTATCGGACGCGCCGTGCCCGGCTACGAGATCGCGATCCTCGATGAGTCGCTGCAGCCCGTCCCCATGGGCACCGTCGGCCGTCTCGCGGTGCGTGGGCCCACCGGATGCCGCTATCTCGCCGACCCGCGCCAACGCGCCTATGTGCAGGACGGGTGGAATCTCACCGGCGACGCGGCGCACATGGATGCCGATGGCTATGTCTTCTTCAAGGCGCGCACCGACGACCTGATCATCTCCGCGGGCTACAACATCGGTGCCCCCGAGGTCGAGGCGGCGGTGCTCCAGCATCAGGCCGTCGCCGAGTGTGCGGTGATCGGCGTCCCCGATGAGGAGCGCGGGCAGGTCGTGCAGGCGGTGGTCGTCCTCGCCGCCGGTCACGCGCCGAGCGAGGCGCTCGCCGCCGAGATCCAGGAGTTCGTCAAGCGGACCATCGCGCCGTACAAGTATCCGCGGATCGTCACCTTCGCGACCGCGCTCCCCAAGACCGACACCGGGAAGCTCCAGCGCTTCCGCCTCAAGGAGGCTCGATGACCCTGCAGTTCCTGCAGCCCGAGGGATGGGCCGCCCCGCGCGGCTATGCCAATGGCGTCGTCGCCACCGGGCGGCAACTCTTCGTCGCCGGCCAGATCGGCTGGGACGCACAGCAACGGATCGTCCCGGGCGGCCTCGTCCCGCAGGTCCGCCAAGCGCTCACCAACATCGTCACCGTACTCGAGACCGGTGGCGCGCGTCCCGAGCACCTCGTCCGTCTGACCTGGTATCTCACCGACCGTGCCGCCTATCTCGCCGCCGCGAAGGAGATCGGCGCGGTGTATCGTGAGGTCATCGGGCGTCACTATCCCGCCATGACCGCCGTCGAGGTCTCCGCCCTGATGGAAGCCGACGCGGTGATCGAGATCGAAGCCACGGCGGTCACGGCGTGACCGGGCTTAAAGCTTAAGGCTAAAGGCTGAAAGCTGAAAGCTTTGAGCCTCCAGCTTTCAGCTTTCAGCTATTCACACTCACCTTTCCCCCATGACCTACGCATCCATCACCGGCTGGGGCGCCTGCATGCCG
>JBMTXT010000011.1:0-28099 GCA_049453775.1 Gemmatimonadaceae bacterium | reverse complement strand
TCGCTCGACTCGCCGGCCCCCTGCTTCACCGCCGCCGCCGCGATGTCCATCAGATCGAACTCCTCGGCGAGCCCCGCGACCACACTGCGCCAGGGATCGAGCTCGCCCGCGAGGATCACCTCGCGGAGCGCCGCCTGCGCCAACTCAAGGCGGCGGGCCTTCAGGTCGGCGACGGTCGGGACGGTCGCCACCTCGATCGCGCCCCCGGTGGCACGCTCGAAGCTGCGGAGCCAGCGATGCTCACGTGGCTCCGCCAACGTGATGGCGACGCCGGACCGCCCGGCGCGCCCCGTGCGCCCGATGCGGTGCACATACGCCTCGGAGGCGTTCGGGACGTCGTAGTTCACCACATGCGAGACATGCTGCACGTCGAGGCCGCGCGCCGCGACATCGGTCGCGATGAGCAACTCCGAGGTCTTCGCCCGGAAGCGCTTCATCACGCGATCGCGCTGATCCTGTGAGAGGCCGCCATGCAACGCCTCGGCGTGGAAGCCACGACCATTTAGGGTCTCGGTGAGCTGGTCGACCTCGGTGCGTGTGCGGCAGAAGACGATGGCGCTCGTCGGTTGCTCCACATCGAGGATCCGACCGAGCGCCTGCATCTTGTGCACGCGGGGGACGATGTACGCGACCTGCCGGATCGAAGCAGTCTTCGCCGCCGTCACCGCCTCGGTGTCGACGGTGATGATCTCCGGCTCGCGCAGATGGGTCTTGGCGATCGCGGCGATCCGAGGCGCGAGCGTCGCCGAGAAGAGAGCGACCTGTTTCTCCGCCGGCGTCGCCGCGAGGATCGCCTCGAGGTCCTCAGCGAACCCCATGTCGAGCATCTCGTCCGCCTCATCGAGAACCACCGTCTTGACCGAGGCGAGGAAGACCGTCTTACGACGAATGTGGTCGAGCGCACGCCCCGGGGTCGCGATCACGACATCGGCGCCACGCTTGAGGGAGCGGATCTGTCCCTCCATCGGTGCGCCCCCATAGATCGGGAGGGCGACGGCGCCCAGGCCCTTGCCGTAGCGGTGGATCGCTTCAGCCACCTGCATCGCCAGTTCGCGCGTGGGGACCAGCACCAGGGCGGCGGTCCGTTCGCGAGGCGGGGCGTCCGGCGTGAGACGATGCAGGAGCGGGAGAGCGAAGGCCGCGGTCTTCCCAGTGCCGGTCGCGGCCTGCGCAAGCACATCGCGACCCCCCAAGAGCGCGGGGATCGCGGCGCGCTGGATCGGGGTGGGCTCCTCGTAGCCGAGGGCGGTCAGCGCGTCGAGGACGCGCGGGTCGAGCGCGAGATCGGCGAATCCTGTCGGGGCCGGGGCGTTCAGTTCGCCGTCCGGCGCGCGCGCAGGTCGCGGAAGCCGATCAACTTGCCGCGCTCCTCGTCGTACAGCGACAGACGCAGCGTCTTGATCGCGGTGCGGAGGGTGAGGACCGGCGCCGCGGCGAAGATCCCATTCTCCTCATGCGCCTGCCGGAGCTTGTAGTTCGGGATCTTGGGGCCGAGATGGTGCACGTGATGGAAGCCGATGTTCCCCGTGAACCAGTTTAGGACGCGCGGGAGGCGCAGGAAGGAGCTGCCGGTGATGGCGGCGGTGGCATAGTCCCACTGCGCCCCACGCTGCCAATACGCCTCTTCGAACTGATGCTGTACGTAGAAGAGCCCTACACCGATCGCGCCGGCGATGTACACCGCGGGGAGATAGAGCAGGACCACCGACTCCCACCCCGCCGTCAGGATGAAGATCGTCGCGGTCGCCGCGAGCGCGAGGTTGGTCATCCAGACGTTCCAGAGCTGCGCTGGACCCGTCGTCGGCCCCGGCGCGCGGAAGCGCTGGAGCACCATCAGGTGGAGCGGCCCGAGCACGAAGAGCACCACCGGATGCCGATACAGCCGGTACTTGAGTTTGCCGAACCGCGACCGCGCCTCGTACTCGGCGACGGTGAGCGTATCGATGTCACCCGTCCCGCGCCGCTCAAGGTCGCCAGCGGAGGCGTGGTGGATCGCATGCTCACGACGCCACTGCTGATAGGGGGTGAGCATCAACACCCCGGTGACGAACCCGATCGCATCATTGACCTTGGGCCACGGGGTGAAGCTCCCGTGCGCACAGTCGTGCATGATGATGAAGGTCCGGATCAGGAACCCGCTGACGAGCAAGACGAGCCCGGCGGTCGCCCAGGGCGCCGGCTCCATGAGGCGATACGCCACATAGAGGGTCGCGACCAACGCCGAGAGGTTGAGGGCGAGCTGCCCGAACGAGCGCGTGACCTCCGCCCCCGCATAGCGAGTGACGATCGCGCGCCATTCCGCGGCATTGAACTTGGGAGCCATCAGTTGATCACCGAGCGAAGGTCGACGACGAAGACGAGGATCGAATTCGCCGGAATGCCATTCGTGGCCTGCGCGCCATAGCCGAGGTTAGGCGGGATGATGAGCTGGCGTCGGCCACCCGCCCGCATCCCCTTGAGTCCCTCATCGAAGCCGGCGATCACCGCACCCGTCCCGGTGCGGAAGGGCCCGATGGTCCCCGCGTCGAACTGCACGCCATTGCGGAGCGATCCGGTGTACCCCACCGTGACCGTCTTGGCCGTATCGGTGGGATTGAGAGCACCGGTCCCGACGATCAGGTCACGGTAGTAGAGCCCCGTGGCCGTCTTGGTCGAGGCCGTGAGATCGACCCCGAGCGAGGTCGCGAACTGGGTCTTCGTGATATCCGGGACGAAGACCGAATCGCCGCCGCAGGCGGCGACCGAGACGAGGAGCACGAGGCCCATCGTGAGATGGCGAAGCGTCATGCGGGAAAGATACCCCGAAACGGCCTTAGAGGTAACGTCTCGGGGGGATGAGCAACGCGCCGAACAGCAACCCGGCAGTCAACGCCAAGAGCGCACTCAATACGGCGACGAGCGTATCGAACCCGAGCGCGTAGTCCCGCTCCATCACCGAGCGCAGGGCACGGAACCCGACGCTCCCAGGGACGAGGAGCATGATCCCCGGTACACGCACCAACGCGCCGGGTCGTCCGTAGATCTTCCCATAGAGATTGGCGAGCGCGGCCATGGCGAGGCTCGCGAAGAAGACCCCGGCGGCGAAGGCCCCGCTCCCGAGTCCCGACGCGCCCCCAGTCACGCGCGTGATCACATAGCCGAGTAGCGCACTGGCCATCACCAACGGGACATCGCGCGTCGCGGTGCGGAAGAGCACGGCGAAGCTTGCCGCCGCACAGAGCGCAGCGAGGCTCTCGATCCCCGGCGGGAGCTGCGAGGGCGGGGGGACGGGGGCGACCCAACCGATCGCGAGCATGACCTGCGAGGCCGCCACGCTCCCGAAGGTGAGCTTGAGCAACACGGTCAACGCCCCACCCAATCGGGCCGTCCCCGAGGAGAGCTGCTGCGTCGCGAGTTCGGTCATCGCCGTGGTCAGCATGAGCCCCGGCATCAACACGATCAGCGAGGCGACGATCACCGTCTGAAGTGAGATCGGGGCGACGAAGTAGCCGAAGGCGGTCGCGAGCGTCGTCGCGACGAGCGCGCTGACCGCCTCGTTTGCCGCGGCGAGATTCGGGCGCGTCGCGCTGAGAATCGCGAACCACCCGATCAGCAGCCCGAGCACGAACGCCACCCCGAGGCCGAGCCACGAGGTCCCGAGGAGTCCGGCGACCGCGGCGGAGCCGACGCCGAAGGCCAGGACCGTGCGAAGCCGCATGGTCGGGGTCTCCGGTCGATCGAGCACCCGCATCGCCTCCCATGCTCCCTCGAGAGAGCGCTGCCCGGTGATCACGTCCTCGGCGATCCGATCGAGCGCGGCGAGCGCACGAAGATTCACCTGGCCGGGTTCGAGGCGGAGCACCCGCGTCTGCTGTGAGCCATGGACGACATCAGCATCCCCGAGGGAGAGCAAGAGCCCGGTCGGCGTCGACCAGAGCTCCGCGCTGACATGCAGCGCCCGTGCCGTGGCGCGCACCGCCCCCTCGAGACGCTGCGACGAGACGCCCGCGATATGCAGGCGACGCGCCAACTCCGTCAGGAAACGGATCCGCGCGTCGAGCGCGTCATCGCCTGGACGATGCAGTGGCGCGACGTCTGCGGTAGAGCGGTCGGTCGTCGTGCGGTCGCTCACGGACGCGCCGGCCCACGCGTCGAGATGAGGATCAACTCCTCCTGCGGTGGCGTGAGGAACCGCGCCCCATCACGGGTGATCACGGTCATCTCCTCGACGGAGATCGTCTTCGTCCCCATGCCCCACGTCGTCCCATCACTTCCGGGGAGGGCCCACGCCATGAAGCCATCATAGGCGAAGGTCATCCCCTCACGCAGCGGGCGGCGCTCGGCGCGATTGAGCCGCGGTCCGGCATCGTGGGCCCAATACCCGACGGGGTGCCCCGTGCTCCATGGCACCGTCGTGGATCCCTCGCGGTGCATGATGATCCGCTGCGCCGAATCGACCTGCGCCCCGGTGGCACCCGGGCGCATCGCGGTGAAGGCCGCACGGGAGCCCGCCTTCGCGATCGCCCACTTGCGTTGGACCTCGTCTGGGGGCGCGGTCTCGCCAGGCCGCAGCACATACGCGAAGCGCTGGATATCGGTCACCCAGACACCATGGACCCGGATCCCGAAGTCGGTCTGGATCAGATCGCCCGGCTGGATCACGCGGTCGCTCGCATGCGAGTGCCCGCGATCAGGTCCGGAGTTCACGCTCGGGTTCTGCGACGGACTCCACCCATCCTCCACCCCGAGATCACGGATCCGCGCCTTGAGAAAGCGTGCGATGTCGGCGTCGCGCGTGACCCCGGGCACGACCTGCGCGTACGCCTCCTCCTCGAGCTGCGCGGTGAGGCGCGCCGCCCGCGACATGATCTCCACCTCGGCGGGGAGCTTGATCGCGAGCCAGGCCTGCACGAGCTCATGTGAGGAGACGAGTCGTGTGGACCACTCGGGACCGAGGGCGCGCTCGAGCCCGCGGCGCTGCGTCGCGGACATCCCGTCGGCGATCCCACTCGCCTCACCGGAGTTGATCGCGATCCGCTTCGCTCCGGCGGCGCGCAGCCGCGTGGCGATCGCCTGCGCGAGGGCGGTCGGGCTCCCATCGGTCACCACCACCGAGTCGTGCACGCCGCGCTCGCGGAGCGCGATCGCCTCCCCGAACCCGGCGAGCATCACCGTGCGCACCCCGTCCCCCTGGCGCGTGACGATGACCGCTGAGGGCGCGCCCGCATTCTCGCCACCGAGATGGAGTGCGAGCGGGTCGTTGGCATTCTCACGGAAGAGACTCACCCAGGCGTCGATCCCGGTTTCGCGCATCGCGGCGGGGAGGAGGGTGCGGATCCGCTCCTGCCGGATGGCGGGCCAGGGGGAGGGGCCGGAGAAAGTGGCGACAGCGCTGGACGCCTCGGTCGCCAGGCTCGCACCACCTGCAGGGCGCAGGTGCCGCGCGAAGAAGTCCCAGGTGAGGTTCCAGGAATCGATCTGTGCCGGGGAATCCTCGCGGAGCAGCGACGTACGATTCACGCGGCGACTGAAGGTGTGCCCCTGACTCGCGGGTCCGGGGGCGGGATCGACATAGACCTTGGTCTCCGCGAGCGCTGGCTTCCGCGCGCGGAGGGCGTCGATCAGCATCTGCCCTTCGACGAAATCGACATCGGTATCGTTCGTGGCGGCGTGCACGAGCAGCGGACGGGCGAGCGCATCGACGTGGTAGTACGGCGAGCGCCGGATGTATTCTTGGCGCTGTTCGAATGGGAGGCCGCGGAGCGCCTCCTGCGTGGCGAAGCTCCGCTGATAGCTCGGCCCCTTGTACGAGAGCCGGAAGACGAGATTCGTGACCGGGACGATCGCCGCCCCGGCGACGAAGCGCGCCTGCTCCCCACGCATGAGGAGGAGCGCGGTGATATACCCCCCATGACTCCATCCCATGATCCCGATCCGCGCCGGATCCACCTCGGCGCGGCGCTGGAGGAAGTCGACCGCATCCTCCACATCATCGAGCTCGCGGCCGCCATAATCGATGGCGTGATGGAAGGCTGCCCCATACCCCGTGGAGCCACGATACTCCGGCGCGACCACCACATAGCCGCGCTGGGTGGCCTCGATGAGGAAGGGGAGGTAGTTCTGATCCCAGTTCCCGTGCACCCCTCCGTGGACCCAGACCATCGCCGCATGGGCGCGGGCGCCGCGCGAGACGAGGGGCGCGAAGACATAGACCGGGATCTCGAGGTCCCCGTGGCGACTCCGGTACGTCGTCTTCTCGTAGCGCATCACCCCGGCACTCCGCGCCGCGAAGATGCTGTCGGTCGCCGCCTTGTCACGGATCGCCCGCGCGTAGTCGGCGACGGGATGGTCTTCCGGTCGTTGGCTCACGTAGAGCTGCGCGGCGCGCGCCGTATCGATCGGCACGACGCGACGCGGCGGGGACGGCGGCTGGGGCTGGGCGAGCGCCTGGCTCGCCGACAGGGCGAGCACGCTGAGTCGAAGGAGAAGGGATCGCATACCTACAATTATGGCACCGCGAGCAGTCGGCGCACCGCCGGTTCGAGCGAGACCGACCCGATCGGTCCGAGCACGGTGTGCTGGATCCGGCCCTCGCGATCCAGGAGGAACGAGGTCGGGTACCCGCGGATCCCGCCGAATCGGCGCTCGGCCTCCGCCCCCACATGGGCGATGGGATAGGTCACCGCACGATCCCGCACGAAGGCCGCCACCTCGGTGGTCGGCGCGCGGTCCACGGCGAGCCCGACGATCGTGAACCCCTGCGCGCGATGCCGCTGGTACATCGCCTCCAGCACCGGCATCTCCACGCGGCAGGGGGTGCACCAGGTCGCCCAGAAGTTGACGAGCACCACCTGCCCTCGGAGCTGCTCTGACGAGAGGGTGTCCCCGGTGAGTGTCACATAGGTGTAGGTGGGAGCGGTCTCGGGGCCGGAGCGGACCCCGATCAACGCCCCGAGGTGGGGGAGGAGGGTCGGCGCCGCCCACCAGAGGGCGAGGAAGAGGATCAGGTTCCCCAGGGTGAGATGGGGCCGGATCCAGCGCTTAACATCAGAGAGGGTCGGCACGTAGGTTCAGGCAGGCAGATGTCCGCGTTCCCATCATGATACCCTCCTCTCCGATGCGTTTCCCCCTCCTCACGTTCTTCGCCGCAGCCACCCTCGGCTGTGCCGGCGCCACCGGCACCACCGCCGGCGACATCGCCCCGACCCCGACCGTCACCACTACCCGCGTCGTCACCTCGGGCGGTGGCACCGTCACCGCTGGGACGATGGCGGTCGACATCGACGTTCGGCTCCTCGTGACAGGGACTGCCGACCAGGCGTGGGCCGTGCTGCCGGCGGTCTATCAGCAGCTCGGGATCCCCGCGGAGGTGAACGATCCGCGCGGGAAGACCATGGGCGTCGCCAACTGGCGCGTACGGCGCCTGATCGGGAAGACCCGGGCCACTCAGTACGTGGACTGCGGGTCCTCCGGCACGCTACAGAACGCCGAGACCTATCAGCTGACGCTCTCGATCCTCTCGTCGGTGCGCGCCAACCCCAAGGGAGGGGCGATCGTCTCCACCACCGTCACCGGCACGGGGCGCAATCCGATCACCTCGAGCAATGCGGACGTCCGCTGCGTCTCTACCGGGGATCTCGAACTCAAGATCCGCGAGTTGGTCGAGACCGCGATCCACTCGAAGTAGCGCGAGGGGGGGGAGCGAGGCGGGGGCACCGGCGAGGACGAGGCCCCCGGCTCATGTCGCGGTGCGCTTCTGCACCCCTCTCGATCCCGCTTAGACCCCGCTGAAGCTGACCGCGACGGCGACGGCGAGTCCGATCCAGGCCACCGTCGCGAGAACCGCGGCGCGCCAGGCCCGCCGCGCCTTCCGTCCCGTGTGTCCGCGGCGCGCGCGCCAGACGATCCCCGCGCGCCACGCCGCGAGGAGGATGAGCACCAGCGCGACGAGGGAGAACGAGAGGGGGACGAGCTCCTGGAAGGCCGCGAGGAAGGCGCCGACACGCGGGGTCCCATCGGGCACCGTGCCAGCGATCGCCGCCTCCCGGCGGATCGAGTCCGCCCCCGCGGGGAGCGCGATGCGGTCAAGCGAGGGGTGCAGCGCGGCGAAGACCCCGACCGCGGGGAGGGCCTCCGCCTGATCCGCATCGGGGAGTGAGGGGAGGGATGGGGGCAGGATCAGTGTGCTGGGGAGGGAATCGATCCGGGATCCCAGGCGCCACCGCCGCAGGAGAAAGGTGAGCGCGGGGACGAGGTCGTTATCGATACCGCGCACCCGATCCCCAGCGCAGGAGAACCAGACCGGGGCCCGTGTCACATGGCCCTGCTGCGCCCCGATGCAGTTCCCCTGCGACCGTGGTCCACCGACCCCGATATCCGCCCGACTCGAGGCGACGATGACGTTCCGCTCGACGCGGTTACCGCGCGCCGTAGGGCGATCGCTACCGGGCAGGGGGGCGATCACCACCCCGTGGGTGAGATGCCCGACGATCACGTTGTCCGCGACGAGCGTCCCCGACGCGCCGCTGATCAACACCCCGTGACCCCAGCCGAGCACGGCGGAGCCCCGTCCGGGGGCGGCACGATTCGAGTTGTCATGGATGAGGTTGCCCCGGATGATGGTCGTCATCGTCGAGGCCGTGCCACTCGTGTCGCGACCATGGGGGAGGAGCCCCACGCGATTGTGCCGCCAGACGCTATTGAGCAGATGGAGGTCACCCGTCGCGTCCTGAGCGGCGAACCCCGCTCCATTGTGCTCCACCACGACCTGTCGTACCACGAGCTGACAGGGCGTGCACCGGGCGACGGCGATCCCCGCCTCCGAGGCGCCACTCACATAACTCTCCTCGATCACCCCATCGACCGCGCGCTCGAGCTGGATCCCGCGGGCCCCGTTGTCGTGGAGAGTGAGATACCGCGCGCGAAGTCCGCGGACCCCACGCCAGAGGACCCCCTGCTCCCGATGCTGGCGCACCGTGAGATTCTCGAGGGAGACGCCATCCGCGGTGATCTCAACACCCGTCGCGCGCACCCCCTCGCCATCGATCACCACCGCCCCACGATCGCGTCCGCGGATCACGAGCGAGGCGCGGTGGACCACGACCGTCTCGCGATAGGTCCCGCGATCAATCAGGATCAGGTCGCCCGGCGCCGCGGCATCGACCGCCCCCTGGATGGTGGGGTACTGGGCCGGGACCCAGCGGATCGTCCCGACGGTGGTACCGACCGCATCGACGCGCGCCGGAAGGCTGACGGTCCCTCCGAAGAACGCGCAGAAGACGAGGAGTGCACGAGCGCCGACAGACCGGAGGACAGGCATGCGGCGAATCTCCGCCCATGAGACGCTTTCGCCAAGGGGGATCCCAACCGATCTTCCCTTCGTGATAACGCTCGTCGGATTTCTTCATGGATGCTGGCGCCGCGCGCGCCTCGCGGCCGCCCTCTGCTTGGGTGCCTCGGCCCTGTCTGCCCAAGCCCCATGGCCGACCTCGCATCAGGTGGCCACCTGGCTCACCACCACCGTCGAGCAGCCGATCGGTGGCGGGCGTTCCCTCTGGTTCGACGGGAACTGGCGCCGGATGGGGATCGGTGCCGATCCGCAGCAGGTCCTGCTGCGGCCAGGGTTCCTCTGGACGATCGTCGAAGGGATCCGCGCCGGCGCCGGCTACGCCTATGTGGCCACCGCCCCCTACGGCGAGCTCCCGACCCCGACCCCGCTCCGCGAGCATCGGCTCTGGCAACAGATCAGCATCGCGTACGCCCTCGGGGACCTCGGGATCCAACACCGGATCCGCACGGAACAACGGTGGATCCATCCGCTCGTCGATGGCGACTGGGAGCGCCCGAGCTATCAGAATCGGATCCGTTTCATGGGACGGGGGCAACTCCCGACCCTCTTCACGGTGGACGACCGTCGCGTCACCCTCTTCGTGCAGGAGGAGCTCTTCGTCAATGTCGGACACGGGGGGGCCGCCGCACGCCTCACGCAGAACCGAATCGGCGCGGGCATCGGTCTGCCCCTCACCCCGCGCCAGCGCCTCGACATCGGGTATATGAACCTGTGGAATCCGATCCCCACGCGCAGTGCCAATGAGTCGAACCACACCCTCACGCTGAACTGGGTCTTCTCGGGTGGATGAGCTGGTCGACCCCGTCCTGCTCAATGGTCGCGGGGCCCCAAGCGCATGGATGAACCTCGGGTGGTGGGCGGAGCCCGCGACGTATCCCGAGGCAGCGGCGGCCCTCGCGCGGCAGGTGGGAGCGGCGGCCACGATCACCGCCGGGGATCAGATCCTCGATGTCGGGTGCGGCGCCGGGGACTCCACCGCCCTCTGGATCCGCGAATTCGGCGCCGCGCGCGTGAAAGGACTCGAACCGAACCCCACGGTGGCCGCGCGAGCGCGACGGCGTGTCGCCACCTGGCAGCTCGACGATCGGGTCACGATCGACGCGTGCGCGGCGGAGTCGTTCGAGGATGCCGCGGCACTCGCCCAGATGGATGCCGTGGTCTCGGTCGATGCGGCGTACCACATCGAGACGCGCGCGCGGTGGCTCCACCAGCTTGGTACGACCTGCCGACCGGGGACGCGCCTCGGGCTGTTCGATATCGCGCTCCACGACGCGGCCGATCGCGCTCGGGTCAGCCGATACGCACGCCGCGCCGGGATCCCCGCGGCCAACCTCTGGTCGGTGGATGAGATCGTCCCGACCCTGACCGCGGCAGGGTTCACAGCCGTGCGCGTTCGCCGATGTGAGACCGAGGTCTTCAGGGGGTTCGTCCGCTTCACGCGCCGAGGGCTGGTGCGTTGCGCCACCCATCCCGGGCAGGGGGGCTGGCGCACGCTCGCCACCGCGATGATGCTCGCCTCCCTCGGCGCGCGACTGGCCGCCGTGGTGATCGGCGCGGAGCGAACCTCGACGCGGTGAGCACTACCTTTAGGGACGCACCGTCGTGCTCTGACACCTGATTCCCTCCCCTCTCATGCGCCTCGTCCTGCTCGCCCTCGCCCTCCCGATCTCTCTCGCCGCCCAGGGGATGACGCACGCGCCCGGCATGTCGCACGATCACGGGACCGCCGCTCAGCCCGGCGCGCTGGCGACCACCGCCCCGGCGGCAGCCACCCAGACCGGACAGGCCGCCTTCGCCGCGATCGCGGAGATCGTTCGGATCCTCGACGCCGACCCCACGACCGATTGGAGCAAGGTCAACATCGAAGCGCTCCGGCAGCACCTCCTCGATATGGATGATCTCACGATGCGGGCCTCCGTGAAGACCCAGCCGGTCGCCGGGGGGGCGGTCTTCACCGTCACCGGCACGGGCCGCGTGCGGGATGCCATCCGGCGGATGGCCAAGGAGCATGGCCAGATGATGGGGCGTGCCGAAGGGGTGCGGTGGGTCACGGAGGAGATCCCCGAGGGGGCCACGGTCACCGTCACCTCCACCACCCCCGGCGATGCGACGCGCGTCGCCCGTATCCGCGGCCTCGGCTTCATCGGGCTCATGACGGTCGGTGAACATCACACCGTGCACCACCTCGGCGTGGCGCGCGGCACCATGATGCACTGACGCAGACGCCGGTGGTCGATCGCTCCCGCATCCTGGTGGTCGCGGCGACGGCACGTGAGCTCGGGCCGTCGGAGGGGTGGCGCACGCTCGTCTGTGGCGTGGGGCCGGTGGAAGCCGCGCTCCGTACAGCGACCGCCATCGCCACCGAGCGCCCCGCCGCGATCATCCAGGTCGGGATCGCCGGGGCGCGTGTCGCGAGTGGGATCGCGCTCGGCGCACTGATCATCGGGACGTCGTCACACTACGCGGATCTCGGGGTCGGTCCGGAGTGGGCCCCCTCCGAGCTCACCTCGCCTTCGGTGCTCGTCACCGCCGCTCGGCGCGCCATGCCGACCGCGCTCGACCGCCCGATCGGGACGAGCGCGCGCATCGGCGGCACACGCGATGTCGAGGTGGAGGCGATGGAGGGATTCGCCGTCCTCCGCGCCGCCGCGCACGCCGACATCCCCGCGATCGAGGTCCGCGCGATCTCCAATCAGATCGAAGAGGCCGATCGCGCCCGCTGGCGCTTCGACGAGGCCTTCGCCGCCATCATCGCCGCGACCCCCGCCCTCGTCGCCGAGGTCGCCGCATGCGTGAGCTGACCTTCGGGTACTCCCCCTGCCCCAACGACACCTTCGCCTTCCATGCCCTCACGCATGGATTGGTGGAGGCGCCCTTTCGCATCCGCCCTGTGCTCCTCGACATCGAGGAGCTCAACCGTCGGGCGCATCAGGGCGAGTTCGATCTCACCAAACTGAGCGTCGGCGCCTTCGCGGCCGTCGGCGATCGCTATCGCATGCTCCGGAGCGGCGCGGCCCTCGGCTTCGGCGTCGGGCCCCTCGTGGTCGCGCGCTCGGCGCGCCCCCTCGCCGACGTGGCCCGGGGACGCCTCGCCATCCCTGGCCGTGAGACGACCGCGTTCCGCCTGCTGCGCACGGCTGTGCCCGTGCGTGGCGAGCTCGTCGAGATGCGCTACGATCGCATCCTCGCGGCGGTGCGCGACGGCGAGGTGGACGCGGGACTCATCATCCACGAGAGCCGATTCACCTACGCCGATCACGGGTTAGTGAAGGTCATCGACCTCGGCGCATGGTGGGAGGGGGAGACCGGGCTCCCCGTCCCACTCGCCGGCATCTGCGCGCGCGCCGACCTCGATGCCGCGACCATGGCGGCCGCCGAGACCGCGATCCGCGCCTCGGTCCAGTACGCCTTCGATCATCCGGAGGCGAGCCGCGCCTACGTGCGCCAGCATGCGCAGGAGATGTCCGCCGAGGTCTGCCAGGCGCACATCGCGCTCTACGTCAATGCGCAGAGCTTGGACGTCGGCGAGGCGGGACTGGCCGCGATCCAGCGGCTGGTGCGCGACTCAGCGCCCTGAGGCCAGCAGGGTGTGGCCGAGCCACACCGCGCCGACCCCAAGCACGATCTGCGCGGCGATGTTCATCAGCGCGAGCGCGTTGAAGGAATCCTTCCCAAGGAGGAAGGTCTCATACCCGAACGCCGAGAAGGTGGTGAACCCGCCGAGGACCCCGGTGAACAGGAAGAGCCGGAGCGGGGCGGTGAGGAGCGCCGTCCGCGTCGCGACCCCGCTCAGGGCCCCGATCGCCAGACATCCGACCAGATTGATGACGAGCGTCGCGGCCGGAAACCGGGGCGCGCCACTCCACTGCGTCACGAGGCTCGAGAGCAGGTAGCGCGCCACCGAACCAAGGAAGCCACCGAGCCCGACGAGGAGGAGTGGGGTCACCGCACCAACGGTTTGAACTTCAGTCGATGCGGCTGGTCCGCATCGGGACCCTTCCGGCGCTTCAGGTCCTCGATGTACGACTGATAGTTCCCCTCGTACCAGACGACCTCCGACTCGCCCTCGAAGGCGAGGATATGCGTCGCCACACGGTCGAGGAACCACCGATCGTGGGAGATGATCACCGCGCAGCCGGAGAAGTCGAGCAAGGCCTCCTCGAGCGCCCGCAGCGTGTCGACGTCGAGATCGTTCGTCGGCTCGTCGAGCAAGAGCAGGTTCCCCCCCTGCATGACCGTCTTGGCGAGATGGAGCCGGTTCCGCTCGCCGCCGGAGAGATTCGCCACGAGCTTCTGCTGATCGGCGCCCTTGAAGTTGAAGCTCGAGGCGTAGGCGCGGCTGTTCAGCTCCTTCTTGCCCACCATGATCAACTCACGCCCACCGGAGATCTCCTCCCAGAGCGTGCGCTTCCCCTCGAGGGTGCGATGCTGATCTTGATAGGAGATCACGACGGTCTCGCCGACGGTGAGTTCCCCGGCATCCGGCTTCTCGAGCCCGTTGATCATCCGGAACAACGTCGTCTTACCGGCACCGTTGGGACCGATGATCCCGACGATCCCCGCGCGCGGGAGATCGAAGTTCAGGTTGTCGAACAAGAGCTTCTCGCCGAACGCCTTCTTGAGCCCCTTGGCGCGCACCACGTCATTGCCCAGGCGGGGCGCCGGCGGGATGACGATCTCGTTCTGCATGACGCGATCGTTCTGCGCCTCGCTCGCGAGCTGCTCATACGCCTGAAGACGCGCCTTGCTCTTGGCCTGCCGCGCCTTGGGGGACATGCGCACCCACTCGAGCTCCTTCTGCAGTGTCTTCTGTCGCGCACTCGCCTGTTTCTCCTCGAGGGCGAGGCGCTGCTGCTTCTGCTCGAGCCACCCGGTGTAGTTCCCCTCATAGGGGACCCCTTTCCCACGGTCGAGCTCGAGGATCCACTTCGCCACATTGTCGAGGAAGTAGCGATCGTGTGTGATCGCGACGACCGTGCCGGGGAAGCGCTCAAGGAAGTGCTCGAGCCAGGCGACGCTCTCGGCGTCGAGGTGGTTCGTCGGCTCGTCGAGGAGCAACATGTCGGGCTCCTCGAGCAGCACCTTGCAGAGCGCCACGCGACGCTTCTCACCACCGGAGAGGTTCGTCACGGGTGAGTCGGCGGGCGGAAGCCGGAGCGCGTCCATCGCCACGTCGATCTTGTTGTCGAGGTTCCAGAGGTCGTGCTGATCGATGTACTCCTGGAGCTTCGCTTGGCGCGCCAACAAGGCGTCGAAATCCGCATCGGGCTCGGCGAACTTCAGCGAGATCTCGTTGAACTCGTTGAGCGCGTCGCGCTGGGTCTTCACCCCGAGTTCGACGTTCCCGCGGACATCGAGCGCTGGATCGAGTTCGGGTTCCTGCGGGAGATACCCGATGCGCGTCCCCTTATGGGCCCACGCCTCCCCCTGAAATTCCGTATCCACCCCCGCCATGATGCGCAGGAGCGAGGATTTGCCGGCCCCGTTGGGGCCGAGGACGCCGATCTTGGCGCCGGGGTAGAAGGAGAGCCAGATATCGTCGAGGATGATGCGCGAAGGCGGGATCACCTTCTTGAGCGCCTTCATCACATAGATGAATTGCGGGGCCACGGGTGCGGATCTCCGGCGGAAACGAACGGGTCAGGTGCGGGCACCCCCCAGGGGCACGCTACGTTTAACGAGCTCTGCGAAAGCTAATCCGTTCTCCGCCCGCTCATCCCCCGTTCACCCGCCATGCGCGACCTCACTCAGGGCTCGATCCCGGGCCACATCGTCCGCATGGCCGCCCCGATGGCCATCGGGATGCTCTTCCAGACGGCGTATTACTTCGTCGATCTCTACTTCGTCGCCCGGCTCGGGGACGCCGCCGTCGCCGGGGTCGGGACCGCGGGGAACCTCCAGTTCCTGATCATGGCGGTCACCCAGGTGCTCAGCGTGGGGACGATGGTCCTGGTCTCACACTGCGCCGGACGGAAGGATGCCGAGGGGGGGACGCTGGTCTACAACCAGTCCCTCACTCTCGCGGCGATCACCGCCCTCCTGACCCTCCTCCTCGGCTATACCGCCGGATTCGCCTGGGTCGATGCCATCGCGGCGAGCCCCGCGACGGCGCGCCTCGGCCGCTCCTATCTCGCCTGGTTCCTCCCCGCTCTCGCCCTCCAGTTCCCCCTCGCCGCCATGATGTCGACCCTGCGCGCCACTGGGATCGCGCGGCCGACGATGGTGATCCAGATGGCGACGGTCGGGCTCAATGCCCTCCTGGCCCCGATCCTCATCACCGGCTGGGGCACCGGGTATCCGATGGGGGTGGCGGGTGCCGCGCTCGCGAGCGTCGTGGCGATCGTCGTCGCGCTCGCTATGGCGCTCGTCTACTTCGCGCGGCTCGAGCACTTCGTCCGCTTCGATGCCTCGCGCCTGCGCCCCCACCTCGCGACCTGGCGCCGGATGTTCGCCATCGGCGTCCCCGCCGGACTCGAGTTCGGGCTGATGTTCATCTCGATGGCGGTGGTCTACTTCATCATCCGCGACTTCGGGCCCGCGGCCCAGGCCGGGTATGGCGTCGGCTCACGGGTGATGCAGGGGGTGCTGCTCCCGGGGATGGCGATCGCCTTCGCCGCCGCCCCGATCGCCGGGCAGAACATCGGCGCCAACCGCCCCGACCGAGCCCGCGAGACCTTCTTCGCGGCGATCAAGCTCGGGAGTGTCGTCATGATCACCCTGAGCGTGCTCTGTCATCTCCGTCCCGAATGGCTGGTCCACTGGTTCTCGAGCGACCCGGCGGTCCTCACGGTCGCAGCGAGCTTCCTCGCGACGATCTCGATGAACTTCCTCGCCTCGAGCATCGTCTTCACCTGCTCGGGGATGTTCCAGGCCCTTGGGAACACGACGCCCACGGTCGTGAGCAGCCTGGTGCGCCTCGGCGGCTTCGTCCCGCCGGCGCTCTGGGCCTCGCGGCAGCCCTGGTTCTCCCTCCAGCGGCTCTGGTACATCTCCGTGGCGGCGACGACGGTGCATGCGCTCGTCGCCCTGGCGCTCCTCCGCCGTGAGGCGGCGATCCGCGCGGCGCGCGACGTCGTGCCCGCATAGCTTTCCCCCTGTGGTGACCTTCCGTCACCCCCTGTCCCGGTCGGAGTGTCGTTGATGGATCTCACCACCCTCGCCGAGCGTCTCTCCTCGAGCCCGCTGACGGCCCTGCCGATCGTCTTCGGGGCGGGGGTCCTCACGAGCCTCACCCCCTGCATCTACCCGATGATCCCGATCACGGCGGCGATCGTCGGGGGGCAGAGCGTGGAGAGCGAGCCCCCGCCCAAGTGGCGCACCCTCGCCCTCACCCTCGCCTATGTGCTCGGGCTCGCGACCCTCTATTCGGCGCTTGGCCTCCTCGCCGGCCTCACCGGGACGATGTTCGGGAGCGTGAGCACGAATCCCTGGCTCTACTTCGCGATGGCGAACCTCCTCGTGCTCGCCGCGCTCTCGATGCTCGACGTCCTCCCGATCCGGCTCCCAGCCGCCCTGATGACCCGCGCCGCGACGGCGGGGACCGGGGGACGCGCCCTCGGCGCCTTCGTGATGGGGGCGATGTCCGGACTCGTCGCCGCCCCCTGTGGGGCGCCCGTGATGGCCGCGGTCCTCACCTGGGTCTCCACCACAGGGAGCGCCGCGATTGGGTTCCTCTATCTCTTCGCCTTCTCGGTGGGGATGTGCTCCCTCCTCGTGGCCGTGGGGCTCTCGAGTGGGCTCGTTGCGCGACTCCCACGCGCCGGTGCCTGGATGCTCTGGGTCAAACGCGGCTTCGCGGTGATCATGATCGGCGTCGCGGAGTATTACCTCATCGAGATGGGCAAACTGCTCTTCTGATCCTCTTTCCGGTTCGTTCGATGCGCTCTGTCATACGGCGTGCCCTCCTCATCGCCGGACTCGTCGCCGGGCCGGCGACCCTCCACGCCCAGCTCGGGATCGAGATCGGTGCCACCGCGCCCGATGTGATGGTCGAGACCCTCGACGGCCGCGCCGTCTCGCTCGCGAGCGCGTATAAGGGGCGGCCCGCCGTGATCGAGTTCTGGGCCACCTGGTGCAGCAACTGCAAGGCACTCGAGCCCCGGATCCAGGCCGCGCAGCGCACGCATGGCAGCAAGGTCGCGTTCATCGGCGTAGCGGTGAGCATGAACCAGTCGGTCGAGCGCGTGAAGCGCTACACCGCCGAGCACCTCACGGGCTTCACCCACCTGTACGATAAGAAGGGAGATGCGGTCGGCGAGTTCGATGTGCCGGCGACGAGCTACGTCGTGGTGCTCGACAAAACCGGGAAGGTCGTCTACACCGGACTCGGTGGCGACCAGGACATCGAGGCAGCGATCAGGAAAGCGGTGCGCTGAAGAGGTGCCGCGCCGGCTGCGGCTCGCGCGTGAGATACACCTGCAACGCACGGACCTCGAACGGCTCCGACTCCCGCACGGCGAGGAGCGCGCGCCGCGTCGCCGCATCGAGGGTCGGATAGAGGCTCAGCGTGCAGTGTGGTGTGAAGGGATAGCGCGCCTGAGCGTACGGGATCCCACATCCCCGGAGCCGCTCATGTAATGCGCGCAGGGGCCCATGTGGGTCGAGCGGGAGCAGGACGATGTCCCGATCGACGAAGCGTTCGGGGCGCCCGAACTGGAGCGTGAGTGGGGGGGTCGCGGCGGCGATGGGGAGGATTCGCTCCTGCAAGACCTCGATCGGGGTCTCCGCATGGAAGGGGCCGGCCCCCGACGAACCGATCAGTGTGATGTGGGGCGGGAGATGCCGCGCCATCTTGGGATCGACCGCCATCTGCTGCGCATGGATCCGCTCGGCCAGCGCCCCTTCGAGCTCGATCGTGACGAAGATCCCGGCTACGGCCATCGGAGCGAGACGCCGACACGCGTCCCCCCGAGTGAGGCGGGGGTGATGAGCGGCGTCACGACGGCAGACCCGAGAAGGTAGCGATCGATCACATTCCCTGGGCGTGTCGCGTGCCACCGAGTCACCGCCCACCCCGTGACGGTGCCGACCGCCGCGCCGAGGACGACATCGCTGAGCCAGTGCGCATCGGTGTGCATGCGCGAGTAGGCGGTCCAGGTCGCGAGGCCGTACGTGGTGAGTCGCACGGCGCGGGCATGGTGTGGCGCGAGGCGGGCGACCTCGTTCGAGACCGCCGACGCGAAGGCGAAGGCGGCGGTGGCGTGGCCCGAGGGCATCGCCTCATAGGCGCCATCCCCGCGCGCGCTCTCCCATCCGCGACCGAATTCGACGTCCCACACCTCGTACGGCGGATGGTTCGGTCGGGCGCGACCGATCGAGGCCTTCATCACCCGCGTGATCACCCCGGAGACCCCGATGGTCTCGAACGCCCGCAGCCCGACCTGCGCCACCAGCGGATGACCCGTCAGTCGCCCGCCGATCCACATCCCGGTGCTGAGGGTGAGCACCGTCGGGTCGCCCCACAGATTCCCGACCCGCGCGAGCTCCTGGATCCCTTCGAGCACCTGCCACTCCGGCCGGCGGACCGCCGACCGCACCCACCCATCCGCTGGCACCGCCAAGGCGGCCAACCCCGTCCCGATCGCCGCTCCCTTGAGATCCCCCCACGTCACGATCGGCGCCGGGCGGACCGTCGACGTGTCGCCGACCGTGTGCGCCCCCTCCGGCTGAGGCAGCGCGGATCTCTCCTGCGCCCGCCCGACCTGACTGGTGAGGAGCCCCACGCTCAGCAGCACACCACGGGCGACCGTGAGAGGGTGGAGCCGTCGCCGGAAGGGATCAAGGGGGACGCAAAGGCGTGGCATCTCCCCTAGTTTAGCTGGCAGCCGTGCACATCCGCGACTTCGCCTCCCACGCCGACCGCGCCGCCTGCGTCGCCCTCCAAGAGCTGACCTGGGGCGCGAACTTCACCGAGAAGATCCCCGCGGCGATGCTCCTCGTCGCCGCCAAGACCGGGGGGGTCGTCGCCGGCGCCTTCGATGAGGACGAACGCTTGATGGGGTTCGTCTTCGGGGTCACCGGCATCCGTGACGGGAAACTGATCCACTGGTCGGACATGCTCGCCGTCCACCCCGCCGCCCAGGGCCAGCACCTCGGCGAACGCCTCAAGGCCTACCAGCGCGATGCCTGCCGGAAGCTGGGGGTCGAGACGATCTACTGGACCTACGACCCCCTCGTCGCGCGCAACGCGCACCTCAACCTCAATCGGATGGGCGCGCGCGTCGACGAGTTCGTCCCCTCGATGTACGGCGATGCCACCAACTCGCCGCTCCAAGGCGATATGCCGACCGATCGCTTCGTGATCGCCTGGGCCGTCGACCCCGCGCGTGACGCCGCACCACTCGACGCACTTCCCGCCGACCTCCCGCTCGTGGTCACGGCGTCGGCCGCCGAGGGACCCCTGGTCGACGCCCCGACGATCGGCGTGCGCGTCCCGCGCGACATCTCCGCCCTAGCGGCGCGTGACATCGCCCAGGCCCGCCGCTGGCGATTCGCCACCCGGCGCGCCTTCGCCCACTACCTCCCCCTCGGCTACCACGTCCGCGGGTTCGTCGCGAACGCCGAGGGGGGGACCTATTGCCTCGTGCGTCGGGAGTCCTGATGCGCCTCGATCGAATCGTCCTCCGCGAGATCCACCTCCCCCTCGTCGAGCCCTTCCGCATCTCCTCCGGAGAGATGCGCGACCGGCGGATCCTGCTCTGTGAGCTCGTGGACACCGATGGGGCCTCGGTCTGGAGCGAGTGCGTGGTCGACGATCTCCCCAACTACTCGTCGGAGACGCTCGATACCGCTTGGCCGACGATCGCACGCGTGCTCGCGCCGCGACTCCTCGGACAGCGCATCGACACCCCCGGCGCGGTGCAGGCGATCCTCGAGGCCGATGTGCGGGGTCACCAGATGGCGAAGGCCGCGCTCGAGATGGGGTGTTGGGGACTCGAGGCCACGCGCCAGCGGATCCCCCTCGCCCGACTCATCGGCGGGACCCGCGAGGCGATCGCCACCGGGATCTCCCTGGGGATCCAACCCTCGGTCGAGCGCCTGATCGAGAAGGTCCGCGCCGCGCTCCTCGCCGGCTATCAGAAGGTGAAGATCAAGATCGCGCCGGGGCGTGATGTCTCGTGGGTGCGCGCGGTGCGCGACGCCGTCGGGAGTGAGGCCCACCTGATGGCCGACGCCAACAACGCCTACACCCTCGACGACCTGGAGCACCTCCTCGGTCTCGACGACCTCGGCCTGATGATGATCGAGCAGCCCCTCGCGCATGACGACCTCGTGCGGCATGGCGTGCTCCAGCGACGCTTCCGCACCCCGATCTGCCTCGATGAGTCGATCACCTCGCTCGATCGCGCGCAAGACATGGTCACCCTCGGCGCCGGCCGGATCATCAACATCAAGCCGGGGCGGGTCGGCGGATTCACGAGCGCGATCGCCATCCACGACTTCTGCCTGAGCGAGGGGATCCCCGTCTGGTGCGGCGGGATGCTCGAGAGCGGGATCGGACGCGCCTACAACGTGGCCCTCGCCTCGCTCCCGAACTTCACGCTCCCCGGCGATCTCTCCCCCAGTGCACGGTACTGGGCGCAGGATGTCGTGACCCCGGCGTGGACGATGGATGCGGCCGGGATGGTGCGGGTCCCGCTCGACCGTCCGGGGATCGGCGTGGAGGTCGATGTCGAACGGATCGAGGCACTGACCGTCCGACGCGAGGCGCTCCGCGCATGACCGCGTTCACGCCCGAGGAGCGCGAGCGCATCATCGCGCTGCGCCGCGCGCTCCATGCCGCTCCCGAACTCTCCTGGCAGGAACACGCCACGCAGCGCACGCTCCGCGCCGCGCTCGCGCAGGCGGGGATCACCGATATCCAGTCCGTCGCCGGCACCGGCCTCGTCGCGACGATCCCCGGCCGCGATTCGAGCGCGCCGATGGTCGCGATCCGCGGCGATATCGATGCCCTCCCGATCCACGAGGCGACGGGACTCCCCTTCACCTCGCAACACCCCGGCGTGATGCATGCGTGTGGGCACGACATGCATGCGGCCTGGACCGTCGCCGCCGGGATCCTCCTCGCGCGCGATCCCGCCGTTGGCGCGGTCAGACTCGTCTTCCAACCCGCCGAAGAGGTCGGTGAAGGGGCGGCGCGCATCCTCGCGAGCGGCGCGCTGGACGAGGTGCAGATGATCTTCGGTGGCCATGTCGATTGGCGCTTCCACGTGGGAGAGGTGGTCGCGACCGCCGGGGCGCTCGCGGCGAGCACCGACACCTTCAGCATCGTCTTCCACGGCCGTGGCGGACATGGCGCCCGCCCGCAGGACGCGATCGATCCCATCATGGGGCTCTCAGCCTTCGTGATGGCGGTACAGACCCTCGTCTCGCGTCGGCTCGATCCGGGGCTCCCCGGCGTCGTCACCGTCGGGGCGATCGAGGCGGGTCGTGCCGCGAATGTGATCCCCGAGCAGGCCCGTGCCACCGGGACGATCCGCGCGACGACCCCCGCCACACGCGCCCTGCTCTGTGATGGCGTACGCGCCCTCGCCGAATCGGTGGCCGCGACGCATGGGTTGCGCGCTGAGGTGACGGTGAGCGAAGGGACGCCGCCCCTCGTGAACACCGCGGGGGCCGCCACGATCGCCCAGGAGGCGGTGCGCATCCTCCTTGGCGACACCGCGCTGCGCTCCCTCGCGACCGCGAACATGGGGGGCGAAGACTTCGCCTGCTATACCGAGCGGATGGAGGGATGCTTCTTGCGGATCGGCACGTGGAGCGAGGGGCGGAGTGACGCCGGAGTGCACACCCCGCGCTTCGATCCCGACGAGGAGGCGCTCTTCGTCGGCGGCGCAGTGTTGGCCGAGTGTGCGCGGCGGGCGCATGCGGCGCGGCGCTGACGCCGCGGGGATCGCGGCGGCGGCGGCGATCCTCCGTCAGGGCGGATTGGTCGCCTTCCCCACGGAGACGGTCTACGGACTCGGCGCACAGGCGCTCGACCCGGTGGCAGTCCGCAAGATCTTCGAAGCGAAGGGGCGTCCGGCGTTCAATCCGTTGATCGTGCACGTCCTCGATGCCGACGCGGCACGCGCACTCGTGACCAGATGGCCGCCCCTCGCCGAGGCGCTCGTCCAGCGCTTCTGGCCTGGTCCACTCACCCTGGTCCTCCCGCGCCGACCGATCGTCCCCGATGTCATCACCGGGGGGGGTCCCACCGTCGCGATCCGCTCCCCCGCCCATCCGGTGGCACGCGCACTCCTCGCCGCGGCGGCGGTCCCGATCGCGGCACCGAGCGCGAACCGCTTCACCGAACTCTCGCCGGTGACCGCCGAGCAGGTGGAGCGCTCCCTGGGCGATCGCGTCGCGTGCATCCTCGACGGCGGGCGCACGAACGTCGGGATCGAGAGCACGGTCATCGACCTCTCGGGGGCGGGGCCGATCCTCCTCCGCCCCGGCACCATCACCCAGGCCGAACTCGAGTCGGTGACCGGCCCGCTCGCGCGGCCCTCGGTGGCCTCGGACGATCAGAGCCCCCGCCCTTCACCCGGGATGATCGCGCGGCACTACGCGCCGCGCGCGACCGTCGTGCTCGTGCGATCGACGGAGATCGAGGCGACGATCGCGCGTGCGCGCCCAGTGGATGGATCGCGCGACGCGAAGATCGGTCTCATCACCTGGAGTCCAGGAGAGCGGCGGCGCGCCCCCCATCCAGCGATCTGGCATCGCGCGCTCCCCGCGGACGCGGCCGGCTACGCCGCCGAGCTCTATCATGCGCTGCACGCCGGCGATGAGGCCGGATGCGCATGCATCCTCGTCGAGCACCCACCGGCGGATCCCGCATGGGACGGGATCCGTGACCGACTGACCCGCGCGGCCCACCCCTGACCGCCAGCAGCGGGTGCGCGCAGGGGGCGCGCCCCTTGCCTCCCCCTCCTGAACCGGCGATATCATGCCATGCTCCCTCTCGACCTCTCCGGCAAGCGCGCACTCGTGGCGGGCGTCGCCGATGACAATGGCTTCGGCTGGGCCATCGCGAAGCATCTCATCCAGGCCGGCGCCACCGTCTGCGTGGCGACCTGGCCCCCGGCGCTCAACATCTTCCTCAACCTGCTGGAGCGCGGGAAGCTCGACGAGTCTCGGCGGCTCGCCGACGGGTCGCTGCTCAGCTTCGAGAAGATCTATCCCCTCGATGCCGTCTTCGATCAGCTCGAGGACGCTCCGGCCGAGTTGCGCGAGAGCAAGCGGTACAAGGACGTCGGGGATTTCTCGATTGCCGGGCTCGCCGATCGCATGCGGAGCGACTTCGGCGAGGGCTCGGTCGATATCCTCGTCCACTCCCTCGCCAATGGCCCCGAGGTCAAGAAGGCGCTCATCGACACCTCGCGGGCGGGCTATCTCGCCGCGGTGAGCGCGAGCGCTTACTCCCTCGTCTCGATGGTGCGCGCCTTCGGCCCCCTCATGCGCCGCGGTGGCGCGGTGGCCTCCCTCACCTACATGGCGAGTGAGAAGGCGATCCCCGGCTACGGTGGCGGGATGTCCTCGGCCAAGGCCGCGCTCGAGAGCGACACTCGGGTCCTCGCCTTCGAAGCGGGACGCCGCTACGGCATCCGCGTCAACACCATCTCGGCGGGCCCCTACGCCTCGCGCGCCGCGAGCGCGATCGGGATCATCGACGACATGGTGACGTACTGCGAGGGGAATGCCCCACTCCCGGAGCGCCTCGAGGCCACCGAGGTCGGTGCGGCGACCACCTTCCTCTGCTCGCCGCTCGCGAGTGGGATCACCGGTGCGACGATCTATGTCGACAAGGGGATCCACGCGATGGGGATGGCGGTCGACGGGAGCACCGTCCCCGCGCGCAGCTGATCCCCGGGTTCCGGTGGGGCGGCCCTCCTGGGGCGGCCCCACGGCGCGCGGGACGACCTAGCCGATCGCGCGCTCGTACATCTGCACGGCGTACGCTCCCCCATCCGACTCGCGGACCCCGATCGGCTGGTAGCCAAGTCGCTCGTGGAAGCGCTGCGACCCAGGATTGGGGGGGCGAAGATTCACCTCGAGCGTGATGCGCGGCCAGCGCCCCTGCGCCGCCGCATGGAGGTCATCGTAGAGCGCGGTGCCGACCCCCCGATTCCGCGCCCGCTCCGCCACGACCACCCGGTCCATGTAGAGGAAGTGGTCGAACCGCGCCGTGAACCAGGCGTAGTTCTGACTCCAGTACGACAAACCTGACGGCACGCAGAGGAGGAACCCCGCGATCCCGTCGGCATCCTCCGCCACGCGGTAGTGGAGCGTATGCGCCACGAGCCAGGCCCACTGCGCCGGATCGAGCGCGTTCACATTCGGCGTCGCGGCATTGTTCATCGCGAGCACCGTCGCATGGTCGGCGTCCGTCGCGTCACGCACGAGAAGGGGGGCGCGATCCACGCCCCCCGTTCCCTCCAGCACGTCACCTCCACTCACTGCGGCACCACCTCGCTCGTCAGATCGTCATCCATCACCGGTGCCGGACGCGTCGCCGGCTTCTCCTCCGCCTTCGGGACGATCGGGGCGAGCCCGAGCTTCTGGAGCTCGTCGTTGAAGCGCTTGAGATCGGTGTCGAAGACCTTCTTGAGCTGAGTCAGCTGCACCCCGAGCGCCGCGGAGAGCTCGGCGAAGACCTGCTGCGACTGCGCGGTGGGACCATAGGGGCCCGACGCCACCACCCCATTCAACGCCGCGATTCGGTTGTTGAGGCGGACCGGGAAGTTGAGCGGATCCTGTCCGCTCTGATTCTTCACCTGATACACCTCACGCTCCACGCGCGACATCGCCGAATCGAGCGCGGTCGCCATCGTGCGCAATTGCGGCGCCGAGGTGAGGCGATCCTCCGCCTCTGCGCGCACCCACCGCACCTGCTTCACGGCGTCGTTCGCCTCGGTGGTCTTGTCACGGATCTTCATCAGGAACTGGAACTGCGCGAGGAGATCCGCCTCGGTCGCGGTGGTCCGGGGATCATTGAGGAGCTTGAAGGTCGCGACCTGGGGCGCGGCGGTTCCCACCGTCATCCGCACGGTGTAGGTGCCCGCCGGCGCGATCGGCCCACGCACCGACCCGGCCCACATGATCATCCCACGGAACGCACTCGCGTCGGGGTAGCGCATGTCCCAGGCGAAGGTGTTCATCCCCGCCGCATTCGCTGGGCGCTGGGCCGCTCCGCCCCCGAAGCGACCACCCGCTGGCGCATTCTGCGCCGCCGCGCGTTCGGCTGCGAGCGCCGCTGAATCCGCCGACTCGTAGGTCTTGATAACCCGGCCATCGGGCGCGAGGAACTCGAACTTCACCGGCTGGCCCGCCTGCGCGAGGTGATAGCGCAGGATCACCCCGGTCGGCGGATTCTGCCCGGGATTGGTCCCCGCGGCGCCAGGACCACGCATCCCACCCCCGCCGAAGCCCCCCCCCCACTCGATGCGATAGGCATCGCGTGGGGCGAAGAGGTGCGCCGGCTTGGCGAAGATCGCCGCGGTCATCTGGCGGAGCGCCGAGAGGTCGTCGAGGACCCAGAAGGAACGCCCATGCGTCCCCGCGATGAGGTCCCCCTCCTTGACCACGAGATCGTGCACTGGCACCGGGGGGAGATTCCCCTGGAGCCGCTGCCACTGCGCCCCATCATCGAAGGAGACGAAGACCCCACGCTCGGTCCCGGCATAGAGCAACCCGCGCCGCGTCGGATCCTCGCGAATCACGCGCGTGAACTCATCGCTGGGGATCCCCGTGACGATCTTCGTCCAGGTCGTGCCGTAGTCACTGGTCTTATAGAGCAACGGCTGGAAGTCATCGAGCTGGAAACGATTCGCCGCGAGATACGCCGTCCCATTCGCGAAATGCGAGGCCTCGATGATCGAGATCCGAGTGAAGTCCCCGATCCCCTTCGGGGTCACGTTCTTCCACGTCTTCCCACCATCACGCGAGAGCTGGACCAGGCCATCATCGGTCCCGACCCAGAGGACATCCTTGCTCTGGTGCGACTCCGCGAGGGTGAAGATCGTCCCATACGTCTCGACCCCGGTCTGGTCCTTGGTGATCGGACCGCCGGAGGGACCGAGCGTCTTGGGGTCATTGCGCGCGAGCGGGGGCGAGATGATGTCGAACGACTGCCCCTCGTTCGTCGAGCGGAAGAGGCTCGACCCGCCGGCGTAGAGGACCTTCGGATCGTGCATCGAGATCACGATCGGGAAGGTCCACTGGAACTTGTACTTGATGTCCTCGGACGACCATCCCATCGGATTGTCGGGCCAGGCGTTGATGTTCCGCTCGAGCCCGGTGCGCATATCCTTGCGCGTGAGATAGCCGGAGTAGCTTCCCGCGTAGACGATATCCGGGTTCTTCGGATCAGCGGTCACATAGCCGGATTCACCGCCCCCCGCGTCATCCCAGTCACCGAGCCTGATGCCCCCCGCCTGGCGACTCGGCCCGCAGAGCGTCGAGTTGTCCTGCTGCGCGCCGCAGACCTTGTAGGGGAAGTGGTTCGTGGTGGAGACATGATAGAACTGCGCCGTCGCGAAGTCCTGCTCGGTCCAGGTCTGCCCGCCGTTGAACGAGACGTTGGCGCCACCATCGTTGGCCTGCACCATGCGCATCGGATCGTTCGGCGCGATCCAGAGATCATGGTTGTCCCCATGCGGGACGCTGATTTGCTGGCGCCAGCTCTTCCCACCATCGGTCGAGCGGAAGAACGAGACGTTGAGGCCGTAGACGACGTTCGTGTCCTTCGGATCGGCGACGAGGCGCGAGTAGTACCAGGCGCGCTGCCGGAGGTTGCGATCGCCGTTCAGATACTGCCAGGTCGCGCCGGCGTCATCGGAACGATAGGTGCCCCCCGCATCGGCTTCGATCTGCGCCCAGATCCGCTTCGGGTTCGCCGGCGAGATCGCGAGCCCGATCTTCCCCAAGACGCCCTTCGGGAGCCCGGGATTGCCGCTGATCTCGCGCCAGGTGGTCCCGCCGTCCGTCGACTTCATGATCCCGCTCCCCGGGCCGCCGGAGTTGAGCATCCAGGGGCGACGATACGCATGCCAAAAGGTCGCGTAGAGCGTGTTCGGGTCGCTCGGGTCGAGGATCAGGTCCCAGACCCCGGTCGAGTCGTTGCGATAGAGCACCTTCGCCCACGTCTTCCCGCCATCGGTCGTCTTGAAGACCCCACGCTCGGGGTTATTCCCGAAGGCATGCCCGAGGGCGGCGACATACACGATGTCGGCGTTCGTGGGGTGGACCCGCACGCGGCCGATATGCCGCGTCTCCTTGAGCCCCATCAATGTCCAGGTGCGACCGGCATCGGTCGTCTTCCAGAGCCCATCGCCATGGGAGGTGTTCCCGCGGATGTCGGTCTCGCCCCCTCCCACGTACACGATGTCCGGGTTCGACTCCGCGACGCCGATGGCGCCGATCGTCCCCCCGAAATACCGATCGGTCATCGGCTGCCAGGTGACGCCACCATCGACCGTCTTCCAGACCCCGCCGCCGGTGGTCCCCATCCAATACTCATTCGTCCGGCTCGTGGAGCCCGCGACGGCGACGGAGCGCCCACCACGGGCGGGGCCGAGTTCGCGCCATCGGACCTGGGTCAGCGACGCGGTGGGGATGGTCTGGGCCGCGAGGGGGGCACCGACGCCGAGGAGGGCGAGGGCCAGCAGTAGGGGGGGGATGCGAACGTTCACGACAGCGAGCTCCGGCAGATGGGGTGGGACGATGCGTGATCCGGAAAGCTACGTCCCACCCGACGCCCCCGTTGGTCGGTCCAGCTTTCAGCCTCCA
>JBMTXT010000010.1:0-28240 GCA_049453775.1 Gemmatimonadaceae bacterium | reverse complement strand
CTGCCAAGAAGCCGGCGCCCGCGAAGAAGGGCTCGTCCAAGAAGTGAGTCATCGGGGTCCCACCAGACCCCACACGAGCGCACCTTTCGGGGTGCGCTCGTTTCGTTTTCCCCCCGCCGCATGACCTCGCCGATCCCCCGCGGTGACGCGCTCGCGCTGACGCAGGCCCTCGTCGCGATCGATTCACGCAACCCCTCGCTCGCCGCCGACGGTCCCGGGGAACTCGCGGTCGCCACCCACCTCGCGGCGGTGCTCCGCGATTGGGGATTCCGCGTCGAGCTGCAGGACGCCCTCCCGGGACGCCCGAACGTCGTCGCCCGCATCGGCCCCGCTCGCTCTGGTCGCACCCTCCTCCTCAACGGCCATCTCGATACGGTCGGCACCGAGGGGATGACGCACCCCCCCTTCGCCCCCACGCTCCGCGAGGGCCGGCTCTACGGCCGCGGGTCGACCGACATGAAGGCCGGGATCGCCGCGATGTGCGCCGCCGCCGTGCGTGCCGCGGAGACGGGACTCCACGGGGAACTCCTGATCGGCGCGGTCATCGACGAAGAATATGGGAGCGTGGGCACCCGCCATCTCCTCCTGCAGGGGCTCGAGGCGGAGGCGGCGATCGTGACGGAGCCCACCCGCCTCGCCATCTGTCCCAGCCACAAGGGATTCGCCTGGGCCGAGGTGACGGTGCACGGGCGAGCGGCCCACGGCTCTCGCTATGACGTCGGCGTCGACGCGATCGCGCACGCCGCGCACCTCCTCACCGAGCTCGACGCCCACCAGCAGACGGTCCTCACGGGGATTACCCATCCCCTCCTCGGGCGTGCCTCGCTCCATGCCGGGACGATTACAGGCGGCACCGGCCCATCGACCTACGCGGAGCGATGCACGATCACGCTCGAGCGGCGCACCCTCCCCGGGGAGCGCGAGACGGTCTTCGCCGAGGAGATCGAGGCGGCGATCGCGCGCGCGCGCACCCGAGCGCCCGATCTCCACGCGACCGTGACGATGGGACTGACGCAGCACCCGAACGACCTCGCGCCCTCGCATCCGCTCGTGCGCACCCTCGAGGCGGCCTGTGCCGCGCAGGGGATCGCCCCGAGGATCGAGGGACTCTCCTGCTGGACCGATGCCGCCCTCCTGAGTGCGGCGGGGATCCCCGCGCTCTGCTTCGGCCCCGGCGACATCGCCCTCGCCCATGCCGCGGAGGAGTGGGTCGCGGTGGAGGAGATCGCGCAGGCGACCGCGGTGCTCACGGACGTCATCCACCGCTGGGACCGCGACGAGGCGGGCGCATGGCGTCGTTGACCGTCGCGCAGTACGACGCGCTCGAACGTGCGATCATCGATGCCAAGCGGATCGCGGTCGTGCGCCGCGGCACGGAGTATGTGGTCATCCCGGAGCGGCTCGTCGTACGTGGTGGACACGAGGTGCTCGTGACGCGGCATCCGACGACCGGGGCCCCCCTCGAGCTGCGCCTGATCGACTGCGATGCGGTCGAGGTGGTGCGATGAGCGCCCGCTTCCCGCTCATCGCCGTCTACGCCGATGAATCGTGCTTGGGGAACGGCCGGGAGGGGGCGAACCCCGGTGGCGCGGCGGCCCTCGTCGAGTTCCAGCATCCCGATGGCCGCCTCACGCGGCGCGACCTCTGGATCGCGGAGCCCGCCACCACGAACAACCGGATGGCGCTCCGCTCGGTGATCGAGACCTTTCGCGCCCTGAGCGCCAAGGACGGGCGCTTCAGCGTGCGGTTCACCACCGATTCCCGCTACGTCGTCGACGGCCTCGGGGCCTGGGTCTTCGGCTGGGCGCGCAACGGATGGAAACGGAAGACCGGGGCGATCGAGAACCTCGCCCTCTGGCAGGACGCGCTCCGCGCGACCGTGGGCCACGAATACTGTTGGCAGTGGGTGAAGGGCCATGCCGGCCATCCGCAGAACGAATACGCGAACGATCTCGCGGTGCGCGCGGCGACCGAGCAACGGGACTCCGGTGGACTCATCGCCTCCGGGTTCGATGCGTGGCTGGCCGCGCGCCGCGCGAAGGGGGGGGCGCAGGGGACGATCGACCCCTTCCCCGATGGCGCGACCTTCCGTCCCTCCCCTACCTTGCCTCAGCCTTCCTGATCAGGACGACCACCGTGGATCCGCTCGATCGCCTCTCCCAGGAACTCGTGCGCGCCGCGCAGCAGACCGGGGCGCTTCATCGCCCGATCGCGATTCGCGAGATCGTGACGACGCTCGTGCCGTACCGCGTGGTGCGACCGCTCCGTATCGCCGAGCTCTTGGACGATTACCGGCAACTCGTCTTGCGGCTGATCGCAGGGGAGCGCGAGCTGGTGGAGGCGGACGCCGAGGTCCGGGCGGCCGCGCGCGCGGCCCTCGCCTCGCGCCACCCCGACCTTTCGGTCCTCGAGCGCTACGGCGACCATCTGGTGACCGTGGCGAGCGCGTCGCCGGCCGCGTCGCCGACACCTGTGACGCCTGCGACACCCGCGACGAACGAGATGACCGTGGCATCAGGCACGTCCGCGGACTCCGTGGCGAGCGATGCGCCGGCGGCGTGCCGCTACTGCACCCGCGCGCTCCCCGCCGGATACACCCATCGCTTCTGTCCCTGGTGCGGCCACCATCTCCTCCGTCGGTGCCAGAGCTGTCGCGCCTCCCTCGAGGCGACCTGGACCTTCTGCGTCACCTGCGGGCACCCCGCATGAGACGGCGCGCCGGCATCCCCCTCGGCCTGCTGATCATGGTGGGGGTCACCCTGGGCCTCGGGGCCTGCGCCGGGGGCCAGACCTCCGTGGCGCCGCTCCGACCGACGGTGAGCACCGTGCGCTGGCCGGTGAAGACTCGGCCGCACGTGGACCTCTGGCTGCATGGGTACGCACTCCTCATGGAGGACACCGCCCAGGTCCCGCTCTTCGACCGCGGCTATCGGGAACGCGTCACCGTCGCGAAGAACGCGCAGGACCTCTACACCGGATTCGACTCCGCCGCGCGTCAGCTCCGCACCACGCTCCGCGCGCGACCGGGACTCGAGGGGGCGCAGTTCCTCGCGCTCTATTTCGGGAGTTGGGACGAGCTCCAGCAGGCGATGGGGTACTTCCTCAAGGCCGAGGGCGATCCCGCGCGCGCGACCAATCGCGAGGTGCAGGGGATCGTCGCCTTCCTCGCGCAGCAGTTCCCGCGCGCCGAGGATCGCGATTGGGCGCGACGGTTCGTCGCGGCCCTCGAGCGGGAGCGGGCGACCTTCTTCCATGCGTGGTGGCTCGCCGAGTCCCGACGCCGTGCCGAGGGACTCACCGCCGGCGACTCGCTCTGGCAGTCGGTCTGGCGCCCTCGGCTCCAACCCTTCCTGAACGCGACGCAGCAGCAGAACGGGGACCTCATCCCCTCGATGATCCTCGGCGGGGAGGGACGAGCGGTCCCCGCCGGGAAGTTGGCGAGTCAGTATGCGGTGCACTGGCCCACCAGCGCGGAGGAGGCCGAGGGGCTGCTCTTCACCTTCGCGCACGAGGCCGCGGGTGCGGTGGTGCAGGTGGCGGTGAACGACCACCTCACGCCGGCCCAGCAGCGCGCCGGGGCGGGGGCACGCCTCGGCGCCATCGGCCTCGTCCGTGGTGGGGCGCTCCTGGTCTCGCGTCTCGATCCGGCGCTCGGTGAGCGCTATGCCCGCTTCTACCTCGCGCAGGCGGGCCTGGCGGTGCCGACGAGCGGCGCCCTCGCCGCCCTCGCCGAGGCCTTCCCGATGCCTGAGGAGATGCTCGCGTCGATGCGGCGGCAGATCGACCTCGCCTTCGGTGGGATCTGAGCCCTATCGGGAGCGAGTAGTTTTCTGACCATGGTCGATCGATCTCCCACGAACCTCGCGCCCGTCGCCGCATCAGCGGGGGTGCCCGACGCGCCGGCGCGCGTGCGCGAGGCGGCTCGGTTCGGTCGGGCGATCCTCCCCGAGGTCTCGCGCACCTTCGCCATCAGCATCAAGGCGCTCCCGGGGACCTTGGGCGACGCCGTCTGCACCGCGTATCTGCTCTGCCGCATCGCGGATACGATCGAGGATGACAACCGCACGGCCCCGGAGGCGCGCGCCGTGCTCCTCGACCAGTTCCTCGCGGCCCTCGACGACGTCGCCCTCGCCGAGCGCTTCCCGTCACTCGCGGCCTCGTTGCAGGGGGATCCCGCGCATCTGCAGCTCGTCGCGCACACCGATCTCGTCCTCGTGGCCTTCCGGGCCCTCCCGCCGCGCACGCGCGAGCGGGTCGCCCATTGGGTGCGGGAGATGGGACGTGGGATGGCGAAGTTCGTGCGCACCTATCCCACGGGCATCCGCATCCAGACCCTCGCCGAGTACCGCGAGTACTGCTATTACGTCGCGGGGACGGTGGGGTGCATGCTCACCGAACTCTGGCATGAACATGTGCCGGCGGTCGGGCGCCGGGAGTTCGATCGTCTCTGGGCCACCTGTCAGAGCTTCGGGGAGGCGCTGCAGACGGTGAACATCCTCAAGGACATCGCGCACGACGCCGAGCATGAGAACGCGATCTATCTCCCGGCGGCGGAGCTCGAGGCGCAGGGGAGCGGGCACGCGACGATCCTCTCCCCCTCCCATCGCGAGCAGAACCATGTGGTGGTCGATCGCTACATCTCCCTCGCGCGCACCGATCTCGATCGGGCGTTGGAATACACACTGACGATCCCGCGCCGCGCCTTCCGGGTGCGCGCGTTCTGCGTCTTGCCTCTGCTCTTCGCCTATGCCACGCTCCGCGACCTGCGTCGGTCGCGCGCGATGCTGACCCGCGGCGGGCAGGTGAAGATCTCACGGCGCGAGGTGAAGGCGCTGATGGTGGCCGGGCTCCTCGCCATCGGGAGCAATGCGGCGCTTCGGCGGCTCGTGGCGCGCGTGCAGGCGCGCCCCTTCTCGCTGGTGCCCGCCGTCGGGTGACGGAGGGCGCCCCGGTGCCCCTGCAGGCGCCTGACGGATTCCGCGGCGTGTTCCGCGCCGACCCCCTCGCCTGCGCGGTGTACAGCGAGGCCGCCGGGGTGGCCCGCATCCTCCCGCGCGCCGTCGCCGTGCCGGTGGACGAGGAGGATCTCGTCACCCTCGTGCGGTGGGCGGCGCAGACGGGGCACCCCCTCATCCCACGGGGCTCGGGGAGCTCGATGGCGGGAGGCGCGATCGGCGACGGAGTGATCGTCGACCTCGCGCGGTTCGATCGGGTCGGCGCGGTCGATACCCATCGTCGCACCCTCACCGTCGGTGCCGCCGTCGTGCGCGATCGCCTCGAGACGGTCGCGCATGCCGCGGGCCTCACCTTCCCCGTCGATCCCTCGAGTGGGGCCTTCGCCACGATCGGGGGGATGTGCGCGACCCATGCCGCAGGGAGCCGCACGGTGCGCTACGGGCCGCTCCGCGACTGGATCGCTGGGATCCACTGCGTCTTCGCCGATGGCACGCAGGCGTGGATCCGCCGCGGGAATCCGACCCCCGCGCTCCCGATCCTCGCGCATGCGGCGTCGGCCCTCCTCCCCCAGGTGCGCGCCAGCGAGGCCCAGGTGCTCCGCCACGAGGGCGTCCGAAAGGAATCCTCGGGCTACGCGCTCGCCCCGTATCACGCGTCGGGGGACCCGATCGATCTCCTCCTCGGGAGCGAAGGGACCCTCGCATGCATCACGGCGGTCGAGGTGCGACTCACGCCACGCCCCGGGGCGACCGCCGTCCTCCTCGCGGGGTTCGAGACGCTCGACCTCGCGGCCGAGGCGGCGGTGCGGCTCGCCGACGAAGGGGCGAGCGCGGTCGAGCTCCTCGATCGCTCCTTCCTCGAGATCGCCGCGAGCGAGGGCGCGACCCTCCCCGTGGCGCCGACCCTCGAAGCGGTGTTGTTGATCGAGCGCGAGGGCCCGGACACCGCCGCAGCGCAGGGCCACGCCGCGCGACTCGCCGCCTGGTGTCGGACGGTGGGGGCGACCGAGGTCGTGCTGCCCACCGAGGCCGCGGAGCGCGAGGCGCTCTGGGCGCTCCGGCATGCCGCGAGCCCGATCCTCGGGCGACTCGCCCCGCGGTGGCAGAGTCTGCAACTGATCGAGGACGGCTGCGTCCCCCCCGCGCACTTCGCCACCTATGTGCGTGGGGTGCGCGAGGCGCTCGCCCGCGCGGGGTGTCGGGGGGTGATCTTCGGCCATGCGGGCGACGCCCACGCCCATGTGAACCTCCTCGCCGACCTCACCGACCCCGAGTGGCGCGCGCGCTGTGCCCAGGTCCTGACCGAGGTCACCGCGCTCGTCGCGCGACTCGGCGGGACGGTGGCGGGCGAACATGGCGATGGGCGCCTCCGCACCCCGCTCCTCCCGCAGCTCTGGCCTGCGGCGACCCTCGCGCTCTTCCGGGCGGTGAAGGCGACCTTCGACCCCGCCGGGATCCTGAATCCCGGGGTGAAGGTGGGGGCGCCGGGGGCGGATCCGCTCGAGACGATGAAGGTCGATCCCACCCTCGCGCCCCTCCCCGCGGCGGCGCGCGAAGCCCTCGATGCTATCACGCGGGAGCGGGCCTGGGGACGACACCGGCTCGACCTGATCCCCGGCGCCTAGCGACACGCAGGCGCGCCACCCGACCCCAGACGGCGCGCTATCTTTCCCGCTCGACCTCAGCCTCTTCCGCGATGCCGCACTTCTATACCGAGCCCCGGATCACCGTCCTCGCGCGTCCCCAGTTCGCCGAGCCGGACCACCTGCCCGTACAGTGGATCGGCGAAGGGACCGATGGCGAGCGGCTCGCCGAGTTCGCGGGGCGGCTCTGCTACATGAGCCAGAAGAACCCGGCGAATCGGACGACGCGCGACTATCTCGAGAACATCAAGAAGCAGGGGCATGGCTCCGTGCTCGAGCACGCGAACTACTCCCTCCTCCTCGAGGGGATCAGCCGGTCGTTGACGCATGAGCTCGTGCGGCACCGCGCAGGTTTCGCGTATTCGCAGCTCTCGCAGCGCTATGTGGACGAGTCGGACGCGGCCTTCGTGGTGCCGCCCGCGATCATCGGGGACGACGCCTTGGTGACCGCCTGGCAGGCGCAGATCGAGAGCGCCCAGGCGGCGTACATCGCCCTCGTCGATCAGCTGATGTCCCGCTATCAGTGGGTGGACGACAAGGTCCACCGCCGGAAGATGGCGCGCGAGGCGGCGCGCGGGGTACTCCCGAACTCGACGGAGACGAAGATCGTCGTGACGGGGAATGCGCGCGCCTGGCGCACGATGTTGGAGCTGCGCTCGAGCGAGGCGGCGGAGTTCGAGATCCGGCGTATGGCGATCGCGACACTCCGGGTGCTCCAGCGCGAGGCACCGGCCTTCTTCTCGGACTTCGAGATCTACGTCGCGGCCGACCGGGTCGAGGCCGCGCGGATCGTCTACCACAAGGTCTGAGCCGCGCTCACTCCTCGTAATCGGCGCCGTCGGCCTCACGCATCGCGCGAAGGGCGTCGGACCCGCGGCCCGGACGCGCGACGGGGAGCTGGATGCGCAGGGCGCGGCGCGCCCCGTCGGGCCACTCGACCTGCAGGAGCCCCGCGATGGCGCGACGGATCGCCTGCCCCCCCTCCATGAGCAGCTCGGCCGCCGTCTCCCTGAGGACGGTCAGCGGGATCGCGAGGTCGGCGCGGATCATCTCCCCCGTCGAGGCATCGCGCCACGCCGCGTCGCCGACGGCGCCCGCATCCGAGGAGATGGTGAGATCGCGCAACGCATCGGGGCGGCGCTGCACCTTCTGCGCCTCGAGCGAGGCGGCTACCGCCAACGCGAGTGACTCGGCGGTCGGCGTACCGTAGAGCGTCACGACCTCGCGGCTCGGGGTCTCGAGCGATTCCGTCGACGCGACGGAGTTCACGCGCGCGATCGGCGCCGCCTCGGCCCCCTCCTCCTCCAACTTCACCATGATCTCCAGCATCGTCACCGCTCCACCGACAGGTGAGTCGCCGCCCTGAGGTCTGGCCCCTCCGACATCGCATGATGCGGCGCTATCCTTTATACCCCACCCGTCGAGAAATCGTCACCGTGATCACGCCCGCGATGCGTCGCCTCCTCCGCGGGGACCGGGGTACAGATGCGTCCCCTCGCGCTCCCTCTCGGGATCTGGCCGAAGAATCGGGCGCTCCTGCGCGCGGGGGGCTGGACCGATCCGCGCGCCAAGAAGACCACGCCCTATCAACTCGATGCGATCCTGATGGTGGCGGGGGGCCCGGCACCGAGCCCCTTCGATCCGCGGTTCGACCCGATGGCGATCCCACGCGTGCAGGTCGTCGGGAACTCGCTCGAGCAGCTGCTGGACCGGCTCGACCAGCAGGGGACGCGCTACGTGGCCGGGCCCGTCGCGGGGGCGGGGCCGGCGCCGAAGCGCTAGCCGCGCCGGGAGCGGCGCGCGCTCAGAGCTTCCACTGCTTGAGGGTCCCGAGTGCGCTGCTCAGCGCGCTCCGTTCGGTCTCGGAAGTCGCGGTCGCGAGGAGCATCTCGTAGGTCCCGATCGCGAGTTTCATCGCCACCGGATCGTTCTCCGCGCTCGCGACGCTCGCCGCGTTGTCGGCCAGGGCGGCGTGAGCGAGCTTGTCGTCGGGGAAGCGGGTGGTGACCTGATGCCACCGCTGCATGCGGCCGCGCGGGGCGGGCTCGGTGAGCGCCCAGAGATGCCAGGCGCCGCGATTGGCCGGATCGGCGGCCAGGGCGCGCGCCGCGATCTCCCCCACGACGTCCGGACCACGCCCTGTCAGCCAGTAGGCGTTCGCGAGCGCGACGAGCACCGCGGCGTTCTCCGGCTCCCGCTCGACCACGCGCTCGTACACCGGACCGGCGACCTCATGGAGCTCGCGGTAGGGCTCCACGGCGGCGAGCAGTGCCGCGGTGTCGCTCGTCTCGGCGCAGAGGGCATCGAGACGGGCGAGGAGCCTGGGGATGTCGGCGTCGGCGTGGTAGTCGCGCACGATGGCGGCGACGGCGGACTTCGGGGTGCTGGCGGACATGCGTGGAAGGTAGCGGCGGGGCAGGATTCCGACCCCATCGGCGGTGGCGAGGGTTGCGCTCCACCGGGGGTTGCCGCAGTTTCCACTGACCGCCCGATGCGGTGAGGCCGTTGCCCACCCCGTCGGTTGCGCTCCCAGACAATCCCCCGCCCGCGCAGCTCGCGCGGCGTCCCCCGGCGACGATGCCGGGTCTCGGCCGGATCCGTCAGGACGCTCGCTCCACACTTTCCATTCGCTGGATCGCGGCCGCCGTACCGCAACGACCCTCCGGGTCCCTATCCACTCTGCATGACCGAACGTCGTCGTCCGCCCAGCCGTGGGCGTGGTGCGCGCCCGAAAGCCGGGACCACCTCGGACGCTCCGCCGCAAGACATCGATCCCTACCGCGATAGCGCGGCCCCAGCCGAGCCCGCGGCCCCCGCAGCCGAAGGGCCGGTGAAGCGCCCCCGGGGTCGGCCGCGCAAAGTGCGCCCCCCCGAGGAGGGAGGGGCGACCGCGAGCGCCCCCGCGAGCGCCCCCGCGCCCGCCCCAGAGGCGCCGGCACCACGCGCGACGCCGAGCGAGCCGATCGCCCGGATCTCGGGGGAGGTCGAGACGCCGCGATACGAGGGTCAGCCGCCCCGCGAAGGGAACGGTGCCCGCCCCGACGGCGAGGGCGCACCGCAGGACGGGCGCCCCTTCCGTCCCTGGCAGGATCGTGGGGACCGAGGAGACCGTGGCAACCGCTCCGACCGGAACGATCGCAATGGTCGTCGCGGCCGCCGGCCCCGGGGTCGGGGCCGCGGGGGTCGGAACGACGGCGGATTCGACCGCTTCGACCGGAACGATCGGAACGGCCGTGGGAATGAGGGTGGGGAGTTCCGCGACTCCACGCCGCAGGCGCCGCCGCAGCCTCTCGTGGTCGACGGGGAGACGACCGGATGGTTCGACCCCGCGCGTGATGCGGGCTTCGTCCGCCGCCCCGAGTTCAGCTATCTCAACGAGCCCGGTGACGCCTACGTCCCGGCCTACTTCGTCCGGCAGTTCGGGCTCCGTCGCGGCGACGCGATCGTCGCGCGCACCGGGCATGATCATCGCGGGCGGATCGTCGTCGCGGAGCTCGTCTCCATCAACGGAAATGAGCCGCAGGAGGGGACGCGTCGCAGCGATTTCCAGGCCCTCGTCGCGTCGTATCCGGAGCGGCACCTCCGGCTCGAGACGGGAAGCCCCGCCAAGGGGGGACCGGAGCTCACGCGCCGCGCGATCGATCTCATCGCGCCGATCGGCTTCGGCCAGCGCGCCCTCATCGTCGCCCCGGCGCGCGCCGGCAAGACGATGCTGATGCAGGCGATCACCGAGGGGATCGCGCAGAATCACCCGACGGCGACGCTTCTCATCCTGCTCGTGGACGAGCGTCCCGAGGAGGTCAGCGAGGCGATCTCGTGGGGCGTCGGCGAGGTCGTGGCCTCGAGCTTCGATCAGCCCGCCAAGCGGCATGTCGAGGTGGTGGAGATGGTCATCGAGCGGGCCCGTCGCCTGGTCGAGATGGGGCAGGACGTCGTGATCGTCCTCGACTCACTCACCCGCATGGCACGCGCCTTCAACACCGCGGAGCGCGGGACCGGCCGCACCCTCTCCGGCGGGCTCGACACCTCGGCGATGGCGCGCCCGAAGGCCTTCTTCGGGTCCGCACGCAACATCGCCCCGCAGCATGGGGGCGGCTCCCTCACGATCATCGCCACCGCGCTCGTCGAGACCGGCTCGCGCATGGACGACGTGATCTTCGAGGAGTTCAAGGGGACGGGGAACTGCGAGATCAAGCTCGACCGCTCCCTCGCCGAGAAGCGCATCTTCCCCGCCTTCGACATCGCGACCTCGGGGACGCGGCGCGAAGAGAAGCTCTATAAGGCAGAGCAGATCGACAAGATCTACACGCTGCGGCGGGGGTTGCAGCAGATGCCACCGCAGGCGGCGATGGAGTGGCTGATCAAGCGCATCGCCGGCACGGTGAGCAACGACGCGCTGCTCGCCGGGCTCTGATCTTCCCGATCGCGGGCGGCGTCAGCGCCGCACGAGATCGTACAGCAACGCGGTGGCCCTGACGCCCCGGTCGAGATTCTCCACGGAGATCCACTCGTCCGGGGCGTGGGCGTTCTCCCCCGGGAGACCGAAGCCCATGAGGAGGACCGGCGCCCCGAGGATCCGGGCGAAGTCCCCGACGACCGGGATCGAGCCGCCCTCGCCGGTGATCACCGGTTCGCGGCCGAAGGCCGCCCCGAGCGCCTCGCGCGCCGCATCGAAGAGCGGGCCCCCGAGCGTGGCGCGCCAGGGACGGCCGCCATGGAGCGCACGCACCGTGACGCGGACCCCCGCCGGGGCGACGGCATCGACATGGGCCTGCATCAGCGTGCGGATCCGTTCCGGGTCCTGATCGGGGACCAAGCGGCAGCTCACCTTCGCCATCGCCTGCGCGGGGAGCACCGTCTTCGCCCCCTCCCCGGTGTAGCCGGAGAGAAGGCCGTTCACCTCGCAGGTGGGGCGGGTCCAGAGGCGCTCGAGCACCGTGTGATCGGGCTCGCCACCGAGCGCCGACGCCCCGACCTCTTTCAGGAAGTGCGCCTCATCGAACGGGAGCTGCCGCATCCCGGCGAGGACATCCGCGGGCCAGGCGCGCACATCGTCGTAGAAGCCGGGGATCGCCACGCGTCCCTGGTCGTCGTGGAAGGTCGCGAGGATCCGGGCGAGCGCCATCGCAGGGTTCACCACGGCCCCACCGTACGAACCGGAATGCAGGTCCTGCGCCGGCCCCTGTACATCGATCTGGAAATAGGCGAGCCCACGGAGTGAGCTGAGGATGCTCGGGATCCCCGGCGCGAACATCGCGGAGTCGGAGATGATCACCCCGTCACAGGCGAGTCGCTCGGCGTGCGTCGCGACGAAGGCCTCGAGGTGCTCCGACCCCACCTCCTCCTCCCCCTCGAGGAGGACGACGACATTCACAGGGAGCGTCCCGCGGACCGCGAGATGGGCCTCGAGCGCATGGAGATGGATGAAGACCTGTCCCTTGTCGTCGACACTCCCGCGCGCGAAGAGCTTCCCATCGCGGATCGTCGGCTCGAAGGCGGGCGAGGTCCAGAGATCGTGCGGCTCTGGGGGCTGCACATCGTAGTGGCCGTAGATCAGGATCGTCGGGGCGTCCGGCCCCGCCTGACGCCATTCGGCCAGCACGATCGGGTGGCCTGCGGTGGGATGGGTGCGCACCGCGAAGCCGATGCGCTCGAACTGCGCGTGGAGCCAGGCGGCCGCATCGGCGACGTCCCCCGTATGCTCCGAGCGCGCGCTCACGCTCGGGATGCGCAGGAAGGCAAAGAGGTCATCGAAGGCGCGCGCACGGTGCGCGGTGAACCACTGATCGAGGGCGGTGTCGAGGGTCGGCATGGGGCGTCGTCGAGTGGAAGAAGTCAGGGAATCGCTGCGGTTGCCGGCCAGGTGCCGCGCCATCCGGTGAGCATCCACCCCTGGCGACGCCCGATCTCGCGGCCGTCGCGACGGAGGGGGATCACCGCTCCGGCGCGCACCGTCTCGAAGTGGTCGAGCAGCGCGGCGATCGGCGGCGGGATCTCCCCGTCCCGCGGGACCCCGAGCACGAGCACCAGCGAGTCGCCAGGCTGCGCGGTCTCCGCGAAGCGCGGCCAGAGATCGAACTGGTTGGGGCGGCTCCCGAGGTTGAGCGCGGTGACCGTCGGCTGTCCCGGGAGATGGAAGGCGAGCATCGCCGCATCCTGATACCGGTTCGCGGCGACGGGGGTCTGGGGCGGCACCGCGAGCGCGGTCGCGAGCGCCTCCCACCCGTGCGCCTGGTTCACCGGGTCGCGGCTGCCGGGGAGCTCGACTACGGGGCGCACCACATGGGCGAGGAGGATCACGCTCAGTGCGGCCGCGAGCTGCACCCCACGGCGTTCCCACCGGCTCCGCATCCCCGGGACGCGCGCCGCGAGGAGGATCATCCCGGGCACCCAGGCGATCGCGGGCCAGTTGGCTTCGACGCGCTTGCGCGTCGCACTGAAGACGAAGAAGGCGAGACAGAAAAGCGCCACACCGGCAAGCGCCAGACGGCGAGGGTCACGCCCGGTGCCGACGAGTGCCTCGGCCGCATCGGCGTCGGTGCGCACCGCGCGCCGTGTGACCTGCGCGCGCATCGGCGCAAGGATCGCCGCGAGCAGGAGCCCGAAGAGGATCGGTGAGGCGAGCGCCACCTGGCCACCGATGAGGGAGAGCTGCCGCGCGAGCAGCGACTCCTTGGCGTCCCCGCCCAGTCCATGTCCGAGCTGGAAGCGGAAGGCGATCCAGTCGTGCGAGGCGTTCCACAGCAGCACCGGCACCATCACGAGCGAGGCGACCCCCACCGCGAGCCAAGGCCCCGCCTCGCGCAGGCGTGGCCGGAGGGTCGGGACCACCAGCATCGTGACGGTCAGTCCCATCGGGATCAGGATCCCCGTGAACTTCGACGCCATCGCGATCCCGATCGCGAAGCCCGCCCCGAGCCACCAGCGCGTCGCCGGTCCACTGCCGGGCGGATACGACAGGGCCTGCACCACACCGTAGAGGGTCCAGGCGATCCCCATCAGGAGCGGCGCGTCCGGTGTGGCGAGGACCATCCCCACCGCCGCGATCGGCATCGCGGCGAAGGCGAGGAGCGCGAACTCGGCCGTCCGGGGTCCGGCGAGTCGGTCCGCCGTCCAGGCGATCGCCGCCGTCGCCACCGTCCCCGCGACGTTCGGGAGGAGCCGCACCCCGAGCGGTGAGTCACCCAGCAGCGCCGTCCCACCGGCGATCAGCCAAGCGATCATCGGGGGGTGGTCGAAGTACCCCCCCGCCAACTGCCGCGACCAGGTCCAGTAGTACGCCTCGTCGGGCACGAGCGGCACGCTCGCCGCGAAGACGAGGCGGAGGAGGAGGATCCCGAGGAGGGCGCCCCAGATCCGCGGGGGCGACTCCGACGATTGGGCGGCCGTGTGCGCCATGGTATCCTCAATCTATCTATGGCGAATCGTCTCGCGGGCGCCTCGAGCCCCTACCTCCTGCAGCACGCCGACAATCCCGTCGACTGGTACGAATGGGGCCCCGAGGCCCTCGCCGAGGCGGCGCGCACCGACCGTCCGATCCTTCTCTCGATCGGCTACGCCGCCTGCCATTGGTGTCATGTGATGGCGCACGAGTCGTTCGAGGACGCGGGCACGGCGCGCGTGATGAACGCGCATTTCGTGAACATCAAGGTCGATCGCGAGGAGCGCCCCGACCTCGACTCGATCTACATGCAGGCGGTGCAGGCGATCACGGGTCATGGCGGGTGGCCGATGACGATGTTCCTCACCCCGGACGGCATCCCCTTCTACGGTGGGACCTACTTCCCGCCCGAGGACCGCCATGGGATGCCCTCGTTCCAGCGAGTGCTCGTCTCGGTCTCGGAGGCGTGGAAACATCGGCGCGACGAGGTCATGAAGGGCGCGACCTCGCTCTGCGGCATCTACGCCGCCGCCGAAGGGCCCACCATCGGCGACCGCGCGCTGAGCGCCTCCCGCCTCGACGACACGCTGCGCGCGATGCGCAGCTGGTTCGATCAGGAACACGGCGGCTTCGGCGGCGCCCCCAAGTTCCCGCAGACGCAGGTCCTCGATGCCCTCCTCCGCTTCCATCGGCGCACGGGCGACGCCGAGTCGCTCGCGCATGTGCGCTTCTCAGTCGAGCAGATGGTCGCCGGCGGGATCCACGATCAGATCGGGGGCGGGTTCCATCGCTACACCGTCGACGGCGCCTGGCAGGTCCCGCACTTCGAGAAGATGCTCTACGACAACGCGCTCCTCGTGCGGTTGGCCGTGGACCTCTGGCAGGTGACGCAGGATCCGGCGCATCGCGCGGTCGCCGAGGCGACCGTGCGCTGGCTCGCGCGGGAGATGACCGACCCCCTCGGCGGGTGGTACGCCTCCCTCGATGCCGATAGCGAGGGACAGGAAGGGCGCTTCTATGTCTGGTCGCTGGCGGAGTTCCGGGCGGTCGCCGGCGACGATGCGGCCGTCGCCGAGGCGCATTGGGGCCTCACGGCAGGCGGGAACTTCGAGGGGGCGAACATCCCCCATGTGGCGCGATCGCTTGCGGCGGTGGCCGACTCTCTTGGGATCGCAGAGGACGAGGCCGAGGTGCGCCTCGAGCGCGCACGCGCCGCGCTCTACACGCATCGCGCGCACCGCGTCTGGCCCGGCCGTGACGAGAAGGTCCTCGCTGGATGGAACGGCCTCATGCTCCGCGCGGTGGCCGACGGCGCGCGCCTGCTCGGTGATGACGCATGGCGCGCACTCGCGGTGGCGAATGGCACCTTCCTCCGGGACCAGATGGTGCGCGACGGGCGCGTCTTCCGGAGTTGGCGCAACGGCCACGCCTCGATCCCGGGATTCCTCGAGGATCACGCGGCCGTCGCGCTCGGCTTCCTGGCGCTATACGATCTCACCGGCGAGGCGCCGTGGCTCGCCGAGGCGCTCCGGCTCGCCGAGACGACGGTGCGCTATTTCTGGGACGCCGAGGCGCAGGCCTTCTTCGATACCGCGCACGACGCCGAGCGACTGGTGACCCGGCCCCGCGATGTGACGGACAACGCGATCCCGAGCGGGACCTCGCAGGCGATCGAGTTACAGACCGAGGTCGCGCGGCGGACCGGGGACCCGACGGCGCACCACCGTGCGCACTACGCGCTCTCCACCCTCGCCATGCCGATGCAAAAGAGCCCGCTCGCCTTCGGCCATCTCCTTGGCGTGGCGGAGCGATTCATCCATGGCGCCCCCGCCGGGGCGATCTGCGGACCGGACGGATGTGTGCTGCCGGTGCGGACGTGAGTCAGCAACGTCGCTCGCCGTCGCGCCGTGCGGCGACACGAGCCCGGCAGGCTAGAGATCCGCGCAGCTCTTGTTGATCTGCTGGCAGTCGCCGCAGATCAGCTTGCACTTCCGCCAGGAGAGATTGGTCGAGCCGCAATAGTCGCAGCGCTCACCATGGGCCGGACCGTCGGGGATGTTCGTCATCGGGGGGATTCGTGCTCGGCGGTGTCGACCCGTTCGAAGGCGTGGGTCGATTCCGATTTGAAGATCGTGAAGAGATACCAGAGCGACGGGATCAACACCACCATCCCGCCGGCGACGCCGATCAGTACGATGCGCAGGGTGGCGGTGGGCGCGGCGGCGCTCGCGATGGTATGGACCCCCGGGACCATCGCGGGGAACTGCGCGAGTCCCCACCCCCAGACGATCCCGCTCACCTGCACCACCGCCGCGGTCCGGGCGATCCGGTAGCGCCGCGCGACGAGCGCGCCGATCGCCGTGACGGCGGCCACGCCGGTGACGACCTGCAGCGCGATCGCCGCCGGGTTCGTGAGCAACGCGCGAGTCGTCGCGGTCAACGTCTCACGCCCGAACCAGAGCCCGAGCGCCGCGAAGCACCCCACCGCGAGCGCGGCCCAAAGTGCCATCGCACGAAAATCCTCGGCCAACACCGGGTCCTGCACCTCGACGGTGAGGTAGACCGCGGCGAGGAAGGCGAAGACGGCGAGCCCGAGCCCACCGATCGTCAGCGTGAAGGCCGACCACCACGGGGTCACGAACCGCGTGGTGAAATCCGCGTCGGCCGGGACCGCCAGCGCCCCCGAGACCAAGGCCCCCACGCACATCCCGAGGAGCACCGGGGTGATCGTGCTCGAGACGGCGAAGATCCGTCCCCACTGCCGCTGCACCGGGGAGTCGGTCGAATCGTAGGCCCGGAAGGTGAACGCCGATCCTCGGAGGACGATCCCGATCAACATCACCGTGAGCGGGATGTGCAGCACGACCGAGAGATGTGCGAAGACCGGAGGGAAACAGGAGAAGAGGAGGACCACGACGAAGATCAACCAGACGTGGTTCGCCTCCCAGATCGGACCGATCCCGTCGGCGATCGCCTCTCGCTGCGCGGCGGCGCGCGGGCCGCGCGCCAAGAGATCCCATACGCCAGCCCCAAAGTCCGCGCCACCAAGGACCACATACGCGTTGACCGCGAGCATGATCAGCCCGGCGATGACGAGGGCGAGGATCGGTGCGTCCATCCTAGGCAGGACGCACGCGGATGATCTGTGCCCAGAGGAGCCAGGCGACGATCACCCCGAGGAAGAGATAGAGGACGGTGAAGATCGTGAAGGGGATCACGAGTCCCGGCATCGGCGTCACGGCGTCGACGGTGCGCATGAACCCTTGGATGATCCAGGGCTGGCGCCCCACCTCGGTGACGACCCACCCGGCCTCGACCGCGATGAACCCAGCGGGCGTGAGCACCGCGAGGAAGGTGAGCAACGGACGATTGTGCGCGACCTCGCGCTTCCGGATCCAGCAGAGAATGACCCAGAGCGAGGCCAGTGCCATGAGTGCGCCGAGTCCGACCATGATCTGGAAGGCGAGATGGGTCACGGCGACCGGAGGCCAGTCTTCGCGGGGGAAGGCGTTGAGCCCGCGCACCTCGGCGTCCGGATCGCCGAAGGCGAGGACCGAGAGCATCTTCGGGACCTTGATGGCATAGCGGGTGACCCCGGCTGATACGTCGGGAATGCCACCGATCACGAGCGAGGCGCCCCGCTCCGTCTCGAAGTGTCCTTCCAGGGCCGCGAGCTTCACCGGCTGCCACTTCGCGAGGAACTTGGCGCTGAGGTCCCCGCTGACCACTTGGAGGAGCGAGGCGGGGACCGCGACCATCAACGCCACCTTGAGCGCGGCCCGGTGGAAAGCGGCGGACGGATCACGCCGAAGCATCCACGCATGGATCCCGGCCACCGCGATCCCCGTCGTCGCGAAGGCGGCGAGGGTCATGTGCAATGACTGCGAGAACGAGGCGGGATTGAGCATCGCCGCGATGGGGTCGATGTCGACCGGCTTCCCATCCACGACCCGGAACCCGGTGGGGGAATTCATCCAGGCGTTCGCGAAGACCACGAAGATCCCCGAGATGGTCCCGCTGACCGCGATGGCGACCCCGGCCCACCAATGGGCGCGCTCCGAGAGACGCTGCCACCCATACAGGTAGATCCCGAGGAAGATCGCCTCGGTGAAGAAGGCGAATCCCTCGAGCGAGAACGGCATCCCGATGATCGCCCCCGCGTACTCCATGAACGCGGGCCAGAGGAGACCCAGCTCGAATGAGAGCACCGTCCCGCTCACCGCTCCCACCGCGAAGAGGATCGCCGTCCCCTTGCTCCACCGCTTGGTGAGATCGAGCCAGACAGGATCCCGGGTCTTCAACCACTGGCGCTCAGAGAGCACCATGAGGAGGGGCATCCCGATCCCAAGCACCGCGAAGATGATATGGAACCCGAGCGACATCGCCATCTGCGCCCGGGCGGCAAGAAGATCGCTCATGGATGTCGGGTCACGAGGGTGGGCTTAGGCGAAGTCGAGCGCGAGATCCAGCGCCGGCGCCGAGTGCGTGAGCGCCCCGACCGAGATGCGGTCGACGCCGGTCTCGGCGATCGCGCGCACCGTCTCGAGGGTGACGCCACCGGAGGCCTCGGTGAAGCAGCGTCCCTTGCAGGCCCGGACGCTCTCGCGGAGGTCCTCGAGGGCCATGTTGTCGAGGAGCACCCCATGCGCACCGGCGGCGAGCGCCGCCTCCACCTGCTCGACGGTGTCGCACTCGACCTGCACGACCATGCCCTCGGGCGCGGTCTCCCGCGCGCGCGCGACGGCGATCTGCACATCACCATCACAGGCCGCGAGATGATTGTCCTTGATCAGCACCGCATCGGAGAGATCGCGCCGATGATTCGAGCCCCCACCACAGCGCACCGCGTATTTCTCGAGGTCGCGCCACCCGGGCGTCGTCTTGCGCGTGTCGACGATCGCCGCATGCGTTCCCTGCACCGCGGCCACATATCGCGAGGTGAGGGTCGCCACGCCGGAGAGCCGCTGGACGAAGTTGAGCGCGACGCGCTCCGCACTGAGGAGCGCCCGCGCCGGCCCCTCGATCGCCATGACGATCGTCCCGCGCTCCACCGCCTCGCCATCGTGCACCTCGATCTCGACGCGCACCGTGGGGTCGATCTGTCGGAACGCCTCGACCGCGAGCGCCATCCCCGCGACCACTCCCGGCGTGCGCGCCACGAGCGCTGCCCCCGCCATCCGATCCGCGGGCACCGTGGCAAGCGTCGTCACATCGGCGAAGGCGCGATCCTCCTCGAGCGCCGCGCGCACCACCGCCGTCAACGCGGCGGCATCCAGCGGGAGGAGCGGCGCGGCAGACATCGTCACTCCCCGGGATCGACGCCCGGCGCCGACCAGGCGGGCATCCCCCCGCCGATCGCGACCATCCGCTCGATCGCGAGACGCGCGCGGTCCGCGACCTCCGCCGGCACCGTGATCCGGTGCTGCATCAGCTCCAACGCCGCGATCACCTTCGGCAACGTCGTCACCTTCATGTACGCGCACGAGGCGCGCTCATTCGCGGCATGGAAGGTCTTCCCGGGATACGCCTTCCGGAGGCGATGCAGGATCCCCACCTCGGTCGCGACGATGAAGGTGTCCGACGCCGACTCGCTCGGCCGACGGATCATCCCCTCGGTGGAAAGGATATGCACCCCCTCGGGATCCACATCACCTGCGCTCACTGCCTCCACCACGCTCGTCGCGCACCCACACTCGGGGTGGATCAGGAACTCCGCCTCAGGGTGCAGGCTGCGCTGCAGCCGGATGTTCTCCGGATCGATCCCTGCATGCACATGGCACTCCCCCATCCAGACATGGATGTTCTCGCGCCCCGTGAGTCGGCGTACATGGGCGCCGAGGTACATGTCGGGGAGAAAGAGGATCTCCTGGTCGGCGGGGATCGACTGCACGACCTCGACGGCGTTCCCTGAGGTGCAGCAGTAGTCGCTCTCCGCCTTCACCGCCGCCGTGGTGTTCACATAGGCCACGACGACCGCGCCGGGGTGCTCCGCCTTCCAGGCGCGGAGCTGCTCGGCGGTGATCGTCTCCGCGAGCGAGCATCCCGCCGCGAGGTCGGGGAGGAGGACGGTCTTCTCGGGCGAGAGGATCGCCGCGGTCTCCGCCATGAAGTGGACGCCGCAGAAGACGATGGTCTTGGCATCGGTCTTCGCGGCCTCGCGCGAGAGCCCCAGGGAGTCGCCGACGAAGTCGGCCACATCCTGGATCTCCGGCCGCTCATAGTTGTGCGCCAGGATCACCGCCCCCCGCTCGGCGGCGAGGGCGCGGATCCGGGCCTGGAGGACCTTCACATCATCGGGGAAGACGGTGTCGACCATGTCGAATGATAGGGGCCAAGGCTCCTTCGACGAACCGCCCCCCGCCAGCCTGCGTTCCCGTCAGCGCGCCCACTCGATATGGCGCCCCTTCCAGGCGGCGACCGCCTTGGGGAAGTCCCGGCGATAATGCCCCCCGCGTGACTCCCGGCGGGCCAGGGCCGAGGCGACGATCAGCTGCGCCGTGTCGACCATGTTGAGCTCCTCGGTCATCCCGGGGGCGAGACGGGTCCGAATCCCGTCGAGGAGCCGCCGCGCCTTCCGGAGCCCCACCCCATCCCGGACGATGGCCGCATGCGCCCACATCACCCGGCGAATCTCGTCGGCGGCGACCTCGGCTGCCCCCCGATCGTCGAGTGGGGCGACCGCCCAGCGGGCGACACGGGGGAGCCGGGAGAGCGGACGCTGGGTGATGGCGTCCCGCGCCGCCCGCTCCGCGAAGACCAGTCCCTCGAGGAGGGAGTTCGACGCGAGGCGGTTCGCCCCATGCACCCCGGTGCGGGAGACCTCCCCCACCGCGTAGAGGCGATCGACCGTCGACCGCCCCGCGAGGTCGGTGACGATCCCCCCCATCATGTAGTGCGCGGCGGGCGTGACCGGGATCGGGTCGCGGCGCGGGTCGCTCCCGCGGGCCAAGCAGAGTTGGAGGATCCCCGGGAAGCGCCGCGCGAAGCTCCGCTTGAGCGCGCGGGCATCGAGGAAGACCCGCCGCCCCACCTCCTCTTGCCGGAAGATCTCGCGCGCCACCACATCGCGCGGGGCGAGCTCGGCCAGCGCGTGTCGGCGGGGCATGAAGCGCACCTCCCGATCGTTGATGAGGATCGCCCCCTCCCCGCGCACCGCCTCCGAGACGAGCGCCAACGGGTTCTCCGCCGTGTCGAGCGCCGTCGGGTGGAACTGGACGAACTCCATGTCGGCGAGGGTCGCCCCCGCCCGCCACGCGATCGCGTAGCCGTCCCCGGTGGCGACGAGGGGATTCGTCGTGTGCTTGTAGAGCTGGCCGCACCCCCCGGTCGCGAGGACCGTGGCATCGGCGAGGATCTCCACCGCGCGCCCCGCGACGTTCGCCCGCACCCCGCAACACTGCCCGCGCACGATGATGAGGTCGAGCGCGCGCGCCGTCTCGAGCACCCGGATGTTGGCCCGCTCGCTCACGCGATGGATCAATGCCCGGGCGACCTCGGCCCCAGTCTGATCCCCCTGGGCATGCACGATCCGTTTGCGCGAATGCGCCGCCTCATGCCCCAGGGTGAAGCGCCCGGCGGCATCCATATCGAAGCGCGCGCCGGCCGAGGCGAGTTCGCGCACGCGGTCGGGGCCTTCGGCCACCAACACCTCGACGGCGGCGGCATCACAGAGGGCCGCACCGGCGGCGAGGGTGTCGGTCTTGTGGAGCGCGGGGGAGTCCCCCGCACCGAGCGCGGCGGCGATCCCCCCCTGCGCCCACGCCGTCGCGGAGTCGCGGAGCGTGCGCTTCGTCAGGACGACGACCTCGCCATGATCCGAGCATCGCCAGGCCGTCTGCAGGCCGGCGATCCCCGAGCCGATCACCAGGAAGCGGGTGCGGATCCGGTCAGCCATGGTTGGAATCAAACAGGAAGGGTAGCTTTGCGCCCATGCCTCTCCCCCTCCTCCTGCAGACCCAGACCGCGGCGGAGCGTCTCGCCGCCGCCCAGGCGGGCCTCGACATCCCCCTGGGCCAGCGCCTCATCGGCCTCCTCGGCGTCGCCTCCATGCTCGCGATCGCCTGGCTGATGTCGTACGACCGGAAGTCGATCAATTGGCGGCTCATCGCCACCGGCCTCGGACTCCAGGCGCTCTTCGGCTTCATCGTGCTCAAGACCGAGGCGGGGCGCGCCGTCTTCCGCGTGGTCGGGGGGGCGATCACCTCCCTCTTGGGATTCCAGGAGCAAGGGGCACGCTTCGTCTTCGGGAATCTCGTGCAGTCCGCGGTCCCCGTGACCGGGGAGGGGGCGACCGCGGGGATGATGGCCCAGACCGGTGCCTTCTTCGCCTTCAATGTGCTGCCGACGATCATCTTCTTCTCCGCGCTGATGTCGGTGCTCTACTACCTCGGCATCATGCAGCTCATCGTGCAGGGGCTCGCGTGGGTCATGCAGCGGACCCTCGGGACCTCGGGGGCGGAGACGCTCTCGGCCTCGGGGAACATCTTCCTTGGGCAGACCGAGGCGCCGCTCCTCATCAAGCCCTTCGTCGCGAAGATGACGCGTTCCGAGCTCAACACCGTGATGATCGGGGGGTTCGCGACGGTGGCGGGCGGGGTGCTGGCGGCCTATGTGGGGATGCTCTCGGGGTCGTTCCCGGGGATCGCGGCCCACCTCCTCGCCGCGAGCGTGATGAATGCGCCGGCGGGATTGATCCTCTCCAAGATCATCCTCCCGGAGACCGAGGTCCCTGAGACGCGCGCCGGGATGTCCAGGGCGGCCAGCGCGATGGCGACCGCGACGCCAGGCCCCGGACGCACCCGGTGGCGTCTCGGGGGGCATAGTGCGGAGGACGGGGTCATCGAGGCGGCGGCGAGTGGCGCGGCCCAGGGGGTACAGCTCGCCATCAACGTGGCCGCGATGATCATGGCCTTCGTCGCCCTCGTCGCACTCCTGAACGCGTTGCTCGGGGGACTGGGGAGCCTGATCGGGATCGACGGCCTGAGCCTGCAGACGATCCTCGGGACCCTGCTCCGGCCCCTCGCCTGGGTGATGGGGGTCCCGTGGGCCGATACCGCCTATGTCGGCAGTCTGATCGGGATCAAGGCGACGTTGAACGAGTTCGTCGCCTATGCGCAGTTCGCCGGGGACTTGGGCGCCGGCCAGGCATTGGATCCGCGCAGCGCGGTGATCCTCACCTATGCGCTCCTCGGCTTCGCGAACTTCTCGTCCATCGCCATCCAGATCGGTGGGATCGGCGGGTTGGCGCCGGACCGGAAGCGCGACATCGCCTCGCTCGGACTCCGGGCGATGGTGGCGGGGAACCTCGCCGCCTTCACCTCCGCGTCGATCGCCGGGATGTTGGCCTAGGGCCACCGCCGCCGCCCCTCCCAGACCCCGGGGCTCCCGGGGAGGGAGGGCGTTACCCGCTCTTGCGGGTTTCCCCCACACGCCCTATCGTCGCGCAGCCCTCGCTCCTATTAAGGAAGGGGGCTGGTCAGCGAGCGTCGACCGGGTCTCCGCGACCCTGCGCCGACGACCGCTCGCCTCCGAACCCCAGACAGGAGGAGCAGACAGTGTTCAATCTTCGCAGTGGCAGCCCAGGCCGCTGGGTCCGCCGAGCGATGCTCGCGATGGGGGTGTTCCTCCCGTCGTTGGCGGTCGCTCAGGGGCGGAGCGCGACGGTCGAAGGGACGGTCCGAGATGCCGCGAGCAATCGGCCGCTCGAGGGAGCCCAAGTCGTCGTCGTCGGGTCCCAGACCGGCGCGGTGACGAACGCCCAAGGGCAGTATCGGCTCGTGATCCCGAACGGGACCGGCACGGTGCAGCTCCGGGCCCGGAACATCGGGTACGCCCAACAGACCAAGTCCGTGACGCTGTCCGGCGAGGTGGCACGCGTCGAGTTCACCCTCTCGCAGTCCTCCCTCCAGCTCGACCAGGTGGTCGTGACGGGGTCTGGGCAGGCGACGCAGGTGAAGAAGCTCGGGAACACGGTCGCGATCGTGAAGCCCCCCGAGAACATGCCGATGACGGACGTCTCGAACGTCCTGCAGGGCCGCGAGCCCGGCCTCGTCGGCCTCCCCTCGGGTGGCCTCACCGGCGAGGGGACGAAGATCCGCATCCGCGGCAACGCCTCGCTCTCGCAGACCAACGAGCCGATCATCTTCGTCGACGGGATCCGCATCAACGCCGGGGGCGGTCAGGCGGCCAACGGCAACGTCGGCTCCTCGCGCCTCGATGACTTCGACCCGGCCTCGATCGAGCGCGTCGAGATCCTCAAGGGCGCGGCGGCCGCGACCCTCTACGGCACCGAGGCGTCGAACGGGGTGATCCAGATCTTCACCAAGCGCGGCACCGTCGGCGCGCCGAAGTGGAACATCTCGCTCCAGCAGGATGCGCTCAGCTTCCCCGACGTCGTCAAGCCGAATGCCTTCTATGTGAAGGACGCGACGACCGCCGATCGTGTGGCGCCGATCCTCGGCTACAAGCCGACGCCGTACCAGGTGTACGAGGAGCCGATCTTCCGCGACTTCCTCACGGAACAGGGGAGCGGGACGACGATCACCGCCCAGGTCCAGGGCGGCTCGCCGACCGTCACCTATTTCGCGAGCGTCCGCAATCAGAACGAGGACGGGCCCTTCGGGAACGCCAAGCTCGGCCCCTCGGATGACGTGGCGCGCCGGCAGCAGGCGACGGTGAACCTGCAGATCATCCCGACCTCCAAGATCCGCATCGGACTCCGGAGCTCGTACACCAACTCCTTCCTCCGGAGCCCGGAGGCCAACAACAACATCTACGGCTCCAACTCGCTGGCGATGATGGCGCGCCCCGAGTTCGCCAACTGCAACAACTCCGCGCCCGCCGGGCGGTTCGAGTGCACCGGCGCCGGCAACCCCTTCGGCAACCAGGCCTTCATGACGGTCCGGGAGTCGATGCAGCAGCTGAACGACCAGCAGGTCGGTCGCTATGCCGGGGCGCTGGACGTCCAGTACACCGCCTCCGAGCAGGTCACCCTCTCGCTCACCGGGGGCTACGACTTCACCTCGCAGCAGGACGTCGGGTTCTCCCCCTTCGGCTACAACGTCGACCTCTTCACGGTGCAGACCCCGTTCGGGGCGCGCTTCGTGCGGAACGAGCGCCAGGGCGTGATCACCGTCGACGCGAAGGCGGCGTGGAACCGCACCTTCGGCGAGGCCTTCGAGTCCTCCTTCGTCACGGGTCTCCAGGTCTTCAACAATCGGACCTCGGCGGCCTCGGGGAGCTCGACCGACTTCCCCGGCCCCGGCATCGAGGTCGTCGGCGCGGGTGGCGCGAACGTCCAGGTCGGGGAGGGCTTCCTCACCTCGATCAACGGCGGCTACTTCGCCCAGGAACAGCTCAGCTATCGGGATTACCTGACGCTCACCGTCGGCGGGCGCTACGACTTCTCGTCGGCCTTCGGCGCGAGCGCCGGCGGCGTCTTCTATCCGAAGACCTCGGTCTCCTACGTGGTCTCCGACCACCCGACGGTCCAGGCCAAGCTCCCCGGCTTCCTCTCCACGCTGCGCCTCCGCGCCGCCTGGGGTCAGTCGGGTCGCCAGCCGGGCGCCTTCGACAAGTTCACGACCTTCACCCCACTCGCCTCCGAGCTCGGCGCGGGGCTCGTCCCGGCGAACCTCGGCAACCCGGACCTCCGGCCCGAGATCTCGACGGAGACCGAACTCGGCTTCGAGGCGGGGCTCCTCAACAACCGCCTCTCCCTCGAGTTCACCTCGTGGCAGCGTGAGGTGAACGACCTCCTCGTCGCCCAGCAGTTCCCGCTCTCCGGCGGCTTCCGCGCGACGCAGCTCAACAACATCGGGTCGATGTCGGCCAACGGCCTCGAGATGGGGGTGAAGTGGTTCGCCCTCCAGGGCCAGAAGGTCTCGGCGGACCTCTTCTTCAATGCCGCATACCTCAAGCAGACGCTGACCGACCTCGGTGGCGCGCCGCCGCTCAAGATCGGCTACATCCGCTATCGCGGCTTCCTCAAGGAAGGGTTCCCGCTCGGGTCGCTCTTCGCCCCCCGGCTCGCGCAGGCCTGCCCGTCGGGCGGCCCGGCCACCAATGCGGCGGGCAAGCCGATCACCTGCTACAACCCGGCGAACCAGCTCCCGATCAACCTCAACCGCCAGGGTTCGGCGGCGACGGTCGACCAGCTCCTCGCCTACTTCGCCACCCCGCGGGACCTCAAGAACTCCGCGGTGCAGACCGCGCTCAGCCCGCTCCTCGCCGACTACGACGGCAACGGGAATCTCGCCGAGCAGTTCGTCGGCGATGGGATCCCGGATTGGACCGGGTCATTCGGGTTCAATGTCTCCGTCGGGCGGAGCTGGAAGATCTCGAGCCTCTTCGAGTACAAGCGCGGCTTCCTGATCCAGAACCTCACGGATGCCTTCCGGCAGTCGCAGCATCCCTCGATCGGGTCGAACACCCTCGCGTACTCGACCATCGAGGCGACGCTCAACAACCCGGCGAGCACGCCGCAGCAGCGCGTCGATGCGGCGAAGGAGTACATCCTGGGGTACCGGCGCCTCCTCGAGAACGGGCTCAACGAGCAGCAGCCGGGCGACTTCACCCGGTGGCGTGAGCTCGCGGTCACCTGGATCGCCCCGGAGGGGATCGCGTCGAAGCTCGGCGCGAAGAACTTCTCCGTGACCGCCTCGGGCCGGAACCTCCTGATCTGGACCAAGTACCCCGGGTCGGACCCGGAGGCGAACGCCATCGGCCGTGGCATCGGCTCGGCGCTCGACCAGAACTTCCTTGATTCGACCGACGCGTTCGGGCTCCCGATCCCGCGCCGGTTCTCCCTCTCCTTCAACTACGGCTTCTGACCGCCGAGGATCCTCCCATGCGACACACAGCTAGCATGCGTCGACTCGGTTCGATGAGTCGCCTCGTCGGCGCGGCCCTCTCCGGCGCGCTCCTCGTGGGCGCCTGCGCCAATCCCTTCGATACCGACGTCGACAACCCCAATGCCGTCATCGAGGAAGCCCTCGGCGACCCAGCGGGCGCGAAGACGTTGGTGAACGGGCTCGGCGCCTCGGTGACCCGAGCGCTGACGGGCATCTACGGACCGTACCACACCGCCACCGACGAGTTGACCTGGGTCGGTTCGCGTGAGTTCTGGAAGAACCTCGATGACGGGGACATCTCCGACCCGATCAACGAGTACACCGACGGGGCCTTCCCCTTCGTGTCCGAGGCGCGCTGGCTCGCCGACTTCACGGTGCGGCGCGTCGGGGAGTTCGCGACCGCGGGGACGCTGCGGGACCGGAAGGATCAGGTCCGCGCGCACATCTATGCGGCCGTCATCTACATCACGATCGGCGACATGTTCGAGGATTTCGTCCTCGGTTCCGATCGGACGGAGGCCGCCGAGGCGGTGGGCCCCGCGAACATGGGGGTGACGTACGATTCGGCCGTGGCGATGCTCGATCGCGCCCTGCCGGTCGCCGTGGCCACCGCGGACGCCGAGCTCCAGCGGCAGGTCCTCGGGCTCCGCGCCCGGGCGAAGCATGCCAAGGCGGCGCGAGTCAAGGCCAAGGCCACGAGCGGATCCCCGCTGATCGCCGATGCCGGCGCGACCGCCGACGCGAGGGCCGCGCTCGCCCTCATGACCCCGACCTGGCGCTTCCGGCTCACGCCGACGGCGAACAACCTCGCCGGGATCAACGTCGGGTTCGAGATGAACAACCGCGGTGAGCTCCGCGCGGGCGATACCTTCGTGAACGCCGATCCGGCGCGCCCGATCGTCCCACTCGCGGGGATCGCGGGGATCAAGATGCTCGACCCCGTCACCGGCGCCGCGAGCACCACGGTGTCAGCGGCGATCGACGCCTGCTGCCGGGCGGCCGTGGGGAACCTCTCCCCAATGACGCAGGTCTCGGCCCGGGAGATGATGCTGATCATCGCGGAGGCGGAGTTGGCGGCTGGCAACAGCGCCAACTTCCTGACCGAGATCAACAAGTCCCGCGCGGTGGACGCGCTCCCCGCGTACCCGGCGGTCACCGACGGGACCACGATGCTCGAATACGAGCGGAAGGTCCAGCTCTACTTCCAAGGTCGGCGCCTCGCGGATATGTACCGCTTCGGCAAATCCGATCCGAGGTGGCTCACCGGGAACGGGGTGCGCGCCAAGTGCTTCCTCCCGATCACCTACCTCGAGCGTCTCACGAACGTGAAGGCCCCACAGCCGACGACGCAGCGACTCTGTAGCTGATCCGACCGCTTGCGGTCGGTCCCGCGGGCCGTGACCTTCTGGG
>JBMTXT010000009.1:0-28592 GCA_049453775.1 Gemmatimonadaceae bacterium | reverse complement strand
ACTCCACGCAGGAAGAGTTCTTCCATACGTTCAACGCCCTCTATGAGGCGGGGCGACAGATCGTCCTGACCTCGGACCGTCCCCCCTCGGAGATCCCGAAGCTCGAGGCCCGCCTCGCGAGCCGCTTCGCCTGGGGGATGGTCGCCGATGTCGGTCAGCCCGACCTCGAGCATCGGATCGCGATCCTCCGCCGCAAGGCGGAACAAGATCATCTCGAGCAGACGATCCCCGATGATGTCCTCCACTTCATCGCCGACCACGTCCGCTCCAACGTGCGCGAGCTCGAGGGGTCGATCATCAAACTCCTCGCCTACGCCTCGCTCAAGCACCGTCCGATCTCTGTCGAACTCGCCCGCGAAGCGCTTCGGGACAAGCTGCGTTCCAATGATGAGGGGCCGGACCGCCCTGTTCGCCAAGATGGGATGGCTCGCATCCAACGGACCGTTGCCGGCGAGTGGGGCGTCACCGTGGAAGGGCTCCAGTCCAAGACCCGCACTAAGACCCTCACCGTCCCACGGCAGGTGGCGATGTTCCTCGCCCGCGAGATCCTCGGGATGCAGCTGGTGGAGATCGGGCTCGCCTTCGGTGGACGCGACCACTCCACCGTCATCCATTCCTTGGAACGCGTGACGGAGACGATGACCGCCGACGGGGAGTTCCGCGGGCGTGTGGAACGGCTGCGGGAAACGCTCCGGCTCTCCACATGATGCACATGTTTCCGACACCGCACGGTGGTCCGACGCCCGTTCTCCGCACGCGCCCCCACCCGCCCACATGTCAGGTCACGTGAGCGGAAGGGCGGGAACCCTTTCACCACATGGGGTTCCGGCGTTCATCCACAATGCACACCTTTCTACTACGACGACTGCTTTCAGAATAGATAGAAACAGCACGACGTAGCGCCGTTCGCTTTCCCACACGTCACCGGACCCCCGTATGCGGTTCACGATCACACGCGAGAAGCTCCAGGAAGGGTTGGCCGCCGTCACCCCGGCCGTCCCGAACAAGACGACCCTTCCCGTCCTGGCGAACCTCTTGGTGCAGACCACCGAGAAGGGGATCCGCATCTCCGGGACCGATCTTGATATCGCCGTGAGCACGGAGATCACCGCCGATGTCGAGGCGGCCGGCGGGATCACGATCCCGGCGCGGAAGCTCAGCGAGATCGCGCGGGAGCTTCCCGCCGCCCCGGTGCGGATCTCGGCGACCGGTGACCAGCGCATCACTCTCGAGTGCGGTCGCGCGAAGTTCAAGCTTCTCGGGCTCCCCAAGTCGGAGTTCCCGAGCTTCCCCGCCGTCCGCTTCGAGAAGGCGCTCAAGATCGGATCGGGCGACCTGCAGCGGTTGATCAGCCACACCGCCTTCGCCGCGAGCACCGAGGAGAGCCGGCCGATCCTGAACGGGGTGCTCTGGGAGATCCGCAGCGACCTGATGCGCATGGTCGCCACCAACGGACATCGCCTCGCCAAGATGGAGATCCCCGTCTCGGGCGGGCAGAAGGCGGACCACATCATTCCGCCGAAGGCGCTCGACCAGATCAAGCGGCTCTTCCCCGCCGAGGAGCAGCTCGAAGTCGGCGTAGGGGAGAACCACCTGGGCTTCCGGTCCCCCTTCACCTCGGTCTTCACGCGCCTCATCGAGGGTCCCTATCCGGGCTACGACCGGGTCATCCCGAAGGACAACGACAAGCACGCGATCCTGGATCGGGCCGCGTTCACCAGCGCGCTGCGCCGGATGAGCGTCGTCGCCAGCGATCAGACGCACCGCATCCGCCTCTCCTTCAACTCGGGGATGCTCAAGTTCGCGGTCAGCACCCCCGACCTCGGCGAAGCACAGGACGAGCTCCCCATCCGCTACGAGGGGGATCCCCTCGATATCGGCTTCAACGCGAACTATCTCCTCGAGATGCTCCGCTTCATGCCCACCGAAGAGGTGCGTATGACCTTCCGCGCGCCGGAGCGGGCGACGACGCTGGAGCCGGAGGGGTGGTCCGATCCGGCGAAGTATCTCTGTCTTTTGATGCCGCTGCGGTTGGTTGATTGAGAGGCTGAAGGCTCAAGGCTGAAGGCAATAAGCTGAACGCTTCCAACCTTTAGCCTTGAGCCTTCATCGCCGTATCTCCAACCGGGCGCCCTGCGTCACCACCTGCGACTTGCGGCGGCCGACGAGCGTGAGCGTCAGGGTCGAGATCCCGTTCCCGTCCGTCATCTGACCGTCGTCGAGCCGGAGTCCGAAGAGGAGCTCCCCCGTCCCCTCGCCGGTGATCGTCACCGCTTCACCGAACTGCGTGCCGGCGCCTGAGAGGGTGATCGACGAGCGCCGACGGATCACCACCACCGCACGTCCCTCCTGCACACGGGCATCCTCTACGACGTAGCGGCGGATCGAGGTGAGGGCGAGAGGGATCGAATCGCGGCAGACCGTCGTGCGCAGTGAATCCGCCCAGGTCAGGCCGCGCGCGAGCGGCGACGGCGGCGCGACCAGCACCTCACGCGCCAACTGCGCCGCCGCGGCATCGGCCGCACACCGCGCATCGTCAGGGTTGGTGACGTGCACCGCCCCGCGGCCCGCGTCGAGCGCCGCCGAGAGTGCGACCGGCAGGGTGAGACCCGCGGGGACGGTGGTCGCGCTGGCGAGCGCAGCGGGTCCCACGCGATAGGCGGTGATCGCCCCCGAGCGACGGGTCATGTCCTCTGTGCCATCCCACCGCACCGTGAGGGCGGTGCGGGAGGAGTCGCTGTGCGCGGTGGCCAGTGTGGCAGCAGAAGCCGCCGCCCGCACCACCGTCGTGACCACGAGCTCCTGCGTGACAGGCGCGGTCGGTGCGCCAACGACCCAGGGTTCTGCGAGGGGATCGACCGGGACCGGTTTCTCTGGGAGGGGGATCGGCGCGCTCACCGGCGCCGGCTCAGGCGCTGGGGCAGGGGCCGGACGCGAGGGCGCGCACCCGGTGGCGAGCAGGAGGGCCGTGCACAGGATGGTCGAGAGGGAGAGCGCCCGGGCGCGGAGCGGCCGCCCCGGCGACGAACGACGGACGGGCGGCAAGGCACCCAAAGATCTCGGAGTCCTCACCGCCCGTCGCGTCATCGCTGGTTCCGCCTATAAGCCGGGTTCTGTCGAGGCCACGAGGACCTCGGACGATCATTTCTCTCGGCGTCCGGTCGCCCGAACGCTCTAGCGGCCAACCCGCGGCGTCTTGATCGCAGAGGACTGCTGCTCGCCGCCTATTCGGCCTTGCTCCTGCTGGGGTTTGCCGTGCCGCCCCTGTTGCCAGTGGCGCGGTGGGCTCTTACCCCACCGTTTCACCCTTACCTCCGCTCGCGCGAAGGCGGTCTGTTCTCTGTGGCACTATCCGTCACGTCTCGCGACGTGCCCAGGTGTTACCTGGCAGCATGTCCAAGGAGCCCGGACTTTCCTCGGCGCGGACCGAAGCCCACGACGCGATCGTCCGGCGGAACCGTACCTGGAATATAACCCCACCCCACGCGATTCGATCGTCGTGACGGGCGTCAAATCGAACGCTGACAGCCGAGTCTTCAGGGTGGAAGCCATTTGACGCGAGGGTGACCTGGGCGGCCGAGGGTCGGGGGGCGCGACCCACCCAACCCCAATCAGGAGAATGAGATGACGCCGCCGCCCCGCACGCTCAACGCCCCCGTGATCACCGTGGTCGATCCTGACGAACGCACCCGCATCGACGCGGCAGGGACCGGGCTCTTCTACGCCATCCACCGAGAGAGCGTCGCCGATGCGCACGCCGAGCTGAAGCGGCGCCCGGCGAGCGCGATGGTGGTCTCGGTCGCGCGGTGTGGCCACGACGCCGAGCGGCGGATGGCGAGCGTGGTCCGCGAGTTCCCGACCGTCCCGACGGTCGCCCTGCTCGGGAGCACCCTCCCGACCCCCGAAGCGCTGATGCAGCTCGGGCAGGCGGGGGTGACACGTCTGGTCGATGTGCGTGCCCCCGCGGGGTGGATGCGACTGCGGCACCTGCTCACGGAGGAGGCGGCGCAGGAGGTGGAGCGGCGCGCCCTCGCGGCGGTGCGCGGCGAGATCGGTGAGGCGCCGGCCGAGGTCTGGCGGTTCTTCGAAGCGGTGTTGGATCGGCAGGCGCCGGCGCATACGGTGCGCGAGCTCGCGGGGCGGCTCGGGGTGGTCCCGAGCACCCTGATGAGCCGGTTCTTCCGGGCCGGCCTCCCCGCGCCGAAGCGCTACCTCTCCTATGCGCGGCTCTTGCGGGCGGCGCGACTCTTCGAGGATCCCGGACACTCGATCGCCGATGTGGCCATCGCGCTGCGGTACTCCTCGCCGCAGAGCTTCAGCCGTCATCTCCGACTCTACTTTGGCGTGCCGGCGGGTCAGTTCCGCCGTGAGATGACCGCCGAGCGGATGCTCGAGCGATGGATGGCGGAGTTGGTGCGACCACACCTGGCGGCGCTGCGCACGCTGCGGCCCCTCGCGCTCAAGGCGGGGATGCCGGAGCGCCCACCGATCATGGTCCCGCGGTCCCTACGCGACCGGCGGGCCGCCTGGCAGGCGCGTCCTCGATGAGCGCGCCGCTCGTCACATCCGGGCGACGATCTCCGAGGCACGGGCGAGGGCGGCCACGGCGAGCCCGGCCCCTTCGAGCGCCTCGCGTCCCCCCTCCTCGCGGTCGACCACTGCGAGCACGCCGACGACGGTGGCGCCCGCCGCGCGCAGCGCCTCGACCGCCTTGCGCGCCGAGCCCCCCGTCGTGATCACATCCTCGATCACCACCACGCGATCGGTCGGGAGGAACGCCCCCTCGACCAACTTGCCCGTGCCATGCGTTTTCGCTTCCTTCCGCACGGTGAAGGCGCGGATCGGCGTCCCGGCGAGTTGGCTGGCGTAGGCGATCGCGTAGCTCACCGGGTCGGCGCCGAGGGTGAGGCCCCCGACGCTGTCCGCGGTCCACCCGCGCTCGCGGATCGTCGCGAGACCGAGGGGTCCGATCAGCGAGAGCCCCTCGGGATGCATCGTCGTCAGGCGCGCGTCGATGTAGAGATCGGACTGCCGGCCCGAGGCGAGGGTGAAGGAGCCGCGCTTGGCGCTGCGCTGGGCGAGGAGATCGAGAAGGCGGGTGTGCGAGGTCATGGCGGGGACGCTACGGGAGCGACCCGCAGGGGTCAATCGGCAGAGGGATCGCTCTGCCTTGGGGGACGATGCTCGGATGGGTGCTTGCGACGGTCCTCGCCGTCGCCCTGGTGGTCTTCCTCCTCGCGGCGCGGGCGCAACGGCGCCGGCTCCGGGAGCGGAGCGCGGAGCTCGAGCATCTCTCCTTCGAGCTCGCCCGCGCCAACCGCGCCAAGTCCGAGTTCCTCGCGAACGTCTCGCACGAACTGCGCACCCCCCTCGCGGCGATCGTCGGCTTCGTCGACCTCCTGCGGGACGGCTCCTACGGTGAGCTCGGCCCCCGGATGGTCGGACCGGTGGAACGGATCCAGGCCTCAGCCGAGCATCTGCAATCGCTTGTCGATCAGATCCTCGATCTCGCGCGACTCTCCGCCGGAAGGCTCGACGTCCACCCCGAGCCCCTCTCCCTGCGCGCCTTCGTGATCGATGTCGCGAGTGAGATCGAACCGTTGGTGATCGAGAAGGGACTGGCCCTCTCCATCCAGGTGCCCGCCACCCTGCCGCGCCTGACCACCGATCCGACCCATCTCCGCCAGATCCTCGTCAACCTCCTCGGCAATGCGGTGAAGTTCACCCCAGCGGGGGGGATCACCCTGCGCGCGAGTCTCGTCCCCGATGGGGCGGTGACGAGTTACACCCAGACGGCGACGAAGCGGCCCCTGCTCACGGCGGGGGGAACCTGGATCGCGCTCCAGGTGGTCGACACCGGGATCGGCGTCGCCGAGAAGGATCAGGAGCGGATCTTCGAGGAGTTCGAGCAGGTGGAGTCGGGATCCCGCTCCGACTCGGCGCGTCGCGGGACTGGGCTCGGGCTCTCGATCACGCGGCGTCTCGCGCGCCTCTTGGGGGGGGAGATCACGCTGGAGAGCGCGCCGGAGCGGGGATCGACCTTCACCTGCTGGCTTCCGGTGGAGCAGGGGATCAAAGCGTAAAGCTAAAGGCTTAAGGCTGAAAGCTTTTAGCCTTCAGCCTTCAGCCTTAAGCCTTCAGCCTTGAGCCTTCATCTCCCAAACAACCCTTTCATCTTCGACAGCAGCCCACCCCCCGACTCCGCCGGGAAGGGGGTCGCCAAGACCTCCGAGAGCGCGGCCGCGAAGGTCGCGGTGTCGGGGTAGCGGTCGGCGGGTTTCCGCGCGAGGGCCTTCATGACCACCGCCTCGACCGCCTCGGTGAAGATGAGGTCGGCGTTCGCCTTGTTGAGCGGGGTCGGCGGCGCCTTCAGGAGCTGCGCGAACATCTCGCGGGGGTTCTTCGCGGCGTAGGGGAGCGACCCCGTGAGGAGCTGATACGCCATCGTCGCGAGGGAGTACTGATCCGCCGCCGGCGAGACGATCTCCCCCGAGAGCGCCTCGGGGGCCACATACATGAGCGTCCCGACGAAGAAGCCGGCGCGCGTGAGCCGCTGATCGGCGGTGGTGTCGGTCGCGGTCGCGATCCCGAAGTCGAGCAACTTCACCGTTCGGGTCTCGGGGTCGTAGATGCAGTTGTCGGGCTTGAGGTCGCGGTGGACGATTCCCACCTGATGCGCCGCGCCGACCGCGCCAGCGATCTGCGCGACGATCGCGGCCACCTCGTCCGGCGGGAGGGGGGCGTTCCGACGGAGATAGCTCTCCAAGAGTTCGCCGGGCGCCCACTCGAGTACGAGGTAGGGGAGCCCATTGGCCTCCCCCGACTCCAGGGTACGGATCACGTTCGGATGGGTGACCTTGGCGCCAAACCCCCCCTCGCGGACGAACCGGGCCACCGCGGTCTTGTCCCCCCGCAGCTTCTCGCGGAGGACCTTGAACGCCACCGTCCCATGGGTGGGGTGGGTGGCCCGGTAGACCGTGGCGGTCCCCCCCTCCCCGACGCGGTCGAGGAGGGTATATCCGGCGAGGGCGGTACCGACGAGCGCGTCACGTGTCATGGCGGCGAAGCTAGGGAGGCTCGGGGATGGGAGCAAGCAGCGCGCCGGATCGCGGCGTTTCGCGCCGCGCGCGGGCGCGGATGTGGGCGCGCATGCCGGCGCGCATGCCGGCGCGCACCGCTCTCGCTCGGCGGGGTAGATTGTTGGGTGATGGCTCACCGGCGCGCCCCCCTTCTGCTCCTCCTCCTGCTCGTCGCCTTCGCGGTGGGTGGGTGCGGCGCCGCTCGTGCGGGATCGCGCGGGGAGGATCGCGACGGTGCGGCACGCCCCACCGGTCGTCGGGCGACCCCAGCCCTCCCCCGCGGCGCCCAGTCGCTCTCCTTCGACGCGACGGCGCTCTATCGCCAGATGGGGATGCTCGCGCGCGGGATGCCCTTCCCGCTCCTCGGACGCGTCGCGGCCTTCGCCTCCCCCGCCTCCGATACCACGCACGTCGTGGTCGCGGTCTCCTTCCCCGCCGTCGCCCTCACCTTCGCGCGGCAGTCGGACACGCGATTCCGCGCGGGCTACATCGCGACGGTCGAACTCGCACAGGATGGCGCCGTCGTCGCACGAAGTGAGGGGCAACAGGAGGTGCTCGTCGGGACCTATCGCGAGACGACCCGTAGCGACGAGAGCATCTTCCACCAGGAGGTGCTCGATGTCCCGCCGGGGAACTACACGCTGACCGTCGTCGTGCGGGATGAGTCGTCGCAGCGCACCGTCGAGGAGCGCGCGACCCTCCGGGTCCCGCGCCTTGGCGCCGGCGGGATCGGGACCCCCGTCCCCGTCCTCGAGGCCACGGCCCGCGACTCCACCGACAGCCTCCCCGCCCTCGTCATCGCCCCCGCGGGGACCGCGGTGATCGGACGCGACAGCACGATCCCGGTCTACATGGAGGCGTACGATCAGCCCGGGTCGGTCGCGCCGCTCCGCCTCCTCATCCGCAACGAATCGGGCCGCATCCTCTGGACCGATACCCTCACGCTCCCGCCGCACCGCGGGCTCAGCGCGGGGATCGTCGATGTCCCCGTCTCGCGGATCGGGATCGGCGTCGGTCAGATCTCCCTCACGCGCGACGGCTCCCGCGACACCGTCTCCTCCTACGTCTTCGTCAGCTTCGGTGCGGGGCTCCCCGTGGCGACGTACGACGACATGCTCTTCTATCTCCGCTACTACGCCACACCGGCCCGGATCAACGCCCTGCGAGAGGCGCCCCCCGAGCGGCGCCCGGAGGCGTGGAGCGCCTTCGTGCAGGCGACCGATCCCGACCCACGCACCGTCGTCCATGAAGAGCTCAGCACCTACTTCGAGCGACTCGTCCGTGCCAACCTGCGCTTCAGTGACGAGGCCGGTGTCGGGTGGCAGTCCGATCGCGGTCGCGTCTTCATCGTCCTCGGCGAACCCGACCAATTGATCGAGCCGCAGCTCAACGACATGAGCCGCAACCGACAGCAGGTCTGGATCTATCAGGCGATGAACCTCCAGCTCACCTTCTTCGATCAGACGGGGACCGGGCGGTGGCGGTTGACGCAGTCGAGCGAGGTGCGGTTCGAGACGGAGTTCCGGCGGCGTCTGAAGTGAGCGCTCCCGCTCCGACCTCCTGGCTCGGAGAGCTCGGTCGCAAAGGGATCCATCTCTGCTCCGCGCTCTTTCCCCTCGCCCTCGCCTTCGCCTGGGTCTCCCGCGCCACCGTCCTCGCCCTCCTCGCCGTGGGCCTCGTCATCGCCGCGGTGATCGAGATCGGCCGGCGCCGGAGCGAGGCGATGCAGCGGTGGTTCCTCTCCTGGTTCGGGTGGATGCTCCGCTCGCATGAGACGACACACCTCACCGGGGCGAGCTGGATCCTCCTCGCGATGTTCGTCGCAGTTCTCCTCCTCCCCCCAACGGTGGCGATCGCCACTCTGTGGGCCGCGGTCGTCGGAGATGCCGCGGCCGCACTCATCGGCCGCACGGTGTCGCAGATGATCTCGCCCGGGCGCCGAGAGGCGTCGCGCGACGACCGCCGGAACGGTGCGCGCGGTCCGAAGAGTTGGAGCGGATCCCTCGCCTGCGCCCTCGCCAGTGCGATCGGTCCACTCTGGCTCGTCGGGGCCTCGCTCCCTGCCGCGATGATGATCGGCGTCGCCGCGGCCGCGGCGGAGCGTCCGATGGTGCGCCTGGATGACAATGTGCGCGTGGCCTTCGGCGCCGGCGCGACCGCCTGGGCCCTCGCCGCCCTCGGGAGATTCCCCGTATGACCATGCCTGGCCGCCCGCGGCTCTATCTCATCGATGGCTACGCGCTGATCTATCGCGCCTTCTACGCGCTCGGTGGTGGGGCGCCGCTGCGCAACGCGCATGGCGAGAACACCGGGATGGCGAAGGGGGTCAACGACTTCCTCAAGCGCCTCATCGAGAAGCACAAGCCCGACTATCTCGGGTGGGTGAACGACGCGGGATCGTCGGGGCGCGAGGCCCTCCTCGAGACCTATAAAGCGAATCGCGTCGCCCTGCCGGATGAGGAACAGGCCGACTTCGACACCGGCGTGCAGCGCGTGCATGAGCTACTCGCGGGGTATCGCATCCCGGTCGTGCAGCTCGATGGCTTCGAGGCGGACGATGTGATCGCCACCCTCGCCAAGCAGGGAGCGGCGGCGGGACTCGAGGTCTGCATCGTGTCAGGAGATAAGGATCTCCTGCAGCTGGTGGAGCCCAAGGTCTGGGTCCTCAATCCCTGGCATGGCCCGCCGGGTCGCACGACCGAGAAGTGGTACGGGATGGAGAACGCGCACGAACGACTCGGCGTCCCGCCCGAGCGGATCATCGACTACCTCGCCCTCGTCGGCGATACCGCTGACAACATCCCCGGGGTGCCGGGGATCGGGGAGAAGGGGGCACTCGCCCTGGTGCAGCGCTGGGGGACGGTCGAGGCGATGCTCGAACATGTCGAGGAGATCGAGCCGACCCGCGCCCGCAACGCGCTGCTGAAGCATCCGGAGGAGGCGCGGCTCTCCAAGACCCTGGTCACCCTCCATCGCGATCTGGAGGTGACCCTCGACCTCGAGGCCCTCACCCTCGAGAGCCCGGACTGGGCGGCGCTGCGCGATCTCTTCGTGACCCTCGAGTTCACGACCGCGGCCCGCGCCGCCGCCGCGCAACTCGGACTCGAGGAGCCAGCGGCGGAGCCGCTGGCAGCACGGTCCACGCGGGCTCCGAGCACGAGCGCCGCGCCATCGGTTCCTGCCGACCTCTTCGCACCCCCCGAGGTCACCCGCGACTATCGCATCGCCGATACCCCGGAGCGGGTGGCCGAGGTGATCGCAGCGGCGCGGGCCGCGGGGACCTTCGCCTTCGACACCGAGACGATCCTCGATGCCGATGCCCCTCCGATCATCACGCCGCTTCGAGCGAATCTGATCGGACTCTCGATCGCCGTCGCACCGGGCCGCGCCTGGTATCTCCCCTTCGCGCATCGTCCTTATACGAGCGATCAGGGGGGACTCGCCCTCGATGAGCGCCCCCCAGCGCGTGCGCCGAAGGCCGGCGCCGAGCTCTCCATCGCTGCGCAGCGGTTGGCCGAGGGGGAGACCCCGGTGGTCAACCTCCCGCCGATCCTCTCCGAGGCGATGGCGCCTCTCCGCGCGCTCTTTGCGGATCCCACCATCACGAAGGTCGCGCATCACGCGAAGTACGACGTCCTCGTGCTGCGCCGCGCCGGGGTCCCCGTCGCCGGACTCGGCTTCGACACGATGCTCGCGAGCTACGTCCTCGATCCGAGCCGTCGCTCGCACGCCATCGATACCCTCGCCGTCGAGGCGCTCGGCGTGGTGATGACCTCGTACGAGCAGCTCTGCGGCAAGGGACGGCAGGAACTTCCATTTGATGTCGTCCCGATCCCCGCGGCCGCCGACTACTGCTGCGCCGACGCCGATATCGCCCTCCGCCTCCGCGAGATCTTCGCCCTCCGACTCACCGAGCGCTCCGCCGAGGCGCTGGTGCATGAGATCGAACTGCCACTCGTCGCGGTGCTCGCCGAGATGGAGTGGACCGGGATCACGATCGACGTGCCCTGGTTCCATTCGCTCAAGACGCGGTTCGAGGCGGCGCGGCGCGAGGTGGAGCAGCAGATCTTCACCGAGGCCGGTCAGGAGTTCAACGTCGCGTCCAATCCGCAGCTCCGGCAGATCCTCTTTGAGAAGCTGGGGCTCCCGGTGAAGAAGAAGACCGCCACCGGTCCGAGCACCGATGCCAGTGTCTTGCAGGAACTCGCCGATGAAGGGCATCGTCTCCCGGCGCTCCTCATGGAATACCGTGAGCTCGCCAAGCTCGAGAACACCTATCTCGATACCCTCCCGGGGCTCGTGAATCCGCGCACCGGGCGGCTGCACACCTCGTTCAATCAGACCGTCGCGAGCACGGGGCGTCTCTCCTCGAGCGATCCCAACCTCCAGAACATCCCGATCCGTCGCGAGCTCGGGAAGGACATCCGCCGCGGCTTCGTCCCGCGCGCGGGGTGGACCCTACTCGCGGCGGATTATTCTCAGATCGAACTCCGGCTCCTCGCGCATCTCTCCCGTGATCCCGCCTTCGTCGCCGCCTTCGAGGCGGGGGGCGATATCCATCGGCAGACGGCGAGTGTGATCTTCGGCGTCCCCGTCGAATCGGTGACCGGCGAGATGCGCGCCCGGGCGAAGACGATCAACTTCGCGACGATCTACGGCCAAGGGGCCTTCGCCCTCGCGCGTCAACTCGGGATCACGAACGCCGAAGCGAAGGCGTTCATCGAGACCTACTTCGTGCGCTTCGCGGGGGTGCGGACCTGGCTCGACCAGATCGTGGAGCAGGCGCGGCGGGTGGGCTACGTGGAGACCCTCTTCCATCGGCGGCGCTACATCCCCGAGCTCCTCGACCGGAACTTCAACACCCGCTCCCTCGGCGAGCGGCTCGCGCAGAACTCCCCGATCCAAGGGTCGGCCGCGGACCTCATCAAGGTCGCGATGATCCGCATCCACGAGGTGTTGCCGCGTGAGGGGTTCACGGGGAAGATGCTCCTCCAGGTCCACGACGAACTCGTCTTCGAGTGTCCGCCGGAGGAGGTCGACGCGTTGAGCACGATGGTGCAGCGCGAGATGACCTCGGCGGTCGCGCTCGCCGTCCCCCTCGTGGTGGATATCGGGACCGGCGCGAACTGGGTGGAGGCGAAGGCCTAGCGCGTCGCGCGCGTCGTCGCGCGCGCGATCACTCCGCCGGCGAGGCGAGTTCGGCCGGTGCCTCGGCGCGCCCACGGAGGGCGGCGAGCAAGATCAGTGTCAGGAGATAGGGGAGGGCGAGGAAGAGCTGATAGGGGAGCGCCCATCCCGCCGCCTGCAGGAGGTACTGCAGCGCGAAGGCCCCACCGAAGACGACCGCGGCGAGCGCCGTCCCCACGGCGCGCCATCGCCCGAGCACCACGATCGCGATCGCGATGAACCCGCGCCCCGCACTCATCCCCTCGGTGAAGGTCCCCACCTGCGCGAGGACGAGTGTCGCTCCACAGAGCCCGCCCATCGCCCCGCCAAAGAGGATCGCGCCCCACCGGATCCGTTGGACATCGATCCCGGCCGCGAGCGCGGCGGCGCGGGATTCCCCCACGGCGCGAAGCGCGAGGCCGGCGTGGGTGCGCGTCAGCCACCAGGCGAGGAGTGGGACGAGCAGATAGAGCAGGTAGGTCATCACCGTCTGCGTGAAGAGCACCGGCCCGAGGAGCGGGAGCGTGGCGAGTCCAGGCAATGCGATGGGCGCGATCGAGGGCGTATCGAGCGCGGCCCCCTCGAGTCCGAAGAGCCCACGGTAGAGCGTCCCGGTGAGGCCGAGCCCCAACAGCGTCAGTGCGGTCCCCGTGATGATCGCGTCGGCGCGGAGCCGGAGGACGAACCAGGCGAAGATCATCGCCATCAGCACCCCGGCGAGCGCCCCTCCGAGGAACCCCATCGCGGCGCCTCCGGCACCGGCGGCGACCAAGCCCCCGAGGCACCCGGCGATGATGATCCCCTCCATCCCGATGTTGATCACCCCGGAGCGTTCGGTCACCAACTCGCCGAGGGCCGCATAGGCGAGCGGGGTCGCGGTGCGGATCGTCGCATCGAGAAAGGGGATGAGCAGCGCCTCCATCAGCGTCGCCCTCCGGTGGCGCGCGCACGCCGCTGTGATCCCGCCAACACCCCGAGGATGATCACCGCGACGATCACCTGCACCACGACAGAAGGGATCCCCGCATCCCGTTGCATCGCGCTCGCCCCCGCCTCGAGGGCGCCGAAGAAGATCGCGGTCCCGATAATCCATCCCGGATGCAGGCGCGCGAGCAGGGCGACGGCGATGGCGGTGTACCCATACCCCGGCGAGATCCCCTCATAGAGCGCCCAGGTCACCCCACCGACCTCGGCGGCCCCCGCGAGACCGGCACAGGCGCCACTCACGAGGAAGACCCGCGTCACCGTGCGTGCCACATCGATCCCACCCGCACTCGTCGCGGCTGACGGACTCGCCCCCACCGCACGGATCCGGAAGCCGGTCGTGGTGCGGGTGAGCACCACCCAGGCGATCACACAGGCGAGGAGCCCCAAGACGAACCCGAGATGCAACCGCTGGCCCGGGATCAGGAAAGGCCACTGCGCCGCGTGCGGGATCTCCGCCGATTGCGGATAGATGCGTGTGGGTTCCTGCAGGGGACCACGCACCATCCAACTGATCGTCGCGAGCGCGATGAAGTTCAGCATGATGGTGCTGATCACCTCGAGCACCCCGAACCGGTGCCGCAACCAGGCGGCGATCCCCGCCCACCCCGCGCCAGCGAGCGCACCGACCACCGCCATCGCGGGGATCATCACGACACTCGGCCACGTTCCACCGACCCCCTGTGCCACGGCGGTCGCGCTGATCGCCCCCATCAGGAACTGCCCTTCCGCCCCGATGTTCAGCACCCCCGCGCGAAAGGCGAGCGCCACCCCGAGTCCGAGGAGGAGTAAAGGGGCGCTCCGCACGAGCGTCGCCGACCAGATGGCATACGACGACCCGAAGGCTCCATCCCAGAGGGCGAGGAGCGCCTCGGTCATCGGGCCCCCTCGATCACGATCCCTTCGACCATCCCCGTCATCGCGCGGGTGTACGGGGTGCGGTCGTTCGGATCGAGCGGTGGCGGCACCTCGACCACGCGCCCATCGAAGCAGGCCACCACACGCGTCGCCACCGCGAGCACCTCGTCGAGATCGGTCGAGTAGAAGACCACGGCAGGGCGTGGATGCCCACCGAGGGTCCGGAGATCGGCGAGGATCCGCGCCGAGGCGTTGAGGTCGAGCCCACGGGTCGGGTTCTCGACGACGAGCGCCGCGGTCGCGCGGCGACGTTCGCGTCCCACGACGAAGCGCTGTTGGTTCCCGCCAGAGAGGGTCGCCATCGGGACCTCGGTGCCTGCGGCGCGCACATCGGCGGTGGCGATGAGGTCACGCGCGAGGCCCCGCCAGCGGGACCAATCCATCCACCCGCGGGCATGCCCTCCCTCGGCGAGCACCAGGTTCTCGGTGAGGGAGAAGGCCGGGATCACCGCGTCATGGAGGCGATCCTCCGGCACGAATCCGACGGCATCGGGGCGGGTGACCTCTCCGGAGGTCGGCGTGAGCCGACCGGCGAGGAGGCGCAAGAGTTCACGTGGGCCAGAGCCTTCGACACCGATCACCCCGAGGATCTCCCCAGGATAGACCGCGAGGTCGACGGCGCGGAGTCGCGTCACCCCGCGAGGGTCGACGTAGGTCACCCCATCGAGACGGAGCACCGGCCGGGGCGCGGTGGCTTCATCGGGGCCGGCGCGACGACGGTCTGCCGTACGCACGGTCGGGATCACCGCGGGCGCACCGGACGCTCCCGCGACACCCGGTCCCCCTCCCGTCCCGGTGAGCGCTTCGATCACATGCGCCTCGGTCAGCGCCGCGTGCGCCGCGCTCAACACCGTCCGTCCCTGGCGGAGGACGGTGATCGCATCGGCCACGGCGAAGGCCTCGCGCAACTTGTGCGTGATGAGCACCACCGTCCCGCCGTGGGCCGCGAAGGTGCGGACCCAGTGGAGCAACTCCGTGGCCTGATCCGGGGTCAGCACCGCCGTCGGTTCGTCGAGGATCAGGATCCGTGCCTCGCGCACGAGCGCCTTCACGATCTCCACCCGTTGCTGCGCGCTCACCGCGAGGTCCCGCACCCGCGCGGTGGGATCCACCGGGAGGCCGGCGTGCGTCGCCACCTCGGTGATCCGCGTCGCCATCGCCGCGGCGTCGAACCCCCCCGCCCCACCGAGTGCGATGTTCTCGGTCACCGTCATCGCCGGGATCAACATGAAGTGTTGATGCACCATCCCGATCCCCAGCGCGATCGCCTCCGCACTCGACCGGAAGGTCACCGGCGCCCCATGGACGCGGATCGTCCCCGCCTCCGGGGTGAGCCACCCGAAGGCCGCGCGCATCAACGTCGTCTTCCCGGCCCCGTTCTCGCCGAGGATCGCGTGGACCGTCCCGCGTCGAATCGTGCAGTGCGCGCCGTCGAGTGCGGTCACCGACCCGAAGCGGACGGTGATCCCCTTCAGGACGAGCGCCTCCTGCTCACCGGCCTCGTGGTCGTGCGCGTCCGTCTCCACCCGCTCGGTGGCCACCGGGTGGGTCACAGACCGGTCGGGGCGTCGATGAAGGTCCAAGGGAGTCCGAATCGCTCCTCGAGATGGGCGGCGAGGGCGCGCACCCCGAGGGTCTCGGTGGCGTAGTGGCCAGCGTAGATGAGGACGAGCCCGCGCTCCGCTGCCTCCACCGCGCTCCAGTGCGGCCCTTCGCCGACGATCAGCGTGTCGATCCCCGCGGCATACGCCTCCTGGAGGGTCGAGACCTGCGCACCGGCGCCGGAGCAGATCGCCCACTTGCGGGTGCGGTGCCCCGTTGGGATGGCGGAGACCACGGTGTGATGCCCCCATCCCTTCGCCCATGTGCGCACGCGATCGGCGAGGGTCGCGGTCTCGAGATCGGCGGCGCCCTGCACCCCACAGTGGATCTGTTGATGGGCGGCGAACCCCCCGGTCACCGTGAGCCCAAGCTCGCCGGCGAGCAGCCGCGAGTTGCCGTAGGTGCCATGGGCATCGAGTGGGAGATGCGATGAGTAGACGGCGACATCGGCGTCGAGGAGGGCGCGGATGCGGGCGTACTGCATCCCCACCAACGGCTGGAGCCCGCTCCAATAGAGGCCGTGATGCACGAGGAGGAGCGTCGCCCCATCGGCGATCGTCGCATCGATGGTCCGTTGCGAGGCATCGACCGCCGACGCGATCCGCGTGATCGGGCGCCGACACTGCACCTGCAAGCCGTTGAGCGCGGGGGGATAGTCCGGGGTGCTCGCGGTCGCGAGCAGCGTGTCGAGGTAGGTGACCAGGGTCTCGAGCGCGACACTCGGCATCCCCCCACGCGGCGTCGGCGCGCTCATCGGGGCACCATCACCGGCCGGCCGCCCGCGGCGAAGACCGCGCGCACCGAATCCATCTGCGCACGGATCGTCGCAGGGAGCGCCGGTGCCGTCGGGTTGGGGACCCAGCGAACCACATCGCTCGCCGTGGCGAACCCGATCGTCGGTCCCTGCACAGCGTTCGCCTGCGCCTGTCGCGCGAGGAGGAGGAGGGCGTGGGGGATATCGATCAGGACCGATCCCAAGGTCACCTCAGGGGCGAGCCCGTTCTGGTCGGCGTTGGAGCCGATCACCCAAGCCCCCTTCGCCTGACGCACCGCCTGGAAGACCCCGAGCCCTGCCGCGTCGGCATTCTGATAGATGACATCCACCTGCTGACTCAGCTGCGCGAGGGCCTGCTCCTTCCCCGCACTCGCGTCATCCCAGTTCCCGATATAGGCGACGATGAACTTGATGTCGGGGCGCACCGATCGGGCGCCGGCCACGAAGGCCTCGAAGCCCAGCTTCACCGGAGGGAGCTCCGTCCCCCCGATCCCGCCGATCACCCCGGTCTTGGTCATGGCGGCCGCCGCCATCCCCGCGAGGTAGGAGGGTTCATCGAAGGCGAAGGAGAGGGCTACCACATTCGGACCCGCCCCCTCCCCCCCCGTGGTGGCGAAGAGGGTCTTCGGGAACTGCGGCCCCACGCGCCGGGCTGCATCCTGGAACTCGAACCCATGGCCGATCACCAGGTCATATCCCTTCGCCCCGTACTGCCGGAAGTTCTCCTCGAACTCGGCCGGCGTCTTGGTCTGGATATGGCTGATCGCGGCGCCAAGGGAGTCGCGGATCCGCTCGAGCCCCTGATACGCGGTCGCGTTCCACGCCTGATCGGAGATCGGCCCCGGGGTGAGGAGTGCCACCTGGAGCGCCCCCTGATCGGCGTCGGACCGGTCCGCTCCGGCGCACGCCGCGGTCAGGAGTACGAGGATGTTGATAAAAACGACAGTCGCCCGTCTCATGGCCCCTATTTGTGTCTGTAAGTTCAATTCAGTCAATGTCATTAACGCAAGCTGTAAACAAACGAATCAAACTGTCTGTCTGTGGAACACTGTGGAACACTCCCTGAAAAAGGCAGGATGATGGTCCTTGACTGTCCCTATGGTGCACTGGAGTCGCTGCGACGTTCCGCCGACCCGCTCACCATCCGGATATCCCCGTTCACCCGACCCCCCTCTGGGACCACGAAGGCGCGCGTCTCGATGTTCCCGTTCACCACCGCCGATCCCTGCAGTTCGAGTCGGGTCGACGCCCGCACATTCCCATCGATCACCCCACCCACCACGACCTCCTCCGCCACCACCTCGCCATGGATCCGTCCACCAGGCGTCACCACGAGTTGGCGTGCGCCGAGGACCTTCCCCTCCAGGGTGCCGTCGACGCGGAGGACACCATCGCTCCGGACATCTCCGGTCACCACCATCCCGGAGGCGATGATGCTGAGTGTGCTCGCGGGGGGCGGTCCACCGGCGGGTCTACGGGAGCCGAAAAGAGCCATCGGTCAGCGGGGGGTAGGTCGTGAGGCGGAGGGCGCCGAGCCGCGACCATTCGGCGCCGCGCCCGTGCTGCTGGCCCCGAGCATGGCCTGCAGTCGCTGGTAGTTGGCCTGGAGCTGCTCCAGTGTCGTGGTGAGTGAGTCGACGCGCGTGAGATCGCTCTCGAGTCGCGCCACCTCCCGCTGCAGCAGCGGGACCCGCGCCGCCTGCCCCGCGATCCATCCCGCACTGAGCAAGAGGACCGCCAGCAGGACGAGTACGGGCCGCGAGAAGAGGATCCGCAACGCGCCGATCTGCCACGAGGAGAGGACGAGATGGCGATGCGCCAGTCCATGATCGCGATGCAGGTGCACATGTAGGGCCCCGCCCTCGGCGTCGAAGATCCGCCCATGGGCTGGCGCCGTCCCGCGCCGCGTCGTCGCCTCGTCCTGCCGATCAGACATCAGTCGAGCCCGCTCCCACCGAGGAGCTCCATCACCCGCTCGAAGTCATCCGCCGAATAGAACGGGATCCGGATCTCTCCCTTGGTGGCGCCGGCCTGCGCGATCTTCACATCGGTGCCGAAGCGGCGACGGAGCGTGTCCTCGATCCGCTTCACCTCGGCGGAGCGCGTCTCTCCCGTCGTCGTGCCCCGCGCCCCCTTCGCGCGTGAGCCCTTGGTGGGATTCCCCTCTCGCACGCGACGCTCCACCTCACGCACCGAGAGTCCCTCACTCACGATCGCGCGCGCGAGATCGGCCATCTGCGTCTCGCTCCCGGCGCCGAGGAGGGCGCGCGCATGTCCGATGGTGATCTGACCGTCCCAGACGAGGCGTCGGACCGACGCCGGCAGGGCGAGGAGGCGGAGCATGTTCGCGACGGTGGAGCGGTCCTTCCCGACGATCTCCGCGACTTCCTGCTGCGTGAGATCGAAGTCGGAGATGAGCTGCTGATACCCTTCCGCCTCTTCGATCGGGTTGAGGTCGGCGCGCTGCAGGTTCTCGACCATCGCGAGCGAGAGGAGGGTCTTGTCATCGACCTCGCGCACGATCGCGGGGATCTCGGTCCAGCCCAGTCGCTGCGAGGCGCGGAAGCGCCGCTCGCCTGCGATGAGCTCGAATCCGCCGCCGGCACGTGCGGGGCGCACGGTCACGGGTTGGAGGAGACCGCTGACCCGGAGCGAGGCTTCGAGATCGGCGAGCTCCTCTTCCTTGAACTCCTTGCGGGGCTGCAGGGGGTTCGGCCGGATCTTCGTGACTGGGATCGTGCGGTAGGGGATCGAGGCGTCGGTGTTCGCCGTCACCACGGTCGGGGTCGGCGCCGGGGTCACGGGCGGCGATGGATCCTGGCGGACGGGGGCCTTGGCGAGGAGGGCTTCGAGCCCGCGGCCGAGTCGACGGCCCTTGTCGGTGTTCATGGGTTTCTCTGTAAGTCGTTGCTGTTAAATCACTTAGCCAACTTCTTCGTGCGTTCGATCAACTCGCGGGCGACTTCCATGTAGGATTGGGCGCCGACGGAGGCGACGTCGTAGAGGATGATCGGCTTCCCGAAGCTCGGGGCTTCGGCGAGGCGCACATTTCGCGGGATGACCGACTGGAAGACCTTGTTCCCGAAGTATTCGCGCGCGTCGGCGGCGACCTGGCGGGAGAGGTTGAGGCGGGAGTCGTACATCGTGAGCACGACTCCATCGACGTCGAGGGAGGGGTTCACCCCCTGCTGGAGGATCGTGATCGTGCTCAGGAGCTGGGAGATCCCCTCGAGGGCGTAGTACTCGCACTGCAGGGGGATCACCACCGCGTCGGCGGCGGCGAGCATGTTGACCGTGATCAGCCCCAGGGAGGGGGGGCAATCGATCAGGATGTAGTCGTAGCGATCCCGGACGCGGTCGAGGCCGCGGCGCATCGCGCGCTCCCGATCCTCCTCCTCCACGAGCTCCACTTCGGCGCCGGCGAGGTCCGGAGTGGCGGGGAGGACGTCGAGGTGCTGGAACTGCACCGCAGGGACGATCGCCGTCTCGATGCGCGCCGGGTCCAGGAGGACGTCGTAGGTCGTCTCTCGGATCGCCTCCCGCTCGATCCCGATCCCACTTGAGGCATTCCCTTGGGGATCGCCATCGACCAAGAGGATGCGCTGTTCGGCGGCTGCCAAGGAGGCGGCGAGGTTCACGGCGGTCGTCGTCTTACCGACGCCGCCCTTCTGGTTCGCTATTGCGAGGATACGGGCCACGGACACCTGAACGTTCGGGGGGTGGACAGGCGAATATACCGTATCGACCCAAGACATCCTAGCCCGCGTGTTTCACGTGGAACAGGGGCCGGGGGCAGGGGGCAGGTATCGGGTTGGAGCTGAAGGCTAAAGGCTGAAAGCTTAAAGCATAAAGCTTCAAGCCTGAAGCTGACTCCAGAAATGGGATTGGGATGCCACCATTGAACGCCTGACCACTGTTCCCCGACCAAGGACCCACGGTCCCTGACCTCTGTTGCCTGACCCCTGATACCTGATCCCTGTAGCCTGATTCAGGCTCCCCGTTTCACATGAAACGCGACGGTATATAGGTAAAAACAAATCAGCAATAAAACATAATAAAGCCACTATAGCATTATTTGATGCATTTGTTGAGGTTCTTTCAGCTTTCAGCCTTTAGCCTTCAGCTTTCAGCCCCCCCCTCCCCAACTCCAACACGATATTCTGCAGATCCGCCGGACTCACCCCGGGAATACTCGCCGCCTGTGCTAGTGTCGCTGGTCGACGCACCACGAGCTTCTGCCGCGCCTCGACACTCACGGTGAGCATCCGCTCATAGGCCGCGTCCGCGGGAAGGGCGATATCCCCCATCCGCCGCAACCGGTCGGCCGCCGCCCGCTCCCGCGCGAAATACCCGGCGTACTTCACCTCGAGATCCGCCGTCCGCACCGCCTCCGCATCAAGCCCTTCCCCGACCTCCGCCGCGCGCAACAACGCCGCGAGCGCGACCTTCTGCCGCTTCGCGACCTCGACGATCGGCACCGCATGCAACAAGCCACGCTCCCCCACTGCGGCGAGCACCGGATCGGCCTGTGCCGGCGTGATACTCGTCCCGCGCGCGAGTGTGAGCGCCGTCTGCTCATCCGCGAGACGCCGCTCGGCGTACGCGCGCTCCTCGGAGGTGAAGAGCCCCAACGCCGCCCCCGTCGGATAGAGCCGCTGCACGGCGTTGTCCTGCCGCACCGTGAGACGGAACTCGGAGCGCGAGGTGAAGAGCCGATACGGCTCGTCCACGCCACGGGTGACGAGATCGTCGATCAACACCCCGATGTACGATCCCTCGCGGCCGAGGATCACCGGCTCGAGCCCCAGCGCATGCGCCGCGGCATTCAATCCCGCGACGACCCCCTGCCCCCCCGCCTCCTCATACCCGGTGGTCCCGTTGATCTGCCCCGCGAGGAAGAGCCCCGCACAGGGGCGCGTTGCGAGCGTGGGATGGAGCTGCGTCGGCGGCACATAGTCGTACTCGATCGCATAGCCCGCCCGCGTCATCACCGCTCGCTCGAGCCCCGGGATCGAATGCAGGAGCGCGAGCTGCGCATCGACCGGCAACGAGGTGGAGAGCCCATTCACATAGAGCTCATGTGTGTCCAACCCCTCGGGCTCGAGATACAGCTGGTGCCGCTCCGCCTCGGCGAAGCGCACGATCTTGTCCTCGATGCTCGGGCAGTAGCGAGGGCCGCGCGCGCCGATCGCCCCACCATACATCGCCGATTCGTGGAGCCGCTCCTGCACGATCGCCTTCGCCGCGGCCTCCACGTACGTGATCCAGCATGACACCTGCTCCGGATGGCGCGTCCCCCGCGCGGTCCGCCGCGGCTCGGGCCAGAAGGCGGACCAGGAGAAGTCGAACGCCTCGATCTCGCTCTCCTGCGCCTCGAGCCGGCCAAGCTCCACCGACCGACCATCGATTCGCGGCGGGGTCCCCGTCTTGAAGCGCGCCGTCTCGAGCCCGAGCTCGGCGAACTGTTCCGCGAGCGTCTCGGTCGCAGCCTCACCCGCCCGCCCCCCACTCACGCTCAGCGTGGTCCCCATATGGATGCGGCCGCGGAGGAAGGTCCCGGTGGTGATCACCACCGCGCGGGCGCCGAAGCGCCGCCCCTCGGTGGTGACGACCCCAGTGATCTCGCCGTTGGCGCCCAGCTCGAGGCGGGCGGCGGTGCCCTGCAGGGTGACGAGGTTCGGTTGCGACTCGACGAGGCGCCGCACCGCCCGCTTGTAGAGCCCGCGGTCGGCCTGTGCACGCGGCGCCCACACAGCGGGGCCCTTCCCACGGTTCAGCATCCGAAACTGGATCGTCGCCAGATCGGTCGCGCGCCCCATCACCCCGCCCAGCGCATCGATCTCCCGGATCACCGTCCCCTTGGCGACCCCACCCATCGCGGGATTGCAGGAGAGTTGGCCGATCGTCTCGAGCGAGGTGGTGAGCAACGCGACGCGCGCCCCCCGCCGAGCCGCCGCAGTGGCGGCCTCGGTCCCGGCGTGCCCGCCGCCGATCACGATCACGTCGAACGTGGACATCCCTGAAATGTATGCGCGGCGCTGAGGTCGCTCGGTCGCCTTCCCGCCTCGCGCCGCGTAACGTTCATCCCATGACGGCCGCTCCCCCGCTCGACGCCATCCGCGCCTTCATCGCGCAGCATGCGATCCCGCTCGAGTCAGACTTCTTGGCCCGCCCCTTCCGCGATCTCCTCCCGACCCTGGAGCAGCTCCGCGCCGAGGTCCGGAACCAGGGGCTCTGGGCGCCGCACCTCCCGCGCGAGCAGGGGGGGCTCGGTCTCTCCCTCCCCGCCTTCGCGGAGGTGAGTGCGGTGCTCGGGGAGTCGCCGATTGGGCACTACCTCTTCAACTGCCAGGCGCCGGACGTCGGGAATCAGGAGCTCCTCCTTGCCCACGGGACCCCGGCGCAGCGCGCGACCTGGCTCGACCCGCTCGTGCGCGGGGAGATCCGCAGCTGCTTCGCGATGACGGAGCCGGAGTTCGCCGGGTCGAACCCCGTCTGGATGGAGACCCGCGCGGTCCGCGACGGCGACACCTACGTCATCACCGGACATAAGTGGTTCACCTCGTCGGCTGATGGCGCCGCCTTCACCATCGTGATGGCGGTGACCGATCCCGACGCCGCGCCGCATCGCCGCGCGAGTCAGATCATCGTGCCGATGGATGCGCCGGGGCTCACCCTCGTGCGGAACATCCCGGTGATGGGCGAGGCAGGCTCCGATTATGCGAGCCACGCGGAACTCCGCTTCGATGGGGTGCGCGTCCCGGTGACCAATCGCCTCGGCGCCGAAGGGGAGGGGTTCGCCCTCGCGCAGGAGCGCTTGGGGCCAGGACGGATCCATCACTGCATGCGGTGGATCGGGATCTGCGAACGCGCCTTCACCCTGATGGTGCGCCGAGCGGCCACGCGCGAGCTCGCGCCAGGGGAACCACTCGGGCGACAGCAGGTGGTGCAGCACTGGATCGCGGAGTCCCGCGCGGAGATCGATGCGGCGCGCTTGCTCGTCCTCGACGTCGCGCATCGGATCGAGCGCGAGGGGGCCTCGGCGGCGCGCGACGGGATCTCGCTGATCAAGTTCCATGTCGCAGGGGTGTTGCAGCGGGTGCTCGACCGCGCCATCCAGGTGCATGGGGCGCTCGGGATGACGGAGGCGACCCCGCTCGCCTACTGGTACCGTCATGAGCGCGGCGCGCGGATCTACGATGGTCCAGACGAGGTGCACAAGAGCGCGGTCGCGAAGCGGATCCTCGCCGCAGCGGGGATGCCGAGCCGCGAGACGAAGGGACGATGAGCAGCGAGATCCGCCCTGACGCCGCGAGCGAGACTGAGGTCGCGGTCCCGCGCGCGCCACTCGAGACCTGGCTCGCGAAGACCCTCCCGGAGCTCGGACCGATCGTCGAGCTCACCAAGTTCCCCGGGGGCTTCTCCAACCTCACCTACCACCTGCACGCAGAACGCGGTGAGGTGGTGCTGCGGCGTCCCCCGCTCGGCGCCCTCCCGGGTGGTACGGCGCACGACATGCCGCGTGAGGCGCGGATCCTGAGCACGCTCCTGCGGCGTGGCGTCCCCGCACCGGAGCCCCTCGCGGTCTGTGAGGACTCGGCGGTGATCGGGGCGCCGTTCTATCTGATGACCTATGTCGCGGGCCGGGTCCTGCGGGGGGCGACCCCGCCCCCTGAGATGACCGCCGCGCACTTCACCACCCTCTCGCACGCCTTCGTCGACACCTTGGTCGCGATCCATGAAGCGACCCCCGCTGACCCGGTCATCGCCTGCCTCGGGAAGCCGATGGGGTATGTCGCGCGGCAGGTCGAGGGGTGGACCGAGCGCTGGCAGCGCGCGCGAACGGATGATGTCCCCGCGATGGAGGCGCTGGCGAGTTGGCTCGACGCGCATCAGCCCGAGGAGTCGGGGGCCTGTCTCGTCCACAACGACTACAAGTACGACAACCTCGTCCTCGACCCGGCCGATCCCACGCGGATCGTCGCCGTGCTCGACTGGGAGATGGCGACCGTTGGCGATCCCCTCTTGGATGTCGGCACCGCGCTCGGCTACTGGGTCGAGGCAGGGGACGATCCCGCCTTCCGCGCACTCGGACTCGGGATGACCGCCCTCCCCGGGAATCTCACGCGCGCCGAACTCTGGGCCGCCTATCTCTCACGGGCCGGTCGGTCGATGCGGCCTATGGCGTTCTATCACGCCTTCGGACTCTTCAAGATCGCGGTCATCGCACAGCAGATCTACGCGCGCTACCGGAAGGGCCAGTCGAGCGATCCGCGCTTCGCACGGCTCGGCGAGGCGGTGCAGTTGCTCGCCCAGATGGGGGAGCGCGCGGTGGCCGCCTCCTGAACCATCACGACGAGTAGAATTCTCCGATGCCACTCAAGCTCCCGACCAACACCCCTGCGCTCCTCATCCGCCGCGAGTCGTTCGAACGCGTCGGGCTCACCCGCGAGGGGATCGACCGTTGGCTCAACACCACGCCAGAGGAGTTCCGCGTCGAGGGGAACCTGATCGTCGTCGGGCCCATCTACGACGAGGATGGGTTGCAGAGCCTCGTCGCGGCCCTTGAAGAGCAGGGGCTCATTTACTTCGACGACTTCTTCGAGATGCCGGGGAGCTGGCCCGAGTGGTTAGTGCTCTGGGCGACGGGAGAGCAGGGCGCGAATTGAGCCTACGCGCCCCCTGCGGTCGAAGGGCGCGTGGCTACCTCAGGTACTTCCGGAACCACCCGATCGTCTCAGGCCACGCCTCGAGCGACGCGGCACGATTCGCCGCCTGATCCTGTGCGCGCAGGAAGCCATGCCCGGCGCCGGGGTATACCTTCGAGACGAATGTCCCCTTGATCGCGCGCATCGTAGAGTCCGCTACTGGGATTGTCGCATTGACGCGCTGATCGTTCTCGCCGTAGAGCCCCAGCACGGGGACCGTCACCTTCGCGATCTCTGCGGCAGCGGGTGAGCTCCCGTAGTAGACGACGGCGGCCTTCATTCCCGGCGCGTTGAACACGGCATGGTTGAACGATGCGGTGCCGCCCCAACAGTAGCCCACCACACCATACATCTTCGCTGCCGCTGGGAGCGCCATCCCATAGCGCCCGACCGCGGCGACCATCGCATTCATCTTCTCGGGGGTGACGTTGCGGATCAGAGTGCGTGCGGTGTCCCAGGCGAGGGAGTCGGTCGTCGCCCCACCGCGCTCGATGGAGAGCAGATCAGGCGCGATGGCGATATAGCCATCGGCGGCGAGTTGATCCGCTACCCCGCGCACCCACCCGCTCAGTCCGAAGATCTCATGGATCACGACGACCACGGGGGCGTTCTTCTTCACCTCGGGATAGACGACCCACGCGGCGATCGAATCCTTGGACCCCGGTGCCGTCGCGATCATCGCCCATTCGGCGTGACGTGGCGAGCTCTGGAGTCGCGCTGCCGCCTCAGCGGCCCCCGGCGCGATCGGCTTGGTCGGCTGTGAGCTTTCCTTCGCACCGCGCGCGGCGATCAATGCCCCGCTCAGCGCCAGGATGATCACTCCACTCGTCGGGATCCGCATCGTCGGCACTCCAGAAAGAGAATCGTCAGTCGTGCTGGCCCAACCAATGGGCCACTCGCCCTTCCATATAGTACTCAGGGCGCCAGGGTTGGCCCGCCACCCACCCCACATGCCCGCCACGCGGGGTGAACTCCGGGACGAGATGTCGGTTCTCTCGGGCCACCGCCCTCACCTGATCCAACACGTGCGCCGGCAAGAAGGGATCGTCGACCGCGGAGAAGAGTAGGGTCGGGACCCGAATCGCATGGAGGAAGCCGAGCGAACTCGACCGGCGGTAGTAGTCCTCGGCGCCGGTGAACCCATGCGCCGGTCCGGTGAAGGCGTCGTCGAACTCCCAGAAGGTCTGCGACGAGGCCACCCGCGCGGCATCGACCGGGAGCGTCGGGTGGGCGGCGAGGGTCGCGGCGGCCTTCTCCCGCAGGGATCGCACGAAGTGCCGGACATAGTTCCGCGAGAACCCCCGCTCCAGGAATCGGCTCCCTTCCGCGAGGTCGAACGGGGTCGAGACCGCCGCCGCCCGCCGGAGCTCGTGCGGCACCCCCGCCCCCTGCTCTCCCAGCCACTTGAGCAGCACGTTGGCGCCGAGCGAGATCCCGCTCGCCACGATCGGCCGGCCGGGGCGCTCCGCGATCAGGCGCCGGAAGAAGGCGTCGGCATCGGTCGTCTCCCCGGAGTGGTAGAGCCGCGGGGTCTCGGGGATCCGGCCGTCACAGGTCCGGAAGATCAGCATCGCCGCCCCCCACCCGCGCGCCCGTGCCTGGTGCATCAACCCCTGCGCGTAGTTCGAGGCGACCGTCCCCTCGAGCCCATGGAAGATCGTGAGCACCGGGGCGTCAGGATCGGGGGCATCGACCCGCGCCACCGAGACGGTAGCGCCGTCCGGCATCGCCCAGCGTTCGATCCGCTCATGGGCCGGCGCCATGCGACGCACGAGCTTCCCCCACACCGTGGGGAGATGCGCGCCTGGAAGCCACCAGGCGGGACGGAAGGGCGGATGATTCGACATGGTGAGTCCAATAGATTCTAACGGAGCGTCGGCATTTCGCTTTCAGCTTGTAGCCTTCAGCAGCTTTCAGCTTTCAGCCTCCAGCCTCCAGCCTTCGTGGAAGTCCAGGTCTTCGGCACCCAGAAGAACCAAGACACCCGCCGCGCCCTCCGCTTCTGGAGCGAGCGCCGCGTGAAGGTGCATTTCGTCGACCTCAAAGAACGGCCGGCGAGCAAAGGAGAGCTCCAACGCTTCGTCCAGAAGTTCGGTCTCACCCCCCTGATCGACCGGACCTCGAAACGCTACCAAGAACTCGGCTTAGGCGTCGCCCGCCTCTCCGATGACCGGTGGTTCACCCTGCTGACCCAAGAGCCCGCCCTGCTCGCCCAACCGCTCACCCGCTGGGGGGGCAAACTCACCCTCGGCGTCGACGAGCCCACCTGGACCGAGTGGGTCGCCGTGGAGCGCACCGCGTGATCTACGCCTGGACCGGATTTCTCCTCTTCATCGGGGTCGTGCTCGCGCTCGATCTCGGTGTCCTCAATAAGAAGGCGCACGCCCCGACGCTGCGTGAGGCGACCTTCTTCACCGTCGGGACGATCATCATGGCGAGCGCCTTCGCCGTGCTCATCAAGTTCGCCTACGACGGGCACTGGCTCGAGCTCGGGAATCATGTCGATGCTGTCGACAAGAAGATCAACGATGGCAACCTCGCGGCGATCAAGTTCCTCACGGGCTATGTGGTCGAGCTCAGCCTCTCGATGGACAACGTCTTCGTCATCGCGTTGATCTTCGAGCATCTCAAGATCCCGCTCATCTATCAGCACCGGGTCCTCTTCTGGGGGATCCTCGGGGCGCTCGCGATGCGCGGCCTGATGATCGGGATCGGGGCGCAACTCGTCGAGCGCTACCACTGGATCCTCCTCGTCTTCGGCGCCTTCCTCGTCTTCACCGGGCTCAAGATGCTCTTCTCGAGCGCGGCCGAGAAGGAAGCGGAGGTGGAGAGCGTGATCACCAAGTGGCTGCGGCGCCACTTCCCGGTCACCGACCAGTTCCATGAGCAGCACTTCGCGGTGCGGATCGGGGGGCAGTGGGTCCTCACCCCGCTCGCGATCGCCCTGGTCCTCGTCGAGACCACCGATCTCATCTTCGCCGTCGATTCGATTCCCGCGATCTTCGCGATCACGGCCGATCCCTTCCTGGTCTTCACCTCGAACGTCTTCGCGATCCTCTGCCTGCGGTCACTCTACTTCGGGCTCGCGGGGCTCATCGCGAAGTTCCGTCACCTCAAGGTCTCGCTCGCGATCGTCCTTACCATCGTCGGCGTGAAGATGCTCGGCGGGAAGGCGATCCGTGACGTGCTCGGCGATAACTCGAACCTGATCCTGCTCGCCGTGATCTTCATCGTCCTGATCGGCGGTGGGGTGACCAGCTGGCTCGCCGATCGCGGGAAGGCGCGCGAGGGGTAGGGCAGCGCGGCGTGCGGCGCATGGTCCCGCGAAAGATACCCTGGTGCCGAAGCGCCTCTAGAACG
>JBMTXT010000008.1:0-28800 GCA_049453775.1 Gemmatimonadaceae bacterium | reverse complement strand
CCCCCCGCGGTCGTTTCACCCCTATCCTTGATGCATGCCGTCCCCCTGCGCACGGACCATCCGGACCATTGGGTTCGCCTTCGTATCCCTCCTCGGGAGCCTCGCGATCCCGTGCCGTGCGCCCCTTGGCGCCCAGGCCGCCTTCGCCACGCTCAAGGGGGTCGTCACCGACGCGGTGACGCAGCAGCCAGTCACCGGGGTCCGCGTGGTCATCGCCGCCACGGGGCGCTACGCGACCACCGATTCCCTGGGCGTCTTTGAACTGAAGGAGATTCCCTCCGGGGTGATCCGCTTCTTCTTCGCCGCGCCCGGGTATCCCCGCACCTCGGTGGTCCTCGCCCTCGCCAAGGGGGAGACGATGGTCCAGCGCTTCGAGCTCGAGTCGATCGCCGCCGAGGCCGCGGCCACCACGACCTTGGGGAGAGCCACCGGGGACTCGGCGGCAGGCCGCGTCCCGCGCCTCCCTGCCACCGCGGTGATCGGTGAGGCGTCACGCGGGGTGCGCTATGAAGACTTCGAGCGCCGGCTCAAGACGGGGCGTGGGCAGTATGTGACGCGCGAGGTGATCGAGGAACGCGCGTATAACAACCTTTCCGATGCGGTCCGAGGGCTCCGCGGCGTCGCGATCGAGTGCGGGGGAAGCCGCGGCTGCCTCATCCGCATGGCGCGGTCACTCCCTGGCTGCTATCCGCAGTACATCGTCGACGGCCGCCCCGACAACTTCTTCGGCCCCAATGTCGCGGTGCGTGACATCGAGGGGATCGAGGTCTATTCCGGTGCAGCGGATGTCCCGGGGGAGTTCGCCGGGACCGATGCGGGGTGTGGGGTCGTCGTCATCTGGACGCGGAACGGCCCACCGCCACCGCGCAGACCCTGATGTCAGGTGTCAAGTATCAGGGGTCAGTGAACTGTATCCTGACCCCTGACCCCTGGTTCAGAACGCCGTCCCGAGCAACATCGCGTTGAGCACCAGCCGATCCATCGCGCGCCACCACCCACGGAACATCGGGTCGTTGGTGAACATCACCACATTCCCGCGCCCCACGCGCTCCTGTACGATGAAGCTGCTTCCGCGGAGGAGCTTCTCGCTGTTCTCTGGGAAGGTGAAGCCGGCGCGCCGGAGCGGCCCCGTGGTGGGGAAGACGGCGACATTCCCGCCCTCCGTCGAGAGGCCGTAGGCCTCACTCCCACTCACGAGGACCGTCATCCGCTGCTGCTCCATCCCGAGGGTGACCCAGTGCGTGAGGTCGAGCACCACGTCAAAGTGGCTCCCGGGGAGATCGGCGAGGCGGGACTCGCAGGCACTCGGGCTCGCGGCGGCGCGCAGGGAATCGAGCGGGGCCGCCGTCGCGGCCGCGGACGTGGCCTCCTTCTCCGGGCAGTCGATCGACCGGGCGCTCGTGAGTCCGATCTCCTTCCCCATCGCCCAGCGGGTGGCCCCACCGAAAGTGACCAGCGCCCCGCCATTCTGAACCCACCGCTTGAGGTTCTCCCCCTTGCCGAGTCGGCCGAGTCCACCGCTCGGGACGAGGATCACATTGAAGGCGGAGAGATCTCCGTTGAGCGCGTCGACGCTGATCGGGGTGAAGCGGATCCCATAGCGCTGCTCCAAGCTCCACCAGATGGCGCCATAGCTGGTCTGCGAGATCCCCTCGTTGCCGACGAGGGCGATCCGCGGGGCCTCGAGCGAGACGACCTCGGCGGAGCCGGTGCCGTACTGCGCCGCATCAGGGAAGGCGGTGGTCACCCCGCGCACCTCCACCCCCGATGCCTCGGCGAGCGCCTGGACGCGGTCGGCGAGGGTCGGGTCATTGCGCGAGACACGCGCGACCCAGGTGCCACGCGGCCAGGTGGTGCTGCCGGTCTGGATCGGCTTGGAGGCGATCGCGATGCGGTACCCCTCCTGCAGCAGCTGCGCGGCGAGCTTCCCCGCGCCGTTGCGATCGTTCTTCCAGAGGAAGGCCGAGGTGGCGTTGCGCCCCTCGATGATCCCGCCGGTGATCGCGTGTGGGAGTCGCTCCCCGTTGAGCAGGGTGCCGCCGGTCCGGGCGAGGAGGGCACCAGTCACGGCCGGCGCATCCTCGGTCCAGAAGGCCTCGACCCCGAACGCCACCGGGAGCGCCCAGGCAGAGATGTCGTAGAACTCGAATCCTTCGTCCTGGCTCCCGTCCCCCGGGCGGCTCTTGTTCCGCTCGAAGCGGGCGAGCTGCTCCTTGGCGAAGGTCGGATCGAGCTCGGGATCGGGCTCCAAGACTGCCTTGGCGACGCGCCCCTGCGGCTGCGCGAGGTCGATCACATAGCTGCCGGCCGGGAAGGTCCGCGCCCCGACGGCATCCGTGGCGTAGCTGCGCGCCTTCCCGCTGGAGAACGGGGCCGTGGTCCGCGTGACGTCGATCCCATGCCGCAGGAGGGCCGCCGCGAGCTCGGCGGCCCGCGCCGGGTCGTTCCCTGGGAGGAGGACGACGCGCTTCATCGTCCCGGTGCGGCCATCGGCGATCGCCTTCTGCCGGAAGGCGGCGTAGTCGCGCACCATCTCGCGCGCCCCCTTCGCCGAGGTCTCGAAGGTCGCGAGGGCGGCCACGTAGTGCTTGGCGATCCCATCACGGAGCGAGAGCAGGGTGCCATCTTCGCGGCGCTTGAGGAGCGCGGGTCCGCCATCGGTCTCGTAGGTGGTCCCCATCGCACCGGTGAGGCTCGGCCACGAGTCGTAGTAGCCTGGGTAGTAGAGATCAAAGGCGTCGCGCACGAAGTAGAGCCACCCGCGCTGATCGAACGCCGCGGCGTTCCCGCGCCCGATCCGCTCCCCCCAGCTGAAGGGCCAGCCTGAGATGTTCTGGTTCACCGGGCGGGCCGGCGGAGCCATGTAGTAGGTGCTGGTATAGCCATGCAGATCGGCGACGACCATCGGGTGCCAGCGGAGCAAGCCGCCGACGATGTGCTGCACCTCCCGCTGCGTCATCGCCATCAGGTCGCGGTTCATGTCGAACCGGTAGTGATTGAAGCGACCGGCGATCGACCAGGGCTGATTGCGCTGCTGTTCGAGCGCGAGGCGCTCCGGGCTCCCGACGGCGATGGAGTTGCTCCAGGCGGCGAAGCGCTCATGGCCGTCGGGATTCGAGCTCGGGTTGATCACGACGACGGCGTTCTTGAGGAGCGCGACGGTCGCGGGGTCCTCGGTGGCGGCGAGGTGGTAGAGCAGCTGCATCGAGGCCTCGAAGCCCGGGACCTCATCGCCATGCACCGAGCCCGAGAACCAGACGACGGCGGGCGTGCGTGCGACCAAGGCATCGACCTGGGCCTGCGAAAGCCCACGCGGATCCGCGATCTTGTCGAGGTCACCACGGATGGCCTCGAGGCGCGCGATGTTCTCCGGCGCCGAGACGAGGTAGATGCGCATGGTGCGCCGTTCGTTCGAGACACCGATCTCCTCGACGCGCACGCGATCCTTAGCGGCATCGCTGATGCCAAGAAGCACACGCTCCTGCAGATGATACTGCGTGTGCCAGGTGCCGACCGCGTAGCCGAGGATCGACTCGGGGCGGGGGATGCCGGCGCGATAGGGGCCGCTGTAGAAGGAGAAGTTCCGATCGTCGCGGAGGGAATCGACCGGCACCCGACCCTGCGCCATCACGGGGGCCAGCGGCGTGACGAGGAGCGTGAGAAGGAGCGTGAGAAGGAGCGTGCCGAGGGACGCGAGGGCCGCACGCGCGGCGGGGAAACGGCGCATCAGAGACTCCAGATGATGAGGGGCCACGAGGGGCCCGGGGACGACTAGAACTCGAGCTGCGTGCCCAGCTCCACCACGCGATTCGGAGGGAGCTGGAAGTACTGCGTCGCGGAGCGGGCGTTCCGCGACATGAAGGCGAAGAGCTGCTTGCGGAAGATCCACATGGAAAGGCCGTGCTTCTTCCAGGGGCCGCGGCGCGGGATCAGCTGCTCGCGGCCGAGGTAGTAGCTCGTGTCGAGTGGGCGCGCGGCGACGCCGGCGTCGCGGCATTGCTGCACGACCTCCTTCACGTCGGCGCGCTCCATGAAGCCGTAGTGCGCGGTCGCGCGGAAGAAGCCCTGGCCCAAGGCCTCGATCTTCGTGCGCTGCGCCTTGGGGACCTCGGGGATGTCGTCGGTGAGGATCGAGAGGAGGATCACCGTCTCGTGTAGCACCTTGTTGTGCTTGAGGTGATGCAGGAGCACGACCGGGACGCCGGTCGCCTCGGAGGTCATGAAGACCGCGGTCCCTGGGACGCGCACCGGGGACCGGCGCCCGATGTCCTCGAGGAAGGTGTCGAGCGGGAGCGACATGTCGACGACCCGCTCGCGCAGGATCTCGCGGCCGCGTTTCCAGCTGGTCATCAGCGTGAAGAGGGCGATCGCGACGAGGAGGGGGACCCACCCGCCGTGCCAGATCTTGAGGAGGCTCGCCCCGAACAGGGAGCCGTCCACCACCAGGAAGAGCAGGAGGAATACCGCGGAGCGCCACCGGGGCCACTGGAAGCGCGTCGCGGTGACCACGGTATAGATGATCGTGGTGATCACGAAGGTCCCGGTCACGGCGATCCCATAGGCGGCATCGAGCCGTGCCGACTCCCGGAAGGCGAGGACGATCACCAGGCAGCCGATCATCAGGGCGTTGTTCACCTCGGGGATGTAGATCTGCCCGAACTCCTTGGCGGAGGTGTGGGTGATGGTCATCCGGGGGCTGTACCCGAGCTGGATGCACTGCTGCGTGAGGGAGAAGGCACCCGAGATCATCGCCTGTGAGGCGATGATCGCGGCGACCGTCGCGAGTCCGGTGAGCGGGTAGAGGATCTCACGTGGAGCGAGCAGATAGAACGGGTTCGCCGCCGCCGTGGCATCGCGGAGGATCAACGCCCCCTGCCCGAAGTAGTTGAGGACGAGGGCGGGGAGGACCATCAGGAACCAGGCGAGGCGGATCGGCCGGCGGCCGAAGTGCCCCATGTCGGCGTAGAGCGCCTCGGCCCCCGTCACCGCGAGGACGACCGCGCCGAGGATCAGGAAGCCGGCCGTCCCATGCGTCACGAGGAAGCGCGCGGCGTAGCCGGGATGCACGGCGAAGAGGATCTCCGGCGCGTGCACGATCTCTCGGACCCCGAGGACGCCGATCGTCGCAAACCAGAGGAAGGTCACGGGGCCGAAGATCTTCCCGACGGCCGCGGTGCCGACGCGTTGCGCGAGGAAGAGTCCGACGAGGATGACCAAGGTGACCGGAACGACGAGGGGCTCGAGCGCATCGGAGCCGATGGCGAGCCCCTCGACCGCGGAGAGGACGGAGATGGCGGGGGTGATGATCCCGTCGCCGTAGAGGAGGGCGGCGCCGAAGAGTCCGAGTCCCACCAGCGCCGCACGCCATCGCAGGTCGCTCTGGCGAAGCAGGAGGGCGAGCATCGCGAGCATCCCCCCCTCGCCGCGATTGTCCGCGCGCAACACGAAGACGATGTACTTCACGCTCACCACGAGGATGAGCGCCCAGAGGATCAGCGAGAGGATGCCGTAGACGTTGTCCGGGGTCGGCGCGATCCCATGTTCCGGCTTGAAGCAGGCGCGGAGGGCGTACAGCGGGCTGGTCCCGATGTCACCATAGACGACCCCCAGTGCGGTGAGGGTCAGGATCGCGAGGCGCTTCCCCGCGGGAGCGGAAGCGGCGGAATGAGAGGGGTCCGACATCGCGAGAGAAAGCTAGCGATGCCGGACCCCGGGTGCAGCCTCGTGGGCCGCCTGGTCGCTACTCGTAGCGCAGCGCGACGATCGGGTCGAGGCCGGCGGCCCGCCGGGCCGGATAGACCCCGAAGATCACCCCGACGAGGGCCGAGAAGCCGAAGGCGAGCCCCACCGAGGAGGCCCCGATCTGGGTCGTCCACCCCAGGAGCTTGGTGAAGGCGGTCGCCCCCCCGGCCCCGAGCAGGATCCCCAGCCCACCCCCCAGGAGGCAAAGCACCACCGCCTCGATCAGGAACTGGAAGAGGATGTTGAGCCGCGTCGCCCCCAGCGCCTTTCGGATCCCGATCTCCCGGGTCCGCTCGGTGACCGAGACGAGCATGATGTTCATGATCCCGATCCCCCCGACCAGGAGGGAGACGGCGGCGATCCCGGCGAGGAGCATCGAGAAGACCTGGGTGGTCTCCCCGAGGGTGCTCAGGAAGTCGGCCTGATTGCGGATCTGGAAGTCATCGGGCCGGTCCGGGCGGAGCTTGTGTTCGCGCCGGAGGACCTTCTGGATGTCCGCCATCGCATCGGGGATCTGGGCCTCGCTCGGGGCGAGTACCGAGATCGAGCGGAGCCGATCGGAGCCCATGATCCGGAAGCGGGCGGTCTGGATCGGGATCAGGATCTGGTCGTCCGGGTTGCTGAAGGGGCTCGCTTGCCCCTTGGACTTGTAGACGCCGATGACGGTGAACTGGATGCCACGGATCCGGATGTCCTCGCCGACCAGCGCCTCGGGGGTCTGGAGCCCGAGGTTCTCGAGGACGGTGGGTCCCACAACGGCGAGGCGCTGCCGGCTCTGGTCTTCGGCGCTGGTGAAGAAGCGCCCCGCCGCGAGCTCGTACTTGCGGACCTCGGGGTAGTTGGCCGTCGTCCCGACGACCTGCGTCCCCGCGTTCTTGTTCAGGAACTGCACCTGCAGGTTGCTCGACATTTCCGGCTGGATCGCGGTGATGATCTCCCCACGCTCCTCCAGCGCCAGCGCGTCATCGAGGGTGAGCCGGCTCCGGACATCGAACGACATCACCCCCCCCGTGCGGGCCTGCCCAGGGGAGACGGTGAGGAGGGTGGTCCCGAGCGAGCTGATGCGGTCCTTGACCGCCTGCTGCGCGCCACGGCCGAGGGCCACGACGGCGATGACGGCGGAGACCCCGATCACGATGCCGAGCATCGTGAGGAGGGAGCGCATCTTGTTGGCGCGGAGCGCCCCGAGGGCGACGCGGATCGTTTCGGCGAAATCCATGGCTTACGGTCTCCCGCCGGCTCCGCCGCCCGCACCACCCCGCGCGGCACCCGCCCCACCGGTCGTTCCGCCGCCGAGCGGCGAGCCACCGCCGGTCATCTGGCGCATCCGGTCCTGGTTCTGCTGGCGCTGCACCTGGAGGGCCGCGGCGCTGAGGAGGGCGACCTTCTCACCGGGCTGGAGGCCGCTGACCACCTCGGTGTAGTCGTAGTCGGCGACCCCGAGGCGAACGACGCGGGGCTCCCAGGTGCTATCGGCCTTCTGGACGAAGACGAGGCCGGAGCGGCCCCCGGCGCGTCGGGCGCCGTTCGGCGCGCCGCCTGCCGGGGCGGCGGTGCCCCCGTTCCGACGTCCCCCCGCGCGCGGCGCGGCGGAGTCGCCAGCAGTGCCTCGCGCACGGTTCCCATTGGCGCGGGCGCCGGTCGTAGCGGCGTTTGGACGCCCACCCGCCGGGGCGCCCGCCGGGGCGCCCGCCGGAGCGCCACTCGCCCCGCTGGGCGCCCCCGTCCGCATCCCCGCCGCCCCGCCGAACCCACTCCCCTGGCTCGCGCGGATCTGTGCCTGCACGCTGTCGGGATCGAGCCCGAGGATCGTCGCCGCCTGCGCTGCCTCACGCACGGAGCGGATCGCCTCATTCGCCACCGCGATCACCTCCTCGCGCCGCTCCGAGACGATCGAGACCTCGCCGTTCATCCCGGGCATGAGGAGGCCGTCGCGGTTGTCGAGGGTCACGAGCACGGGGAACATCGTCACATTCTGCTGCACGACAGCCTGCGGCTCGATCTTCTCCACCGTGCCGCGGAACGGCCGGTCGGGGAAGGCGTCGACGATCACCGTCGCCTCGAGGCCCGCGCGGACGGCGCCGATATCGGTCTCGTTGACGAGGGCACGGGCGCGTACCCGGGTGAGGTCGGCCATCTTCACGATGGTCGTCCCCCCGCCGACGGCGCTCGTCCCCGACTGAACCACCTGCCCGAGGGCGACCGGCTTCTCGATGATCGTCCCGAGCACGGGTGCCGTCACGCGCGCCTCATCGAGGCGCTGCTGGGCGATGTCGAGCGCAGCGCGCGAGCGAACGATCGCCGACTGCGCGTTGGCGATGTCGAGCTGCGCCGCCTCGTTCTCCTGTGCGGTGATGATGCGCGCGGCGAGGAGCTCATCCGAGCGCTTCTTTTGGATCGAGGAGACCTCGAGCCGCTTCTCCGCTGCCTCGAGGTCGGCCTTGGCCTGGTCGAACTGGTTCTGCACGTCGCGTGTATCGAGCTGGACGATCAGGTCGCCCGCGCGGACGAGGGTCCCGGTCTCGACCGGCATCTCCATCACCTGTCCGGAGGCGCGCGACTTCACCTCGACCACGTTGATCGGCTCGATCACGCCGGTCGCCTCGGCCTGCACCACGATGGTGCGGCGGGCGATCTCCGCGGTCCGGATGACGAGGGGCTGCTCGGCCTTCTTGCCACACGCCGTGAGGAGACCGGTGGTGGCAAGGAGTAGGAGGGTCTGACGGGTCACGGCACGAACTCCGAAGGAAGACGATGGGCAGCGGGGCATCAGAGGTCCCGCCCGATGAGGGCCTCGATCTGCGCGCGCGCGGTGCGCGCATCGAGACGGGCTTGGATCAGCGCCTGACGCGCCGAGATGAGGGTGCTCTGCGAGGCGAGGAGGTCGAGCAGGGTGCCGGCGCCGAGGTTGTAGCGCTCCTGCTGCACGCGCAGGTCCTCCTCGCCGGCGAGCACCGACTGCTGCTGGATCTCCACGCGCGCCTCGGCGGTGCGGAGGGTGCCGAGCTGCTGGATCATCAGCTGACGCGCGTTGAGCGTGGCATCACGGAGGGCGGCCTGCGCGTTCTGCTCCGCGAGGCTCGCCTGCAGCACCTGCTGTTCGCGATTGAGCCCGTTGAACACGGTGAAGTTGATGCGGAGGTTGGTCGCGATGTTCTTGTTGCGCGTGTCGCCGAGGAAGGCGAAGCCGGGCTGCGAGGCGGCGTAGCTCTGCGAGAGTCCGAGGGAGAGCGTCGGGAGATACGGGGTCTTGGCGGCGCGCGCATTCTGCTTGGCGGCGTCGGCGGCGGCGATCGACTGCCGCACCGCGGGGCCCTGCTCGGCGAGCGCGAGGAGCTCGGCATCACTTCGCGTCACGCGGCGCGCGTCGTCCCGTGGGTCATCCGGTGCGGCGGTCACGAGGGTCGGGGAGCCGACGAGGCGCGAGAGGCTCGCATTGGCGGCGGCGAGGGCATTCTCTGCCGAGAGGACGGCGAGACGGGCGTTCCCGACGGCGATGATCGAGCGGAGGGAGTCGGAGCGGGTCGCGGCCCCGGCGCCCACCCGGGCATTCGCGGCCTTGAGCTGCTCGGCGGCCTGTTCCAGCTGCTTGGCGGCGGCGCTCTCTTGCTCACGGGCGGCGAGGACGGCGTAGAACTGCTGCTTCACATTGAGCGCGACGGTGTATTCCTGCGCCACCTCACTGGCCTCCGCGGCGTCGACGCCGGCCCGCGCCGCCTGGAGCTCGAACCAGCGGCGGCCCCCGTCGAACACCTCGAGATTGGAGCTGAGGCTGTGATTGGCACGCCAGGGCACGTCGTTCGGGAGGATCGTGTCGAGATCGAGGAGATACCGCGTCCCGTTCTGGCGATTCGCCCCGGCCCCGAAGGAGAGGGTGGGGAGGTACGCCGCATAGCGCGACCGCACCGTGCCGGCCTGCTGCCTTACGGCGTTGCGCGCCTGCACCGCCGCCGGCGCGTTGCGCTTGGCGAGCCGCACCGCCTCGTCGAGGGTGATCGGGCGGGCGGCGTCCTGCGCCCCGAGGGCCACGGGGAGGCACACCACCAACAGTCGGACCATCCGCATCATCGGCTACTGCTCCTGGCGACCGCGCTCGCGCGCCTGCCGCATCTCGTCATATCGGGTGCGCTGCTCGGGGGTGAGCAACGCCTGGATCTCTTGCCGCGCCACATCCCCGACGGAGTCGAGGGCCGGGCGCACGGGGGCCATCAGGGAATCGTACCGGCGGTTGCGGGTGTCGAGGATCGAGTCGAAGCGCGCCCGCTGCTCGGCATCGAGCCCGAGCTCGGTGGAGATGCGCTCCCGCATGCTGCGAGGATCCCGCCACTCCCGCGCCAAGCGCTCGCGCAGGATCACCCGGTCCCCGACGATCCCAAGGACCGCACCGACGAGGACCACCGCACTGTAGAACGCGAGGGCGAGGCCTTTGGTTCGCGTCATCGGGGCCTCCTAGCGCTGACCCGGGGTACGGTGCGCCCCCGGTCGGTCATCGTCGAAGAGGCCCCGCCGCGCGAAGACCGGCTGGACATCGGCCGGGGTCTCGATCTGCGACTCATAGGCCATGCGGGTCTCGATCGCGCGGGCCCGCATCCAGAGCGACCCGGACACGATGAGGGTGAGCCCGGCCGCGAGGAGTCCCAGGCGATAGGTCCGCTCGGAGAGCACCCACCACGCCCCCTCCTCGCGCCCCTGGGCGACGCGCGCCAGGATGCGGGTGTGGAGCTCATCCCAGTAGGCCGGATCGGCCGGTGGGGCGGTGAGCGCCCGGAGGTGCGTGGTCAGGTCGTCATCCCGGTGCAGCGCCGGGCCGCGGGTCTCGTCGGTCATTCGTCACTCCTCAGCGCTCCGAGCAGCTGGCGCAAATGGGATCGAGCGTAATGCAGGTCGGAGCGGGCCGTCCCCTCGGGGATCCCGAGCAACTGACCGATCTCCGCGTGGCGGAACCCCTCCACGTCGTGCAACGTGATCACCGCCCGCTGGCGGGGCGGCAACGCGGCGAGCGCGGCCCCGAGGCGCCGCCGGATCTCATCCGAGACGGCAGGATCGCGGAAGGGCGAGGCGGCGGTCTCCGGTAACTCATCGGTGTCACGCACCTTTCGCCGACGGGTGATGTCGAGCGCCGCATTCGCCACGATCCGGTGGAGCCACGCCCCGAACGCCTGGTCCGGGAGGAAGCGTTCCAGGGCGCGGTAGGCGTGGAGGAACCCCTCCTGCACCGCATCCTCGGCATCCTCGTGGTTGAGCACGATCGCTCGCGCCACGGCGTACGCGCGCCGCTGATGCCGGAGCACCAGGGTGCCGAACGCCGCCTCCTCACCCCGCTGAGCGGCGAGGACGAGCTCCCGCTCATCCGCCGGCCGGTCAGGCACCATGCGGACGGTGGTCGAGGTCCAGGGGAGGACCATCGTGGTCATGCGCAACGCTCACGGATCACATCCTTTCATACGTGGGAGGGGGTGCCGACGTTGGGTGGCCCCCCCAACGGTGCCGCGGTCCGGTCAGCTGGCGGTGGGTCCGGCGAGCCCCAGGGTGGGTGCGATCCGACGCATCGCCTCGATCACGAAGGCGATGTGCGCCTCTAGTTCGACGCCGAGCTCAGCGGCGCCGTTAACGACATCCTCGCGCGAGACCCCACGGGCGAAGGCCTTATCCTTGAGCTTCTTCCGCACCGAACTCGCCTCGAGATCCATCACACTCTTGGACGGGCGCACGAGGGCGGCTGCGGTGATCAGCCCGCAGAGTTCATCGACGGCGAAGAGAGCCTTGGCCATTAGGCTCTCACGGGCGACCCCGGTGAACGGGGCGTGGCCGAGGATCGCCTGGCAGAGATCCTCCGGGTAGCCCAGGGTACGGAGGTGGCGCACCCCCTCGCTCGGATGCTCGGCGTCGGCGGCCTGCGCGTCGTTGGGGAAGCGCTCGTAATCGAAGTCGTGGAGGAGCCCCGCGAGCCCCCAGCGCTCGACGTCTTCGCCGAAGTGGGTGGCGTAGGCCCGCATCGCGGCCTCGACCGCCAGCATATGGCGCCGGAGGGAGAAATTCGGGGTCCAGGCCTCCATGAGAGCGAGGGCCTCGGCGCGAGCGGGAAGGGTCGCCATGCGAGGCAAGATACACCGGTCCGGGCGAGTGGTCGCCTCGGAGGGCCGTGCTATGCGGATGGGATTGGCGGAGCCGACGCGGCCCGGAGCGCATTCAGGATCACCGCCACATCGATCCCTTCCTGGATCAGCGCCCCGACCGTCGGGGGGATGAAGCCCACGGCGGCGATCACCATCGCCGCGCCGGAGAGGATGAGTCCCGCGACGATGCTCTGCCTCGCGATCGTCACGGCGCGCTGCCCGATCCGGACCGCATCTTCCACGCGCGTCACGTCGTCAGCGAGGAGCACCACCCCGGCGGCTTCGGCGGAGATCCCGCCCCCATGCGCCGCGAGGGCGACGCCGACCGTCGCCGCCGAGAGGGCGGGGGCATCGTTGGTGCCATCCCCCACCATCAGCACGCGGCGGCCGCTCGCCTCGAGCGCCTTCACCGCGGCGACCTTCCCATCGGGGAGGAGATCGCCCTGTGCCTCGCTGATCCCCAACGCCTCGGCCACCGGCCGCACATTCTCCACGTGGTCGCCGGAGAGGAGGACGGTCCGCGTGAGCCCGAGGTGCGTGAGCCGCTGGAAGAACGGAGGGAGATCGGCGCGGAGCCGATCGCCGAAGGTGATCACGCCGATCCTCGGTGGGGTGCCGCCGTCGAGCGCTTCGACCACCACGTAGGCGCGAAGCCCCCCCGCGGTCGCCGGGTGCAGCGCATCCAGGGCACCGCGCCGCTCGGGGTGGTGCTCCCCGACCAGGGTCCGGTTCCCGACGCTGACGCGGTGCCCGGCCACGAGCCCGGTCACCCCGCGCCCAGCGTGCTCGACGATCTCGCGCGCCGAGGGGATCGTGAGGTGTCGTGCGGTCGCCTCATCGAGGACCGAGCGGGCGAGGAGATGCCCACTCCCCATCTCGATCGCGGCGGCAAAGCGGAGGAGCTCGTCGGTGGAGGCGCCATCGATCCCTTCGACGGCGGTGACGGCGGGTCGGCCATGGGTGAGGGTCCCCGTCTTATCGAAGACCACGGTGTCGACGCGCGCCAGGAGCTCGAGCGCGGTCCCGTTGCGGACGATCACCTGGCGGCGGGCCGCCCGGTTGATTCCGCCGATCACCGCGACCGGGGTCGCGAGGAGGAGGGGGCAGGGGGTGGCGACGACGAGCACGGCGAGGACGCGCAGCGGATCACGGGAGATCACCCAGGCGATCACACAGGCCAGGATCGTGATCGGGGTGAACCAGACGGCCCAGCGGTCGGCGAGACGCTGGATCGGGGACTTCTCCCCCTGTGCGGTACGGACGAGCTCGACGATGCGGGCGTAGAGCGAGGCGCTCGCCAGCGCCGTGGCGCGGAGCACCAGGGGGGAGGCGGTGTTCACCACACCGGAGCGGACCTGCGCGCCGGGGCCGACCCGCTCGGGCATCGGTTCGCCGGTGATCCGCGAGGTGTCGAGCGAGCTCGAGCCCTCGACCACCTCGCCGTCGCAGGGGATCATCTCCCCAGGCCGCACCAAGAGCAGGTCCCCGACGGCGATCCGTTCGACCGCGACATCCGATACGGCGGTCCCGATCAGTGGGTCGCCGGCTGCGGCGCGCGCTCCTGCGAGTCGGTGCGCGATGCGCGGTGCCGCCGCCTCGAGCTCACGCACCGCATCGGAGGCGCGGCCCTCGGCGTAGCGCTCGAGCAACTCGCCCCCCGTCTGCATCAACACGATCACCAAGCCAGCGATCGGTTCAAGCAGCACGATCGCCGTCACGATCGCGAGCATCGCGACCACATCGGCGGCGAACTCGCCGCGGAACATCCCCCGGATCGTGCGCCAGGCCACTGGCGCCCCTAGGAAGACGAGCCCCGTCATCAGCGTCGGGACCGACCAGCGCGCGAGGTCAGGATGGAGCCGAAGGGCGAGCCCGAACGCGAGGATCAGGAGCGTCTGGATTGGCGCGGCCGCCGCGGCGAGCGGAAAGGGAAGCGCCCTGCGCCCCTCGAGGGACGCAGGGCGCTCGGCGGCCGGACCCTCGGCCGCGGTCATCTCAGTGCGACTCGGTCGCGGTGGCCGCCTCGTGGTGGGCGTCGAACTTGTCGTTCGTCAGCTTCATCGTGACGAGGACCACCGCGAGGATGAAGACGAGGCCGATGATGAGACCCTTGAAGGCGGCGGCGGTGTCGCGGCCGGACATCGGAGTACCAGCGGTCATGGGGATCAGATACCAGGTGTCAGGTGGGAGGGATCAGCTGACGCGGACGGAGACCATGTGGTCCTGGTCCGTGAGTTGGTTCATCACGTCGAGGCCCGTGGTGATCTGGCCGAAGACGGTGTGCACGCCGTCGAGGTGCTTGGTGTTGGCCTCGGAGAGCACCATGAAGAACTGGGAGCCACCGGTGTTCGGGCCGGCATGCGCCATCGAAAGGGCGCCGACGGTGTGACGGTTCGGGTTCCCCTTGGTCTCGCACTGGATCGTCCACCCCGGGCCACCGGTCCCCGGCGGGCCCTTCGGCGTCCCGCCGATCTTCGCATTGGGGCAGCCCCCCTGCACGACGAAGTCGGGGATCACGCGGTGGAAGCGGATCTGATCGTAGAAGCCCTCGTTGGCGAGCTTCTCGAAGTTGGCGACCGTGCCCGGCGCGTCCTGCTCGTGGAGCGTCGCGACGATGGTGCCCTTGTTGGTCTCGAAGGTGGCGGTCTTCATGGGGGGAAGGCAAAAGGTGTGCAGGGAAATCTACTCAGCGGCGCGGACGCCTGCCCAGCGCGACGGTGAACAGGTAATACCGGGGGACCTTGCACCCGTTCCGGAGCGCGGGCTCGAAGGTCCACTTCGCGATCGCGGCCTTGAGGTTCGTCGTGTACCAGCTGTCGGGCGACTTGAGCATCGCGAAGGTCGCCATGTCGGGCTGGCCGAGGGTGTCGACCAGCACCTCGGCTTTGATCGTGTCCCCTCGGCTGCGCCGCAGCACCACCGGCGGGACGGGACGCTTGATCGGGGCGGGGTCCATCTTCACCGGGGTCGGGACCCGTTCCACATCGAGCCGCGGGTCGAGGCGGGCATCCTCGCGGGCGCGCTCACATGAATCCTTTGGCGGAGCCAAGAGCTGCGCGTTCTGAGTGGCGGGGGCTTGGTGGGCTGGCGCGCAGCCGAGGGCCGCGCCGAAGACGGCGATCGCCAGGACCGAGGTGAGGCGCATGGCGTGCTGGTAGGGAGCGGCGTTGGATGGAGCGAAGGTCATCGGTCGGGGTCAGAGGGCGGCGGAGGGGCAGCAGTCGGCGAGGACGCAATCGCCGCACCGGGGCCGGAGCGCCGCACAGGTGCGGCGGCCATGCCAGATCATCAGGTGCGAGAGCTGGGTCCAGCTCTCCCGCGGGAAGAGAGGGATCAGCGCCTGCTCGATCTTCACGGGATCGGTCTCGCGGGTGAAGCCGAAGCGCGCGGAGAGGCGTGCCACATGGGTGTCGACGACGATCCCCTCGTTCTGACCGAAGGCGTTGCCGAGGACGACGTTCGCCGTCTTGCGGCCGATCCCGGGGAGGCGGACGAGTGCGTCCATCTCGGCGGGGATCTCACCGCCATGCTCGGCGACCACCTGCTGTGCGAGCCCGAGGATCGACTTCGCCTTATTGCGATAGAACCCCGTGCTCTTGATGACCGCCTCGATCGCCTCGAGCGACGCCTGTGCGAGCGCCTCAGGGGTCGGCCAGCGCCGGAAGAGCTCGGGGGTCACCATGTTCACGCGCGCGTCGGTGCACTGCGCCGAGAGCACGGTCGCGACGGCGAGCTCGAAGGGATTGCGGTACGTGAGCTCGCAGTGTGCGTTGGGATAGGTCGCGGCGAGCCGACGCTGGATCTCGAGGGCGTGCGCCCGGAGGGCCTCGCCACGAAGGCGCGGCACCCGCGGAGGCTTCGTGGTCTTCTTCGCGGGGCGAGCGACCCGGGTGCCGGCCTTCGTGCCGGCCTTCTTGGCGGCCATCGGGTCAGCGCGCCACGAGCCGTCGCCGCTGCGCGAATGCCACCACGTCGTCCACGGACCGCGTGTTGAGCACGTCGGCAGCGGTGAGCCACCCTTTGCGCGCCATCCCGATCCCCAGCGCCATATTGTCGAGTCCGTCGACCGAGTGCGCGTCGGGGCCGATCACGATCGTCGCCCCCGCCTCGCGGGCGGTATGGCAGAGGCGCCAGTCGAGATCGAGGCGGTGGGGGTCGGCGTTGAGCTCGAGGGCGACACCGACGCTGGCGGCCTTCTGACTGATCGCGGCCATATCGATCGCGTAGGGCTCGCGGGTGAGCAGGAGCCGCCCCGTCGGATGGCCGAGGATCGCCATGTGCGGGTCGTCCATCGCCTTGAGCACGCGATCGGTCATCTGCGTGGCGTTCATCCCGAGCCGCGAATGCACGGAGGCCATCACGTAGTCGAAGCGGTCGAGGACCTCCACGGGATAATCGATCCGCCCGCAGGGGAGGATGTCGGCCTCGACCCCTTTCAAGACGCGGAAGTCGGTGAAGCTCGCGTTGATCGCCTCGATCTCGTCGTGCTGGCGCTGCAATGAATCGAGGGTGAGCCCCCCGGAGTAGAACGCCGATTGCGAGTGGTCCGAGATCCCGAGGTAGCGCCACCCGCGTGCGCGAGCGGCGGCGGCGAGCTCGGCGATCGTCGCCCCGCCGTCGGAGTACTGCGAATGGCAGTGGAGGACCCCTCGGATCTCCGGCAGGGTGACCAGAGAGGCGAGGCGCGCGGAAGCGATCGCCTCAGACTCCCCCATCCCTTCGCGCAGTTCGGGGGGGAGCCAGGGGAGCCCGAGCGCCTCGTAGAGCGTGGTTTCGTCGAGGAGGGGGACGGGCGATCCATCGGCGCGACGGAGGTGCTCGCGCTCCAGGACAAGCCCCCGCCGTGCGGCGCGCGCCGTGACCTCCTGCACATGCGCCTTGCTCCCCGTGGCATGGAACCAGGTCACCACGAAGGCCTCGGTGGGGACGCAGTGGAGGATGAGTCGCAGGCCGTCATCGAAGCGGATCGCAACGGTGCGTGTTCCACTCCCGACGGAGTCTCGGACACCGGGCGCTCGCGCCAACGCGGCGCCGACGCTCTCCGGGTCGCGCACGCAGGCGGCGACGATCTCCACCTCGCGCACCGTCTCGCAGTGCCGACGGATGGCGCCGGCGATCTCGGCCCGCACCACCCCGGGCTGCCGGCGCACCACTGCGAGCAACCGCTCCGCTTCGGCCCGGCCATGCGGGAGGAGGATCTGCGCGCCACTCTCTTTGAGCCAGGCGATCCCACGCTGGACCTGCTCCGCGGTGCGCGCGCCGAATCGCGGGAGCTTCGCGAGCCGCCCGTCGCGGGCGGCCTCGTCGAGCTCCTGCAAGGTGTCGATCCCCAGCCCCTCGTGGATGCGGCGGATGCGCGATGGCCCCAGCCCGGGGATGCGCAGCATCTCAAAGAGCCCTTCTGGGGTCGACTCGCGAAGGCGATCGAGCAGCGCGGCGTCACCGGTCGCGTTGAGCTCCTCGAGCACCTCGACCACCTCGGGGGCGAAGCGGCGCTTATCCCGCTTGAGGAGCTCGCCCACCGGGCGTGCTTCATCGGCGGCGAGGGAGCGCGCCGCATCGGCGAAGGGGGCGGGCACCGCAGGATCCTCCCCCTGCAGCTCGAGCAGGGCGACGATCTCGTGGAGCAGATGTGCGGCGGCGCGGGAATCCATCTCAGGGAATATAGAGGACGGCCGGGGGTGATCCGCCTCAGGGGAGCGCGTCGCGGCGAGCGCGCGCTCTGGTTACCCCGCGACCAGCGATTCGGTGCCGTCGAGGAAGGTGTCGATCGCGGTGGCAAGCGCCGCCGGCCGCTCCACATACGGCACATGGCCACAGTCGTCGAGCCAGCAGTGCCGCGCGCCGAGCGCCTCGGCGATCGCGGCGGCGGAGGCGAGGGGGATCGGGTCCTGTCGTCCATGGACCACGAGCGTGGGGATCCGCAGGGGACGAAGTGCGGGGAGGAGGTCGAAGTCGCCGAGCGACTCCCAGGTCGATTGCTGCACACGCCCGGTGACACGGAAGGGGGTGAGGTCGCGTGCGCGCGCGGGGTCCGCGAAGTAGCCGGCGACGCTCAGTTCGAAGATCCGTTGCTGGTAGGCCGCCGGGTCGTGCGCGCGGAGCCCGCTCGCCTCGAGCTGGGCCCGCAGCTCGGCGATCCGTGGGCTCTTCTGCCGTGCGGCCATCTCGGCCTCGAAGGTCGCGCGATAGGCGCGGCTCACCGGGGCCGGATTGATGAGAACCAGCCGGCATGGTAGTGGCCCGGCGCGTCCCCGGGCGGATTCGATGGTGTAGAGCAGGGCGAGCAGGGCCCCCCAGGAGTATCCCACCAGGGTCAGGGGGCCTGGGGCGAGCTCCCCGATCACCGCGGTGCAGTCGGCGACATGCGTCTCCCAGGTGATCGGGGTGCGATCATCGGTCTTGGAACGCCCCCCGCCGCGCTGATCGTAGAAGAGGGCGCGCCGCCGCCGTGCGAGACCGAGGAGTTGCGGCAGGAGGTAGTCGTGATGCGCCCCCGGCCCCCCATGGAGCACGAGCAGGGTGCTGGGCTCGTCCGACGTCGAGCCACCGGCCTCCATCGGCCCATACGCGCACCAGTAGAGCGGCGACGTCGTCGTCTGGGTGGTGCCGTCGTGGTCGGGCGCGGGGATCGGTGGCATACGCGTCAGAGGAAACTGCACGCGACGCGTGCGGTGTTGCAGTGCACGCGCACGGTGTCCTGGATATCGCGACCATAGCCCCCCGCGATCACGATCGCGACGGGGACGCCGATCGCGCGCGCCGATTCGAGGACGAGCGCATCCCGCCGCATCAGGCCGTCGAAGGTGAGGCGGAGTCGGCCGAGGGTGTCCCCCTCGTGGGGATCGGCGCCGGCCAGGTAGCAGACGAGGTCGGGGCGGGCGCTCGCCAACACCCCGGGGAGCGCGGCGGCGAGTCGCTCGAGGTACTCGGTGTCCTCCGTCCCATCCTCGAGCTCGATGTCGAGCGTGCCGGGGACCTTATGGAACGGGTAGTTCCGCCTGCCGTGCATGGAGAAGGTGACGCTCTCCGCATCCTCGGCGAGGATGTCGTGCGTCCCGTTCCCCTGATGCACATCGAGGTCGATGATCGCGACGCGCCGGATCCGCCCCTCGGCGCGGAGCGCCCGCACCGCGATGGCGACGTCATTCAGCACGCAGAACCCCTCGCCATGCGCGGCGAAGGCGTGATGCGTCCCCCCCGCGAGATTCATCGCGATCCCGGCCTCGAGTGCCCGGCGCGCCGCCTCGAGGGTCCCGCCACTCGCCCGGAGCGAGCGCTCCACCAACCCGGGGCTCCACGGGAATCCCATCCGCCGCTGCTCTGCCGCCGAGAGCCGGCCATCGAGCACACGGGCCAGATAGTCGGCATCGTGCACCCGCCCCACGTCGGTCAGCGAGAGCCGCTCGGGATCGTGCACCCGATCGGCCGCCACGATCCCCTCCGCCACGATCGCCTCACGCAGCCGCGCATACTTGGTGATCGGGAAGCGGTGGCCGTCGGGGAGCGGGATCGTGTAGTGCGCGCTCGACCAGACGTGGAGCGGCATCGGGGCGCGTCGGTCAGCGGGCGGTGAAGTCCGTCCGTGCCGTCACCGCGCGACAGGCCGCGGCGATCAACGTCGCCGCATGGTCGAGGTCGTCGAGGCTCACCAACTCGTTCGGGGAGTGCATGTAGCGGTTCGGCACCGAGAGGAGCGCCGTCGCCACGCCGTGCCGCGCCAGATGGATCGCATCCGCATCGGTGAAGGTCTGCCGCCCCTCGGCGCGGAGGGTGTGGGGGATCGCGAGCGATTCGGCGGCGTCGCGGAGGATCCCGAAGGCCACCGGGGAGACCACCGAGCCGCGCGTCAGCACCGGTCCGCCCCCGATCCGCGCCTCGCCGAGCTCCTTCTTCTCCACCCCGGGGTGATCGGTCGCGAAGGTCACGTCGACGACGATCGCCATCGCCGGGTCGATCCGCTCACCGGCCACCCGCGCGCCGCCCCCCTGGTAGCCGATCTCCTCCTGCGTTGTGGCGACCGCGACGACACGCGCCTCGCCCGGATCGGCGGCGTAACGTCGCAGGGCCTCGAGCACCACGAAGGCGCCGATCCGGTCGTCGATCGAGCGGGAGACGATCCGACGGTTCGGGAAATCCACCGTCCGCGAATCGATCACCCCGGCATCCCCGACGGACAGGAGTGCGGCGGCCTCGGCTTTGGACGATGCCCCGATGTCGACCCAGAGGTCGGTCATCTTGGAGGCCTTCTCCCGGTCCTCCGGCTTCATGAGGTGGATCGGCTTCTTCCCTACGGCGCCGAGCACCTCCCCATGGCGCCCGAGGAAGCGGATGCGCTGCGCCACGAGTACCTGCGGGTCCCACCCGCCGATCGGGCCGATGTGAACGTAGCCCTCGTCATCGATATGCGTGACGATCACGCCGATCTCATCGATGTGGCCGGCGAGCATGATCGTCGGGCCGCCGGTGGGGTTCACGACCGCCATCGAGTTGCCGGCGACATCGGCGTGCACCTCGGCGGCGAACCCGCGCGCCTCCTCCCGCCAGACCGCGGCCGCAGGGCCTTCATAACCGGAGGGGCCCGGGGTATCGAGGAGGCGTTTGAGGAAGGTGATGGCGGTGGGAGCGAGCATGACGGATCTCAGCGGAAGGAGAGGGTGATAGCGCGCACGCGGTGCGTCGGTGCGGGCGCGAAGAGCGTGGGTGCGATGCTGGGGGCGAGACACGCCACCGCATCGATGAGCGAGGGGCCGGGGGCATCGAGCAGCGCGGCATCCATCGCGAGGACACGGCGTGCATGGGCCCAGGCCCAGTCGGGATCAGTCAGGCGATGCGAGAGCGCCTCGTGGAGCTGGTCGAGCGTCATCCCGGTGCGCGTGAGGACGATCAGCTCGGGATCGGCGGCCTGGAGGGTCGCGACGTCCACGGGGTGCGCCTCGCGCGAGGTCTCGTCCGAGGCGAAGAGGTCGATCCCGCCGGCGCGTCGAATGACCTCGGTGACCCAAGGGCCGATCGTCGTCATCGGAACGCCGAGGCGGAGGATCGCGACCCTCGGCCGTAGGGCGCGTGCCGCCTTCAGGGTCTCGTGGATGGCGCGGAGCCGGGGATCCTCCCCCAGGAAGGTCATCGCCCCTCAGCGCCGCTCGTAGACCTTGCGACCGGCGAACCAGGTGGAGCGCACGCGTACTTGCGAGAGCATCGCGTCGGGGATCCGCAGGAGATCCTGATCGAGCACCACGAAGTCCGCGTGCTTCCCAGGCGTCAGGGAGCCGAGCTCGCGCTCCTGGAAGGCGGCGTAGGCGGGCCAGATCGTCATCGACTTGAGCGCTTCCTCGCGGGTCATCCGCTGTTCGGGGAACCACCCGCCCACCGGCCATCCCTGGGCATCCTGTCGCGCGACGCTCGCCTTGAAGGAGATCAGAGGATCCACGTACTCCACGGGGAAGTCCGAGCCGTTGGGGATGATGGTCCCCGTCTCCAGGAGCGAGCGCCACGCATACGCACCGCGGAGACGCGTCTCCCCGAGACGGTTCCCCGCCCAGTACATGTCACTCGTCTGGTGGGAGGCCTGCATGCTCGGGATCACCCCGAGCGCGGCGAAGCGCGGGATGTCATCGCTGTGGAGGATCTGGGCGTGCTCCACGCGGAAGCGATGATCCGCGGTGGGACGCGCGGCGAGGGCCGCCTGGTACGCATCGAGCACCAACCGATTCCCACGATCCCCGATCGCGTGCGTATTGACCTGGAACCCGGCCACGAGGGCGCGGTCCGCCACCTCGCGGATATGCGCAGGGGCGGAGACGAGGAGGCCACTCGTCGTGGCATCATCACTGTACGGTTCGAGCAGGGCGGCGCCACGCGAGCCCAGCGCGCCGTCCTGATAGAGCTTGATCGATCGCACCCAGAGGCGGCCATCGAAGAGCCCGCTCTGCGGTCCCCGACGGAACCAGGCCTCGAGGGTCGGCGCATGGTCGGAGATCATCGCGTAGAGACGCAGATCGAGCGCCCCCTCGCGGCCGAGCTCCTCATAGAGCTCGAGGGTCTGCGCGGAGGCGCCGGCATCGTGCACCCCGGTGAGGCCCCAGCGATGCATCTCGGTGATCGCGGCGGCGATCATCGCCTTGGTCTGCGCGCGCGTCGCGGCCGGGATACTCCGTTCGACGAGTCCCTGCGCGTTATCGACCAGGACCCCCATCGGTTCGCCCCGGGAGTCGCGCACGATCTGCCCGCCACTCGGCTCCTTCGAGGCGCGGGTCAGCCCCGCGCGCTGCATCGCCATCGCGTTCGCGAGCGCGGCATGCCCATCCACACGCTCCAGGTAGACCGGGTGATCGGGGACCGCGCGCGAGAGGGCCTCGTGCGAGGGCCACCGGGTATCGCCCCAATCGTTCTGGTCCCATCCGCGCCCGATGATCCACTCGCCTTTCGGGGTCTCCTTGGCGCGCGCCACCACGCGGGCGATCACCGCCTCGTACGAGGTGGTCCCGACGAGGTCGACGTTGCGCAGCGCCTGTCCGAGGCCGAGGACATGCGCATGCGCATCCGTCATCCCGGGGATCACGGTCTGTCCGTCGAGATCGAGCACCTGGGTCTGGGCCCCGGTGAGGGCCTTCGCCCCGGCCCGGTCGCCGACGAAGACGATGCGCCCGGCGCGAATCGCCATGGCATCCACCACGGGGCGCGCCGCGTCGGCGGTATAGATCCGGCCATTCGTGACCACGAGATCGGCGGGGGCCTGCTGGGCCGCGGCGGGGAGCGCGGTGCCGGCGACGACAGCGAACAGCAGGGCGAGGTGACGAGACATGCGGAGGCGAGACGGAAGGTGGACGAGTGATGAGCTCAGCGAATCCTACTGCCGACCCAGGCGGCCCGGAACGCGAGCTGTGCCGCCGTCGGCGCACGGCCTCCCTCCTCGAAGGCGACGACTTCGACGTTCGGGTCCTCGGCGAGCGTCACGGACGCCGTGCGTTCCCCGGTGCGGCCGATCCAGGTGAGGCGGAGTGGGGTGCCCGGCCGCCGCGTCGCGAGCAGATCGCGGAGGGCGGTCGTGGTCAGGACGGGGGCCTCCTCGATCCGCGCGATCCGATCCCCGGCGGTGAGCCCGGCCTCGTAGAGGGGACTCCCGATCAGCGGGACACTCCCGAGGACGAGTCCCCCCGCCTGCTCGGTGAACCGGACATCGCCGAGCCACGCCTGCCCGGGGCGCGCGGGACGCACGAGAAATCCGGCACGGGCCAGCAGCGTCTCGTATGCGGGCCGCTCGCTCCCGACCACGTACCGAGCGAAGAAATCTCGCGCGAAGGCGGGGTCGCGCGTCACCTCGGCGAGGGCGGTCTGGGCATCGGCCACCGTGTAGGTGCGGACCGGGGCGAGGGCCGCGCTCTGCTCTCGGCCGAACCGCATCCACATCCATCGCATCAGGTCGTCGAGGGTCACCGGCGCCGGCCGGGCACGCAGGGTGAGGTCGAGCGCGAGCCCGAGCGCCTCGCCGTAGGTGTAGTACGAGAGGAAGGTGTTCGCGCGATTCTGCGGGTCGATCGAGACCGCCGCGTCCACGAAGGGGGCCTGCTGACTCATCGCGACCGCACCGCCGAAGCCGCGGGCGGGAGAGACCGTCATCGCGTTCACCGCGCCGGTGAGGCGCCGCGCGTACTCCGCGGGCGAGACGATCCCGGCGCGCGCGATCGTCAGCACGCCGTAATAGTTCGTGAACCCCTCGGCGAACCAGAGCTCCCCACTCATGTTCGCCTTGGAAAAGTCGAAGGGCTCGAGCGACCGCGGCCGGATCCGCTCGACGTTCCACGCATGGAAGAACTCGTGTGAGACGGTTCCTAGGAGGCCGAGCATGTTGGTGCGCAGGGCGCTCGACGAGGTGAGCGAGGTCGAGTTGCGGTGCTCCATCCCGTCGCCGGCGCAGGTCGCGCGGTAGCAGGCGATGAAGGTGTAGCTCCCGAAGTCGAAGCGCGGGAGCTCGCCGAAGACCGCGGCCATCTCGTCGACGACCTTCCGTGTGAGCGTCGCGAAGGAGTCGACCTCGGCGCGCGTCCCCTCATGGTTGACCGCGAGCTGGATTTGCTGGGTGCGCCCCTCCGGCCCCGCCTCCCAGCGGCGGACCTCCAGCGCGCCGAGATGCGTGGGCGAGTCCAGGAAGTAGGCGAGGTTCGGCGCCCGAAAGGTCTCGGCGTCGGTCGTCGGCTGGAGTTGCGTCGCGATCGCCCAGGCCGGATCAGGGCGGCGGAAGGTGACCTCGATCGGACGCGCAGCGAGCGCCGGCGCGTAGGCGAAGGTCGCGGGGATGTTCAGGTGCGCCTTGGTCTCATCGATCCCGGCGTAGGTCCCATCGGCGCGATCGGCGAAGAGGGTGTAGCGCAGCTGGACCTCGCCGCGGTGCCCCGTGATCGCCCACGCATGCGGGGAGAGGCGGGTGACGGTCAGCGCCCGCCCGGCGGGATCCGTCGCCTGGATGCGGGTGACGTTCTTCGCGAACTCATGCAGGGCGTAGCGCCCCGGGGAGCTCCGCGCCATTTCCACGCGAAGCGGACCGGCGGGGACCGCGGCGAAGCGGATGGTGACCTCCCCCTCGTGATGTACCCGATTGGGGAAGGCGATCTCGTAGCGGACGGGCGCCGCGGGGCGGGCCTGCGCCGTGAGGGAGGGGGCGGCGGTGGTCAGCGCGAGGATGAGGAGGAGCAGTGAGGTCGGCATCCTCGCAAACTACACGCCGCCGGGGTCATCTCGGGGGGTCGGTCCGCCCCGTCTTCACGTGCAGGAATCGGCGCACGGCGGCCGGGTCCAGCGGGGTCCGAGGCCGTGCGAGCAGCGCCTCGATCGCCTCGATCTCTCTGGGGACCGACGCCGAGACCCGCTCCACGCCGGCCGCGGTCACGAGGTAGTCGTCCTCGATCCGCACCCCGATGTTGGCATAGCGCGCGACGGCGGGCGCGATCTTCGCCGCCATCCGCCGATTCCCCGGGGTGTCGGGGAGGATCGTCAGGAGGTTCTCCCGCACATAGATCCCGGGTTCGATCGTGAAGGCACTCCCGATCCCGAAGCTCCCCGTCAGGGTGTACTGCTCGGGGTCGTGCACCACGAGACCGATCCCGTGCCCCAAGCCATGCATGTAGTAGAGCTGGAGCTGTGGGCAGCGCCGCGGCTGCTGTGCCGACCCGCAGTCATAGGTCGCCTCTGGGGACTCGACCAGGCCGAGGCGCGCGAGCCCATGTCGCAGCACCGCGGTCGCCGAGTCGGTCATCGCCCGCGCCGGGCCCCCGAGTCGGATCTGTCGCTCGGCGGCGGTCTGGGCGCCGAGGACCACGTCATAGATCTCGCGCTGCGCGGGTGAGAAACGCCCGCTCACGGGGACCGTCCGGGTGATGTCGGCGGCGTACCCGTCGTACGACGTCGCCATGTCGAGCACGATGACCTCACCGGCCTGTGCGACCCGTTCGGATCGGTTGTAGTGCAGGGTGGTCGCGTTCGGGCCAGACCCGACGATCGATCCATAGGCCGGGCCGTCGCCACCGGCCTGCCGCCAGGTGGCCTCGGCGATCGCCTGGAGCGTGAATTCCGCCACCCCGGGCTGCACCGCGGCGAAGGCAGCGAGGTGCCCCTGCGCGCTGAGCTCCGAGGCGATGCGGATCCGCTCCAACTCCGCCGGGCTCTTCCGCCCGCGAAGACGGTTCGCCTCACGCCGTGCGTCGTTCACCTCGATCTTCGGATTCGCCGTGCGCAGACCATCGATGAACTGGTCGTGGAGCGAGCGCTCCGTCATCCGGGAGCCGATGTCCCCGAGCACGTGCAGCGTCTGGTGGACGGCGAGGAGGGAGTCGAGCACCGTCGAGAGCACCGCGGCGTCGCGTCCCTCGAGGCCAAGGCGCGGGCGCACCCCGGCGACGCCGAGTCGCGCCCCGGTCCAGACCTCACGGGCGGGGTCACGCCCCTGCACGAAGAGCAGGTCCCGGCGTTCGGTGCCCCGCTTCACGATCACCAGCGCTGCCCCTGGCTCGGTGAATCCGGTGAAGTAGAACAGGTACGGGTGTTGCCGGAACGGGATGTAGTCGGGGACCGGCTCCGGGGCGCCGAGCGCCAGGATCACCCCGTCCGGGAGGGCACGGACGAGGGAGTCGCGTCGGGCCGCGAACTCGGTCATGGGGAGCTGCGCCGCGAGCGGCACGGCGAGGCAGGCCAGGAGCGCGGCGTGCCGAAGGAACCGGAGGGGCGTGGGCATAGGTCTCGAGAAGATACCACGACGGGCCGCCGGCGCGGCCCGGGGACGCGCGGCGCCCCCCGGGTGACCTCAGCATCGGACCATCGCGCGCCGTAGACTTCAGCAAGGTCCACCCTCGTCCCCGGAGTCGTGTCGTGATGTCCTGGCGTCCCTTGGTCCGCAGCTGTGCGCTCCTCCTTCTCTCCGCGCTCCCCCTCGCCGCTCAAGCCCGGCTGACCTCACCCAAGGAGTTCTTTGGGCATGAGATCGGGGCCGACTATGTGCTGCCGAACTACTCCAAGTTCCTGGCGTATTGGGAGACCCTCGCCAAGCAGTCCGACCGGATGGAGCTCGACACCATCGGGAAGACGGCGGAGGGGCGTCCGCAGGTGATGGCGATCGTCTCGAGTCCGGAGAATCTCCGGAACAAGGAGCGCTATCGGCGGATCGCCGAGCGGCTGGCGCGTGCGGAAGGGGTGAGTGAGGCCGAGGCGCGGCAGCTCGCCAAGGAAGGGAAAGGCGTCGTCTGGATCGACGGCGGGCTTCATGCGACCGAGGTGCTCGGCGCGCAGCAGCTGATCGAGACCAATTGGCAGCTCGTCTCCGCGACCGATGAGGAGACGCAGCGCTTCCTGAACGATCTGATCATCGTCATGGTCCACGCCAATCCCGATGGCATGGAGCTCGTCAGCGACTGGTATATGCGCGAGAGCGATCCCACGAAGCGTGCGATGAACATCCCACGCTTGTATCAGAAGTACATCGGGCATGACAACAACCGCGATTTCTATCTCGCGGCGCAGCCCGAGTCGGAGAACATGAACCGGATGCTCTACACCGTCTGGTATCCGCAGGTGATGTACAACCATCACCAGACGGGCCCCGCGGGGACGGTGATGTTCGCGCCCCCGTTCCGTGACCCGATGAACTACAACATCCACACCCTCATCAAGACGGGGCTCGATGTCGTGGGCGGGGCGATGCACAACCGGTTCATCGTCGAGGAGAAGGGGGGGGTCGTGATGCGGTCCGGTGCCGGCTACTCCACCTGGTGGAATGGCGGGCTTCGCACGACGGTCTACTTCCACAACATGATTGGGCTCCTCACCGAGACGATCGGCAACCCGACGCCGATCGAGATTCCCTTCATCGCGAACCGGCAGCTCCCGAGCGCCGATCTTCCGATGCCGGTCACGCCTGGGGTCTGGAAGTTCCGGCAGTCGGTCGACTACTCGGTCACCGCGAATCGCGCCGTGCTCGATGTGGTCTCACGGAATCGCGAGCACTTCCTCTTCAACATCTGGAAGATGGGGAATGACCGGATCCAGCAAGGGAATCGCGATAGCTGGACGATCTGGCCCAAGCGGGTCGACGCCGCGCAGGCGAAGATCGCGGCGGAGAACCGCGCGCGAGCGACGGGGCAGGCCCAGGATTCGCCGATGACCTTCCTCGGCGGGATGGCGGGGGCGGGGCAGTCGCGGACCGGCACGGCGGCACAGGCCCTGATGGGGGTGCTCAACGATCCGGCCACGCGTGATCCGCGTGCGTATATCCTCTCGTCGGATCAGCCCGACTTCCCGACGGCGGTCAAGTTGATCGTCGCGTTGCAGAAGAATGGGATCGACGTGCATCGTGCGACGGGCCCGATCTCGGCAGGTGGGAAGCGCTACCCCGCCGGCTCCTACGTGGTGAAGACGGGGCAGGCCTTCGGGGCCCACGTACTCGACATGTTCGAGCCGCAGGACCATCCGAACGACTTCCGCGTCCCCGGTGGGGCGCCGACCCCGCCGTATGACAACGCGGGGTGGACCCTCGCGATGCAGATGGGGGTCGAGTTCGTCCGGAGTCTCGATGACGTCACCGGCCCGCTGGAGAAGATCGCCCCCACGGCTCGCGTGAGCCCTGCGGCGGGCACGGTCGCCGCGGCCTCGGTCTGGTCGCTCGCACCGACGTACAATGACGCCTTCATCGTCGTGAACCGCCTGCTCAAGGGGGGGCACCAGGTCTCGCGGAAGGCGGATGGCACCTGGATCATCCCGAGCACCGCGACCAGCAAGGCGATCGTGGAGCGCGCGGCGCGTGAGCTCGGGCTCTCCTTCGGTGCGGGGAGTGCGGCGGGGGCGACCCCGGTGCGTCCGATGCGCATCGCGCTCTGGGATCGGTACGGCGGTTCGATGCCCTCGGGGTGGACCCGTTGGCTCCTCGAGCAGTACGAGTTCCCGTTCGATGTGGTCTATCCGCAGCAGCTCGATGCGGGGAACCTCAACGCGAAGTACGATGTGCTCCTCTTCGTCGATGGCGCCATCCCGGCACCGCGTCCGGCAGGCGCGGGTGGCCGCGGCGACTTCATGGGTGGCGCGGGTGGGCCCGACACCACGGCGCTTCCGGCCGAGTTCCGTCGCATGGTGGGGAGCATCACCGCGGAGCGTACCATCCCGCAGCTCAAGCGCTTCGCCGAGGCGGGCGGGACGATCATCACGATCGGGAGCTCGACGAATCTCGCCGCCCACCTCGGGCTCCCGGTGAGCAATCACCTGGTGGAGCGGACCCCGGAGGGCGCCGATCGCCCCCTCGGGAATGCCAAGTTCTATGTGCCGGGTTCGTTGCTCGAGGTCGCCGTGGATAGCACCGCACCGGGTGCGCTTGGGATGGGACGCCGGGCGATCGTGATGTTCGACAACTCTCCGGTCTTCCGTCTCGCTCCCGATGCGGCGGCGCGTGGTGTGCGTCCGTTGC